>DATDCH010000290.1:0-11108 GCA_036524455.1 Kofleriaceae bacterium | reverse complement strand
ATCGTGATCGGCAACGGCATCAACCCGGGCATGTTGCTCGCCGCGCGTTACCTCGACGAGTTGCGCGCCGGCCACGACGCGAGAGTGGGACTGCGCCGCGCGATCGCCGGTGCACTGCGCGGGACGCTCGCCGCAACCGCGACGGCCGCCGCCGCCTACACTTCGCTGCTCGTCACCGACTTCCGCGGCTTCCGCCAGTTCGGTGCGATCGCCGGCATCGGCATGGCGATCACCTGGATCACGACGTTCACGATCCTGCCGGCCGCTTTGTACGCGTTCGCATCGCGCGGACGGATCAAAGCGACGAAACCGCCCGCGCTCGGCAGGCAGCTCGCGCGCCTGTTCCCGGCGGCGTCGCTGCGCAAGGTGCTCGGCATCGGCGCGGCGCTGACCGTGATCGCGCTCGTGATCGACATCGTCTATGTCGCGCACGATCCGTTCACGCGCGACTGGCGCGACCTGCAGTCGAGCACATCGGAGATCCGCGGCGTGCGCGCGGTCGACACGAAGATCAAGACTGCGTTCGATTCGAGCGGCGTGCTGTCGGGGCAGGCGTATCAAGTCGTGATCGCCGTCGATCGGCGCGAACAGGTCGGCCCACTCGTCGCCAAGCTGCGCGCCGCCGATCAAGCGCGGCCGCCGGAGCAACGCTGGCTCCGTGACGTGCGCAGCCTCGAGGACGCAATCCCGGCCGAGCAGCCGGCGAAGCTCGCGGTGCTGACAGACGTCGCCGCGCTGCTCGACGATCCGGGGCTGCAGGAGACGCTCTCCGACGAGGAGAAGCAGCGGCTCGCACGGCTGCGTCCTCCGCCCGATCTGAGACCCGTGCGCGATGACGAGGTGCCCATGGAGCTCGCGTGGCCGTTCATCGAGAAGGACGGCTCGCGCGGCAAGCTGATCGTGCTGCGCGGCGCCGCGCGCTTCAACTCGTTCGACGTCAACGATCGGCTCGCGTTCGCGAAGGAAGTTCGCGCGCTCGAGCTCCCCGACGGAGCGCTGGTTGCTGGCGAGGCGCTCGTTGTCGCCGACATCGTCACGACGATGGAGCGCGACGCACCGAAGATCATCGCGTTCGCGCTGCTCGGCTCGATCCTCGCGGTGTTCCTCGTCGTTGGCTATCGGCGCTACGGCATGGTCACGCTCGCGTGCGGGCTCGCGGGTGTGATCGTGATGATCGCGGCGTGCGCGCTGGTCGGTCTCAAAGTGCACTTCCTCGATCTCATCGCGTTGCCGATCACGATCGGGATCGGGATCGACTACGCGGTGAACCTCGCAGTGCGCGATCGCCAAGAGGGATCGCAGGGCCCGGCCCACCTGATGACGACCACCGGTAGTGCGGTCTTGATGTGCTCGTACACGACCTCGGTCGGCTACAGCACGCTCATGTTGTCGGCAAACGGCGGAATCCGTGCGTTTGGTCTCGCGGCATTGCTCGGAGAGGTCGCATGTATTCTGATGGCCCTGGTCGTCGCCCCAGCGTGGCTTGCGTTACTACGCGAACGGAAGGGCCCGGCAAACTGACGATAAGCGCTTGGACTTCGGCTGTTTGAGTGATACCCACGGCTAGTCCCCTAATGGCGCGCGACGAGCTAATTCTGTTCACCCCGGGCCCCGTTCGCATTCCGCCCAGCGTCGCGCATGCGCTCTCGCATCCGCGCTGCAACTACCACCGGCAGGACGCGTTCCGCGACATGTTCAAAGAGACCGAAGTTGCGCTCAAGCAGCTGATCGGGATCAAGCGGGCCGACGACTTCTACGCGACGATCATGACCGCGACCGGCACCGGCGCGAACGAAGCCTGCCTGCTCGCGTTCGAGCCGCTCGGCAAGGGACTCATCGTCAACAACGGCTTCTTCGCTGCGCGCGCCGTCGATCAAGCGCGGCAGAACGGAATCGCGATCGAGACGCTCGATCTACCGACCGATCAACCGATCGATGTCGCCGCCGTCGAGGCCGTGCTCGACCGTGACGCAACGATCAAGTGGGTGTTCTTCGTCAGCCACGAGACGCGCGCAGGCCTGCGCAATCCGCTCGAGCAGCTCGGCAAGCTCTGCAAGCAGCGTGGCCTGATGGTCGCCGTCGACGTGATCTCGAGCGCGTTTGCGTATCCGATCGATCTCGAGGCTGCGCAGGTCGACCTCGCGACCGCGTCGAGCGCTAAGGCGATCATGGCCGCGCCGGGTCTCGGCATCATCTTCACACGCAAGGCCGCCGTGCCCACGCTCGCGAAGGCGGGACAACAGACTTCGGCGCGCGGCTATTACCTCGATGTCGTCGCCGAGTATCAAAAGCAGGCGAGCGAAGCGCAGACGCGGTTCGCGCAGCCGGTCGCGCTACACGCGGCTCTTCACGCGGCCTGCATGCACCTCACCGAGGTCGGCATCGCGCGTCACTATCAACGCATTCAGGATCAGATGGCGGCGCTGATCGAGCACCTGGCGACGCTCGGTGCCGGCGGCACGCGGCCGTTACTCGAAGAGGCGTTTCGCTCGAACATCGCGGTCAACTTCCGACTTCCGCAGGGCACCACGTATGCCCAGTTCTCGAAGCGGATGGAGGAGCTCGGCTACTTCTGTCTGTACGGGATTCCTGGCGACCAGACGCACTTCCAGCTCAGCACGATCGGCGACCTCACCGACGCACATATCGAAGGTATGAAGTCGGCTCTGACGGATGTGTTGAAGCGTTGACACCCCTTGTCGGGGCGACCGACACCCCGGATGACCGAGGTGGGGAAGACCTGTCATCCGGACCGGCTAACTCGTGTGCGACGGCCGTGTGACAGCGTGGCAACGATCTTGCTGTAAAGCCTCGGACCTTGGTAGAAGGGCGTACTACCTTGATTCGTCGCTTAGGTTCACATAGCGGTCGGCGCAGCGTGTTCGGTTACGACCGATACCTGGCCCCCGAGCTCACTGATTACCGCGGCTTATTGCTTGTCTCCGGCGGTGCGATGCTGGAGGCGGTGGACAGCGATCGGCTGCACTACCTCAGCTCGGCCGAGCTGGTCTGCCGCGAGGTCCAGGACGAGCCGGACAGCTTCGGCATCCTGATCTGCGGCACGGGCATGGGCATGTCGATCGCCGCGAACAAGTTTCGTGGCATCTATGCCGCGCGCTGCACCACGGTCGATGATGCCGAGGCCTCGCGCACCATCAACAATGCCAACGTGTTGTGCCTCGCCGCCAAGATGGGTTTCGCGCACAACGCGCAGATCATCGAGGCGTTTATTCGTACGCCGTATACCGGTCGCAAGCTCGAAGAGCTCGAGTACATCACCGAGATCGAGACCAGCTCGGTCTCCGTCGGTGCCGCTCGCAGCATCGTTCGTCGCACGGCGTAAACTACAGGTCCTCTGATGTTCGGCATCAAGGACCTATTCACGACGATCAATCTGCTCGGCGGAGTGGTCGGCATCTGCCTGTGCATCGATGGCCAGCCGTACTGGGCCGGCGTCTCGGTCATGCTCGGCTACCTGCTCGGCGACACGCTCGACGGTTGGGTCGCGCGCAAGCTCGGCACGTCGAACGAGTTCGGCGGCGAGTTCGACACGATTGCCGACCATCTCTCGCACGTCGTCGCGCCGGCCGCGATCGTGTACACGGTCTACAAGGACGTCGGCCTATTGCCGGATCCGTGGGGGCGCGTGCTCGCGATCGCGTTGGCGTCGTCGCTGATCGTCGCGGTGTCGATTCGCCACGCGCGCAACATCGTGGCACCGATCAACTTCAAGGGCGTGTGGTCGGGGCTGCCGCGCAGCGTGCTCGGCTTCATGGCGATCGGCTACTGCAACGCGCAGCTCGCGGCGCACGCGCCGGGTGGCTGGTGGCTCGGCGTCGTGCTGATTCCGGTGATGGCGCTTGCGACGCTCACGTACCTGCCGTTCCCGAGCCATCACATCACGCGCAGCCACTTCTGGTACGTCAACGTCGTGATCGTGCTGACGTTCACGATCGCGATCGGCATTTGGTTCGTATATCCCGCGTTCGGCTTCGACGTCCTGTTCTTCTTCATGGCGGGCTACTCGATGGGAGGCTGGATGTCGCTGTCACCCGAAGAGCGGGTCGCGTATCGCAAGGCCGTCGAGAAGACGAAGGAGCTAGCGCGCGCGCAGCGCCCGGCGAACCGAGCCCGCGTTGCGCGCGAACTGAACGAAAAACACGGCGAAGAACAGAAGCGCTCCAGCGGAGTAGCCGACAAGGACCCAGTCGAGGTGACCGGCTAACGCGAACACCGTAAACACGGTCACCGCGGTATCACGCTTGAGCAGCTTTGGCGCCGTCGCCTTGAGCCACGGCACAAAGCCGCGCGGCCGCTGCGACAGGAACGCGGTGCTCTGGAACGCCCACGGAATCGCGGCGAGGTCGCCCGAGTTATAGACGCGCCGGATCAGCCAATACTGCGACGATTGCGTGAGCACAAAGCCGATCGCGGCAGCGGCCCACAGCGGCAGCGCCCACGCGATGCCCGCCGCATGCAGGTTCAGCATGATGCCGCCCGAATAGCAGACGTTCGCGATGTCATCGACGACCGTATCCAGCCACTGGCCGGTCTTCGAGAACAAGAACTTCAGGCGCGCGAGCTCGCCGTCGATCCCGTCGACGATCGAGCCGAGCTCGACGAGCAACATGCCGGCGGCGCCCGCCGCGAAACCACCCTGCGCGATCACGACGCTGCCCGCGAGCGCACACGCGAGCGCACAGAGCGTGACGTGGTTCGGCAGCACGCGCGTGCGCATCAGGAGCCACGTGATCGGTAACGACAGATAGCGGTTGATCAGCTTCGACGCGATGCCGTCGGCACCCTTGCGCAGCGACCACACGAGCCGCCGCTCGGCTCGGCGCAGCGCGCGGCGATCGGGCGCAGTGGTCGTAAACGCGAGGTACGGTTCGGGCGCGAGCACGACGTCGTCATCGACGATCTCGCGCAGCTCGGCAGTGAACCGCCCGGGTTCGGCGATCACGGCGGCGAGGCGCTTGGCGAACGTGCGATCGGTGACGACGACGCCGTCATGCTCGCCGGCAACCATCGCGATGCGCGCACTGGAGCCGGTAAACGCGGTGATCGCGGCTTTGGGCAGGTCGCGATGAAAGATGCGATCCGCGCGCACGATCACGATGCCGTCGCCGACGGCGCCGGGCGGCGGCTCGGGCACGACGCTGACCTTGATCTTCGCGAGCCGGTCGTCGTCGCGCAGCATCGCAGCGAGCGCGGGGGCGAGCGGCTCCGGCGAGATCACATAGGCCGTGGGAATGCCGGCCAGCGCGAGCTCGGCCGCGAGGCGAAACACGTGGGGTAACCCGGCGACGTCGGCGTCGAGCGCCGGCACACAGGCGCGACCGTCGATCGTACCGGCGAGGATCCACGCTTCGGCGGGCCGCGCGTGAGGTACGGGCTCGCTCGCATCGACCAGGCGTGCGGGTTCAGGGACGGAGTCGATTGCCATTGCCGGGCTGGTAGTCGACGAGAGTCATCTTGATGTCGCCGTAGTCGCTCTGCGCGACGCTCTGCAGCGGCACGCGGCCGTCGTCATTGCTGATCCAGAGCGTAAAGTTGCGCTCCGGCGCCCCCGCGTCGCGGGTGCCGTCGCGGCGCAGCCGGTACGAAATCCCGTCGATGCGCAGCGCAGGAAAGTCGCCGATCTCCGTCGTCACATTCTCCTCGCCGCGCACGATGACCGTTACATGCCACAGATACATGCTGCGCATCACCTCGGCGGTCACCGTCGAGCCGCGCTTGGGTTCCCACGCGCGCACCGCGATCACGAGCGCGTTGTAGTCCCAGACATCGGGCATCGACACTTTTTGCATCTCCACGACGGGTGCCTTGTCGCCCCAGCGAACCTCGACCGGAACTTGATCGCCCTTGCGCTCGAACAAGCGAGCGTCGGCGCCTTCCTTCACCGCGCCGTCGGGGCCGCGCTCCTCGATGGTCCAGCGCAGCGGCCGGCCGGTCTCGACGTCGATCCACGAGGTGAACGTGGTGTCGAGGTTCGCCACCATCGACACCAGGCCCTGCGACTTCGCGTGGCTCTGCACCGCGATCGCGCGATGGCCGCCGACTTGTTCGACGGTGCTGCCGACGCCGACGTCGTACGTCGCGAGGTTCATGCCGCCGATCTGCAGCTGATAAGAAATTCGCTCGCCCGGCGTCACGTAGGGCGGGCCCTCCGGCAACTTCGCGGCGGTAGCTCCGGCCACGATGGGCTCGGCGCGTCTCGAGCCGCACGCGCCGATCACGAGGACGAGCAGGAGACGGCAGAGCACGAACCAACCGTAACGCATGCGAGCGGGTGAATGCCCGATCTGACGCGATTCTCCTGGGGTGTTGAATTCCTGACATCGCGTGGAAATCCGAACAGATGCGGTGCCAAGCCAGCTGTGTTACTGACGGTGGACATGCTGTTCTTCGGTGCAGTGAACGGAAGCCCATCGGTGCGCCCGCGCGTGTCGGTGATCGTCCGTTCGTTCAACCGGTTGGCGGCGCTGGCCGAGCTGCTCCAGGCCCTGCTCGCGCAGGATCATGACAGCTTCGAAATCGTGGTCGTGGAGCAGAGCACGGACCGCCCGGCCGACGACCTCGCGGTCCTCGACTCGCTGGCACGCGACCCCCGGGTCCGCATCCTCCAATTCGCGCCGCTCGGCGGCCCGGGTGCGCGCAACGCCGGCGTGCGCGCCGCGCACGGTGACCTGTTCGTCTTCATCGACGACGACGACTTGCCTGCGAGCCGCGACTGGCTTTCGCGCCACGAGGCAAATTTCGCCGATCCGAACTGCCTCGGTGTGACCGGCCGGTTTATCGATGCGGGCGACGAGGGCGACGAGAAGCCGTACGCCAACCCGGCTCGCGCGCGCCGGCACGTGCTGTCGTTCAACGTTCTCAAGTGGCAGCGCGTCTACGCACGTACCGACGTCAAGAAGCAGGTCGAGAGCCTGATGGGCGGCAACGCGGCGATCCCGCGCCGCACGCTCGAGCGCTTCGGCCTGTGGGACGAGTGCACGCCGATCGAAGACGAGCCGTCGCTCGCTTACCGCATCAACGCCGGCAAGTTGCCCGGCGAGTACATGCTGTTCGATCCGCACGTGAAGATGGTCCGCCGGCTCGACGTGCCGGGTGGCATGGCGAAGCGCACGCTGTCGGGGCCGCGCTACGCGAAGCGCGTGTTCACGTTCATGCACAACATCATCGGGCACTACTTCCCGCTGCGGTTCGTGCTGCTCTATCCCGCGTACATCTACTTCGTCGGCTTCCACTGCATCGAGTGGATCGTCAGCGACAGCAAGAAGCACGACACGATCGCGTCGAAGCTTTTCGGCTCGCTCGGGATGGTGCTCGCGCTGATTCCGCTCTGGCTCGTGTGGCTCGGCGAGCTCGCCTACAACCGGATTCGCGACGGCGTACCGGCGCACGCGCCCCAGCTCGCGCCGCTGCATCGATCGTCGCCTCCGGCCGTGGCGCCGCTCGCGGTGCCGGCGCACGTGCGCACCACGCGCCGCTCCGAGCAGCAGCGCGCGATCTAGCCTGGCTTGACCGAATAGGTCACGCCGAGTTGCATCGACAGCTGGTCACTCTTGATGTCGATGTCGGCGCGTACGCGCGACTCGTCGATGATGCCGCGGTCGTGGCTAAAGAATACTTTGCCGGCGAACCCGTAGGCAGCATTCACCTTTATCCCGGTCTCGGTCGTGGCATCGACGCCGGGTGACGACGCCGTGAACGACAGCAGCGAGCACGTTCCCGTACCAGACGGACACGCGCCGTCTCCCACGTACTCGTACGCGTACTCGACGTCGACGCGCGTCTGCGACGTGCCGAGCTGCGTGTTGTGCATGACGGTCCAGCGATGCCCGGGCGCGATCGGTGCGGGCGGCAAATTCGGAAACAGCACGAGCGCGCTCTCGAGCATGTCCTCCGCACCACCGCCGCCGACCGTCTCGAATGGATGGTCGGGGTTCGCACGCACGCGAACGGTACCGTCGGCGTCGAACGTGAAGATCGATAGCGGGCGCGTGGTCAGCTCGGCGACGTCGAACGGCGAATCCTTGTCGCCGAGTTTGATCGAGGTCTTTTCCTCGCCTTGCTCGAAGTAGAACTCGTTGCTGTTGACCCGCATGACCATCTTTGCCGGGCCAGCCTTCATCCACATGTCGAGCATGGTCATGTGCACGTTGCGCTCGGTGGGTGCGTCCGCCGCGCGGAAGTCGAGGTCGAGGATCATCTTGAACGTGATCGCGATCGGGGAGTCGGTCGAGCCGCCGTCGGCGAACATGTGGTAGGGGCCGAGGTTCGCCGGGTTGTAGCGAAACGTTCGGGTGCCGGTCTTGATCGTCGGCTTCGGCGCGTCGGGCCAGAACTCCTTCGCGTCGGCGGCCTTCTTTGCGCGCGTCTTGGCGGGTTCGCTCTTACAGCTGATAGCGCAAACAAGCGCGACGCAGGTGATCGTGAGGCGTGACATCGCGCTCACATCATCGCCGGGGGAACGAACAGCGTGTCGTCGGGCTCGGACACGGTGAGGTCCTTGAACGTGATCACCTCGCCCGGCATGCCGATGTTTTGCAACGTGCCCGGAAACTTGATGCCGCCGCCATCCTGCCAATCCTTGACCGAGTAGCCGAGCCGCTCCAGCGAGGACGCGCCGGCCTTCTGGATCTCGATGCGATCGATCATGTTGGTCTCGCGGTTGACGTCGATGTGATAGACGGCGCGGCGAGTCGGGTCCTTGGGAAACGTCACGATCAAGACGTCGCGCGGCTTGCCGTCCTGGCCATTGCGCTCGGCCTCGTAGGTCAGCTTCGTGCCGGGCTCCTCGAGCAAGAACGGCATGAACAGCATCGCGGTATCGAACTCCCAACGCTCGCGCGCGGCAGCGACGGACTCGACGGAACCGCTCTCGATCTTACGCAGCTGCTTGTCCTTGTCGACGAACGCCGAGCCGCCGTCTTCATAGAGCGGCCGCATGACGACGACGTCGCCGTCCTCCCGACGAACGCGCGCGTGATGGCGACCGTTCCAGCGATCCCACGCTTGCTCACCGGCGATGACTTGCTTGCCGTCGAGCATCACGACTTGCGACCAGCGCAGCTGCTTCGCTTCGTTCCAGCGTGCGGCGCCACCGGCTGCCACGATCACCTTATCTGCCACCGCGAGCGCTTTCGGATCTGCGCTTGCGCGGTCAAACGTCGGGCTGCTGCCGGGATACCGCGCGAACGTGGTCCGTCCCGGTCCACACGCGATCAGAATGAGTGAAATGCACATCGCGATCCGCATGCGGTCGCGATAACACATGAACGTCCGCGCAGGCATCGCAGCGCGATCTGATTCTGACTGACGTCGAGTGACGGATCCCGTGCAGCCGGCGCACTCATCGGTATGAATCGCGCCACCCTCGTCATCGCCTTCTCGCTGTTCGCATGCGTCACCTCCGGCGACGAGCCGTCGCCTGCGTTGGGCCCGCCGGCTACCGGCTTCGAGCTGTATCGCGTGCCGCTCGGCACGAGCGCTGTGTGCTTCGAGCGCGAGCCGGTGCACACGACGCGCCCGAGCCTCCTGACCGGCGAGGCGGTTGAGGTGTTGAGCTGCTATGTCGCGCTCGCAAACGCGGACGAGACCCATATTGCGGTTGGGCCGCACTGGTGCGGGGACGACGAGGACTGCATGCGAGCGACGCCGGACGCTGCGGAGTGTCCGCTCGATCGCCCACACCGCCTCGAGTACCTTGCCGCCGATCAGCGGTCGTTCGTCGCGGACGCGGATCACGCGATCTTCAGCTGCGATTGGTCCGACTAGACCTGCGGTCGCTGGCTCGGCGCTGCAAGCACGCGGTCTCGTTTCGGCTCAATCGACCTTCGGTCGCTTGCCGGCGAGGCAACGCTGCGTCGCGTACTCGATCGACCGCGCGGCGCGATGACATGCCGCCGCGATCGCTTTCTGCGACGGCTCGTCGGGGGCCGACTTCTTGCCCGCGGCGAAGCTCTCGCCGGCGTACTCGGCGGTGCGCTGCGCCCACTGGCGATCGCCGTCCTCGAGGTTCGGGCATTCGCCGTAGCGATTGAGCGCGGTGATCACGCTCGCGCACTCGGTGTCCATGTTCTGCAGCGCGGCGTCGGGCTCGGCGGGGATGGGCGGCCCGGGCTGCACGGGTTTCTCCGTGACGACGTGCTTGCATGAGATGAGCACGAAGAGGACCAACAGCGGCCGCATACGAGGACAAACGGTCTTACCACGTCGATCATTTGTCGTGCGACTTGGGTTCGCGACGAGGATCTTGTTCGTATGAGATGGCTGCTGCTGGTGTGGATCATGCGGGCTGCGATCAGGAACGAAAGCCAACCCGCCGCCGAGCAAGCCGGCGGCGTCGAGATCGACCGGGTAGCTGTCAAGGGTCCGGAAGAAGCTGACCGGCAGAATTACCGGCCGATCCCTCTCGGGAGTGTCAGCGCGATGAGCTAGACCAATGGGTCGCTATGGCTGGGTTCTCGCATCTCCATCTGCACACGCAGTACAGCCTGCTCGACGGGGCGATCCGCGTGAAGGATCTGTTTCCCAAGGTCCACGAGCTGGGCATGGACACGGTTGCCGTCACCGATCACGGCAACATGTTCGGCGCGATCGACCTCTATACCGAGGCGAAAGCCGCGGGCGTCAAGCTGATCTTCGGGTGCGAGACGTACGTCGCCGCGACCGATCGCCACGACCGCACGAACCGGCGCAACTTCCACCTGATCCTGCTCGCGAAGAACGACGCCGGGTACAAGAACCTGTCGTACCTGAACTCGATGGGCTACCTCGAGGGCTTCTATTACAACCCGCGCATCGACAAGCAGCTCCTGCGCGAGCACACCGAAGGGCTCGTCGGATTGTCGGCGTGCCTCGGCGGCGAGATCGCGCAGACGCTCGAGAAGAACGGCGTCGCGGCAGCCGAAGAGGCGGCGCGCGAGTACGCGAGCATGTTCGCGCCCGGCGATTTTTACCTCGAGCTGATGCCGACGCCGACGCCCGAGCAAGACACGCTCAACGGCGAGCTCAAGCGGATGGGCAGGAAGCTCGGCATTCCGCTCGTCGCCACGAACGACTGCCACTACGTCAACAAGTCCGACGCGCAGGCGCAC
>DATDCH010000289.1:0-14823 GCA_036524455.1 Kofleriaceae bacterium | reverse complement strand
GTTTGATTGACACATGCGACAGCGACCTTGATCAGCTTCATGGTGATCCTACCGGTTGGAAATCAGATGCTCCGTGAGCAGCCCCGCGGTGCTGTCGACTTCCAGAAAATCAGACGCTAGCGCGACCGCGTGGGGATGGCTGTCCGTCGTAACAATGCGACCGAGCAGCCCGGCGCTGCGAATTTTCGTGAGCGACTCGCCGGGAAACAGGCCGTGCGTCGCAATCGCGTCGATCGAGACCGCGCCGGCATCCTTGTAGACCTGCGCCGCGTTGAGCAGCGAGCCGCCGGTGCGGATCATGTCGTCGTAAATCACGACGCGCCGGCCGGCGACGTTCGCCGACACACCGGTAATCTCGCTCTCGCTGCCCGACGTGCGGCGCTTGTAGACAAACGCGGCGTCGACCTCGAGGTCCTTCGCGAGTGACTCGACCCACTTCGCGCGGCCGGCATCGGTCGACGCGAGTACGAAGTCGTTGCCGCCGAGCCGACGCGCCGCGGCAGTCGTGAGCTTCTTGCCGTAGACGTGAATCGGTCGAATGCCGCCTTCGAAGTAGTGCGCGATCGCGCCGACGTGGAGGTCGAGCAGGAACACCTGCGTGCCGCGGCTCGCGGTCGGGATCGACGACAGCAGCCGCGCGCGCGTCTTCGCCGTGACGATCTCACCCGGGCGCACGCTGCGCTCCATCGTCGAGTAGCCGTAGAACGGAATGACCAAGCGCATGCGATACGCGCCGTACATCACGAGCCCGCACGCGAGGTCGTAGAGCTCGAGCGTCGCTTCGTCATCGATCGTGCCGCCGACGAGGATCACGTCGCGATCGGCGGGGTCGCTATCGATGCGGCGATAGTGCTCGCCATCCGGGAACGTGGTGCGGTTGACCGCGCCGCGTTGCCAGCCGCCGCCTTTGGCGATCACATCGGCGAGGTAGTCGTACGCGCGCGTCGAGAACACCAGTGGCTCATGCATGGCGCGCCCTCGCCTCTTCGATCAGTTGTTGCTTGCGCCGATGAACGTGTGCGTCGAGACCGACCGGATACGGCTGCGGGTTCAGGAACCGCTTCGTACGCACCGAGAGCATTGCGAGGTCGCGCGCGGCGCGGGCACGCGCAGCTTCGAGGTCGGGAATCGGCATCGCACGGCCGCGATCGATCACGGTGGTCAGCAAGTCCTCGGCGTGATCGTGCGCGAGCTGCACCGGCTTCTTCACCGGATCCTCGATGTCGTGGAGCACGCACGCGGGGTCGCAGCCGTGCTCGCTGTCGTAGATGACGTCGCCGACGTACTCGTTGCCCTGGCGCAAGCGGCGCACTTGCAGGATGCCGGGGTTCGAGATCTTGATCGGCTGTTCGGACAGCTTGATCGCTTCCTGCCAAACGCCGTGCGCGTCGCGGGCGGCGCCAAGCTTGTACACCCCGCCGAGCGCTGGCTGATCGAACGCGGTGACGAGCTTCGTGCCGACGCCCCACACGTCGATGCAAGCGCCCTGATCCTGAATGTCCTGGATCAAGTGCTCGTCGAGGTCGTTCGACGCGACGATCTTCGCGTTCGGGAAGCCTCCCGCATCGAGCAGCGCGCGCGCTTGCTGCGACAGGTGCGCGAGGTCACCGGAGTCGAGCCGAATACCGGTGAATTCGTGACCGCGGGCGCGCAGCTCTTTGCCAACCGTGATCGCGTTCTTCACGCCGTCGAGCGTGTCGTAGGTATCGACGAGGAACGTGCAGTTGCCGGGCAGCGCGTCGGCGTATGCGCGAAACGCTGCGAGCTCGTCGCCATGGAACATCACCCAGCTGTGCGCGTGCGTACCGCGCACGGGAATGCCGAGCAGCTTGCCGGCGAGCACGTTCGACGTCGCGACGCAGCCGCCGATATACGCGGCGCGTGATGCACCGATGCCGCCGTCGATGCCTTGCGCGCGGCGCAGCCCGAATTCGAGCACCGGGCCCTTGGCGATGTGGGTGAGGCGCGCGGCCTTTGTCGCGATCAGCGTCTGGAAGTTGATCAGCGTGAGCAGCGGCGTCTCGACGAGCTGCGCCTGCAGGATCGGCCCACGCACGCGCAGGATCGGCTCGTGCGCGAACACGAGTGCACCTTCGGGCACTGCATCGACGGTGCACGTGAACTTGAGCTCGCGCAGGTACTCGAGGAAGCCGGCCTCGAACAGCGGCTTGCCTGCCGGGTCGCGCAGCGTTGCGAGGTAGGTGACGTCGTCGGCGGTGAAGCGAAACCGGTTCAAGTACGCGAGTGCCGGCGCGATGCCGGCCGCGATCGCGTAGCCACCGCCAAACGGCGGCCGCCGAAACGTCAGGTGAAACACCGCCTCGCGTTCGGCAAGCCCCGCCTTCCAGTAGCCGGCGGCCATCGTCAGCTGATACAGATCGGTCAGCAGCGCGAGCGAACCGCCGTAGACGTCATCGAGGCCGTCGGTCATCGTTAACGTGTATTCTTTACACTAAGTCCCACGATGTCAATTGGTAGTGACCAGGCCGTCGTCATCTGGGGCGAAGTGTTGTGGGACCGATTTCCCGACGGAGACCGACTCGGCGGCGCGCCGGCAAACGTTGCGTGGCACCTCGGGCTCGCCGGCGGTTGGGCGCGCTTCGTGTCGCGCGTCGGCGACGACACCGACGGGAGGAAGGCGCTCGAGCTGCTCGGCACCGTCAGTGATGCCGACCTCGTGCAGATCGATGCAGAGCGCCAGACCGGCGAGGTGCTCGTCAACTTCGACGGCAGCGAGCCGCGCTACACGCTGGTCGCCGGCCGCGCGTGGGAGCGGATCGAGTGCACGCGCGACGTCGCGGCGGCGCTCGGCGAAGCGGGCGTGATGGTGTACGGCACGCTCGCGCAGCATACCGACACCGGCATCGCCGGCTGGCGTGACGCGATCGCGGCGGCACAAGGTAAGTGCCTCAAGGTCTGCGACGTGAATTTGCGGAGGTTGCCGATCGCGAGCGCCAACGAACAACGCGCGGTGAAGGAAGCGATCGCCGCCGCCGACATCATCAAGGTCAACGATCAGGAGCTCGCGCGCATCGCGGAGTGGTTTGCATGGCGCGATCCGGTGCGCGAGCTGCGCAAAGGCCGCCGAGTGTTGGCGATCACGCATGGCAAGGACGGCGCCACCCTGTACGGCGACAAGGAGATCGTGGAGGTCGCGGGCGTGCAGTCGAAGCCGGGTGGCGATAACGTCGGCTGCGGCGACGCGTTCGTCGCCCTCTTCGTGCACGGCATGACGCTCGGTTGGGATTTGCAAACGTCTGGTAACGCAGCGGCGCGCTGGGCCTCAGCGGTCGCGGGCGAGCGCGGCGCGACGCCGTTGTTCAGCGAAGAGCGCATCGACGAGCTGCTCGGCGAGGTCGTTACATGAGCGACCCGAAGGACGATGACGAGCCAGCCGTGAAGTCGTCGGGCAACATGGGCACGACCGCGGATTCATCTCAGGCGGAGACCGTCGAGAGCACCGAGGACAAGCCCGCCGACGACGAAGCAAGCAGCAAGTCCGTCGAGAAAGCGGCCGACGACGAGGGCGCCGACACGGCCGCCGCTGATAGGCCCGCTGACAAGCAGGTTGCCGACGAGCCCGCCGACGACAAGCCCGCCGACGACAAGCCTACCGCCGACAAGCGTGCCGCCGACAATCGCGCCGGTCGGTCCGTTGCGGAGAAACCGGGCGCCAAGCGCAGTCTCGGGCTTCGGGCTCGGCGCGCATGGCAGGACATGTTCGGCCGCTCCGACCCTTCGGCGAAGGGCGCCAAGCAAGAGCCCGACGCGTGGGATCGCATCGCGGCGTGGCTGATCGCGAATGGCGCGCTGCCAGCGGTTGCCGCGGTCACCGTAGCGGTGTTCGCCATCCACGCGCACATCTTCATGGGCGAGACCGCGGGCGACGATCTGTCGTTCCACTTCGCGGAGTCGGCGCGGCTCATGGACTGCCTGCGCCACTTCGACTTCGACCTCTGGAATCCGAGCGCGAATGCCGGCTACGCGTCGGCGTACTACTACCAGGTGCTGCCGCAGATGGCGTCGGCGCTGCCGGCGGCGATCTTCGGCCATCATCTATTCTGGTTTCAGCTCAGCGTGATCTTGCCGCTCGTGCTCGCGCCGGCGTGCGCGTACAAAGGCATGCGACTGCTCGGCGCGACGCCGTGGCAGGCCGCGATCGCCGCGTTCTGCGTCGCGTTTATGAATGGCGACTCGCGGTGGGGCGCGGGCAATGCGGGCACCTTTGTCGTCGGCCTCTACACGCAGACGTGGGCGCTGTGCGCGTTCCCGCTCGCGCTCGGCTACGCGTATCAATGGATGGTGCACGCGAAGCACCTCGCGGCCGCGATCGCGTGGGGCGCATTCGTGTTCCTGTGTCATCCGTTCGCCGGCATCACGCTCGGGTTCGCGGTGTTCGCGGCGTGGTTCGCGCAGCTCGTACTGTTGCCGTTCGATGAATTGTTCAAGGCCATCGCGCCCGATCTTCCCGCGAGGCTCGGGTGGCTGCGCGAGCGCTGGCAGAATCCGCCGGAACGCCCGCTGTTACCCGAGCTGGTGCGCGGCGCGATCCTCGCCGTCGCGTTCGTGATCGCGTGGATGCCGGTGTGGCTGCCACTGTGGATCGATGCCGAAGGTTTCGGCGGCTTTCCGCACCGCGTCGCCGACGAGGTTGGCCCCGGCTTCAAGATGCTCGGCCTGTGGCACGTCGACGGCCGCATCCTCGACTGGCTCGATCCGAAACTGAAGCTCGGTATGCGCCTCGCGCTGCTGACGTGGTCGCTGCCGGTCGTGATCCTGCTCGCGCGTGCGAAGTTCTACCGCTGGCTGTGGGCGCCGGCGTTCTTGTTCGCGCTCTTGCTCGGCCTCGGCCCGAGCATCGGCAAGATCGGCGACGACCTGATTCCGCCGGTGCGGTTCCTCGGCGGCATGCAGACCGTGCTCGCGATGGGCATTGGCGCCGGCGCGATCATCATCGGCACACGCGCATGGGAGCTCGTCGGTCGCTGGCCGACAAAGGCCTACGCGATTCGCACCGTGATCGCCGCTGCGGCGGCCGCCGCGATCGTACTGATCGTCGTGCCGGGCAGCCGTGCGCTCAGCGTGCGCGTGCGCGTGCTCGGCGATCATGCGAACAGCCGCGCCGAGGAGCTACGCATCGTCAACGCGATCCTCGCGAAGCAGCCGCAGGGCCGCAAGCAGAGCGGTCCCGGCGCCGAGAACCATTGGTGGAACCTGCTCACGTACGTGTATCACCGCGTGCCATCGACACTGCAAATGGGCGGCGGCGGTCTGCAGGCGAGCCCGAACTACGACTTCTTGTGGACCCAGCGCGATTACGTGAAGAACGCGTGGATCTTCGACGCGCCGTATCTGGTGTTCATGTCGTCGATGGGAAGCAAGATGCCGGTCGGCGAGACGGTCGCGAAGACGATGAACTTCGAGGTCCGCCGGCTTCCCTCGCCCGGGCTCGTGTCGCCGGTGCGCGTGACCGGCACGCTGCCGCCCGGCTACTCGCACAAGGAGCTCGGTCACAAGAAAGCACTCGAGTGGATCAAGAGCGATCAGCCGATGCGCGATGAAGTGCTCGCGTACGTGGGCTCGGAAGGCGGCAACCGCGACGCGCCCGGCGGCCGCACGATCCGCTCGTGGCGACAGAGCTCGCCCGGCAGCGATCCCGACATCGTCGCCGAGGTCGAAGTCGAGCGTACGACCACGTTCACCGTGCGCGAGAGCTGGCACCCGCGCTGGCACGCTTATGTCGACGACGAAGAGGTACCGGTGCGCCGCGTGACGCCGGACTTCATCGCGGTCGACGTGCCGCCCGGCAAGCACACGATCGCGGTGCGGTTCGAGCGCCCGCTGTGGGCGCACGCGGCATGGCTCGCATGGCCGCTCACCGCGTTGATCGCTTGGTACGTGATGCGCCGGCGCGAGCGTCGTAAGTCAGCGCGCGCTGCCTGAGCGGTTCGCGCTTCCACCCGGTGCCGGCGCGTCGGGTCGCGTCGGACTCGACGGCGACATCTCGCGCATGAGCGGTGGCTCGTCGACCTGCACGTCGGGATTCGGCGGCGTGAGCAGTCGACCTTCGTCGGGACGCGGCATCGGCACGACGACTTTGATACTGCGCAGCTGCCACTTCGCCGTCTTCGACGGGCGCGCGAAGTTGAAGATGATGCGCACGCCGCTCGACTTCTCGAATTCGGCGAGGACATCGAAGAACGCGGTGAGACCGCCGATCGATTTCGCTTCGGTGACGTTGAGCAACCGCTTGTATGCGCCGAGCGGCCCGCGCATGTCTTCGTAGATGCGAATGAAGTTTGCACGCGTCTCTTGCTGCTTGAAGATCTCGCTCGCCCCGTCCCAGACCTCGCCGGCCTTGCCGTCGCGGATCTGCTCGAGAATCGTTTCGGCAGCATCGCGCACGTCGCACTTCGCGCGCTGATCGGAGACATCGCGGCCTTTCTCGTCGATGCACGCGGTCACGCGCTTCTCGCGCTCGGCCTGCGTGATCGTCACCGATTCTGGAACCTCGACGCCGATGCCGAGAAACTTCCACTTGCCCTGATCCAAGTGAAAGCTCATCGAGCCCTTCGTGATGCCCTGCTCGTACAGCACGGTCAACCCGACGCGTGCGGTGCGTCCCGTCGGGCCGGTCATCATGATCGTGTTGTTGACGGCTGTGATCTCGCGGAACTTCCCGTTCGTCGCGTTGAGGTCGAGCATGAGATCGACGAACCGTTCTTTGAGCCAGACCTCTTGGAAGCGAGGCGATGCCTTCTCGTAGACATCCTCGATGCCCGCCTTGCCGGTGCTGATCTCGACCAAGATCCGCTCGGCCGCGGGACGAAAATCCGGTGTGTTCTGGAATCGCAGCTGGACGAGCACGATCGCCGCGATCCACGAGAACGTGATCAGGAAGCCGACCACCACGCTGCGCACGAGCAGCCGACCGGCCCGCGTCTGCGCGACGCGTGGCAGCGCGCCGATCGATTCGCCCGCCTTGGTCAGGCCTTCGCCGAGCTTGCCGACGCTCGCGCCGACGAGCGGCACCTTCTTCGACAGATCGCCGACCTTCGTGACGCCCTCGCCGAGCGTGCCGATACCTGCGCCGAGCACCTCGACGCCGCCGCTGACCGCGTCTTGCACCGCCTTCGTGATTCGCTTGCTGCGCCCGGCCGCATGCACGGGCCCGGTGTCGTGCGCGGCTGCTGCGGCAACCGCGGCAACCACGCCGGCACTCGACACCGGTT
This sequence comes from Kofleriaceae bacterium, assembly GCA_036524455.1. Classification (GTDB taxonomy): domain Bacteria; phylum Myxococcota_A; class Polyangia; order Haliangiales; family Haliangiaceae; genus JABFXX01. The sequence goes on along the minus strand of DATDCH010000289.1, from coordinate 7,591 downwards.
GCGAGTCCGCCGCCGGCACTGCCTGCGGAATCCCCGGCTGCGACAGCGCGACATCGACGGAGCCCGACGCGCTCGCCGACGAGACAAGCTCGTCGCCGTGCGCCTCCGTGACACGGGGCGCCGGCATCTCGGACTTCGAGTCACTTGCCGGCATGTCGGGCTTCGACATCGCAACGTCGACCGAGCCCGACTCGCTCGCGGCGGGCAGATCGGTCTTGGCCGCAGCAGGATCGTCAGCCGGTAACTCCGGCAGGTCCTTGTCGTCGGGTGCTCCAGCCACTGCTACGAGAGTATGCCCGAGAAGAACCGCGCGACCAGATTCTCGGCGACCTCGAGGCGATAGGACGCTGTCGAGCGCACGTCGTCGATCGGCTTGATCGCACTGCGCAGCGCCGCGCGCGCGGCATCCGCGGCATGGGCCGGCGAGAGCCCCTTGACTGCGTTCTCGACGGCGGCGACACGAATCGGCCGATCGGCGACCGCGCCGAGCGCGACGCGCGCCGACACCACGATGCCGGCATCGAGCTCGATCGCCGCCGAGCCCATCACCTTCGAAATCGACTGCGCGCGCCGCGTACCGACCTTGCGCCACGTGGTGCGCGTGCGTGCGTTGGGCGCAGGAAGCGTCGCCGACACGATCAGCTCGTCGGGTGCAAGCACGGTCTTCTTGTAGCCGGTACAGAAATCCTTGTACGCGACGCGCCGCTTGCCGCGCACGGACGCGAGCTCGAGCTCGGCATCGAGTGCCAGCAGCACCGGCAAGCTGTCGCCGACCGGCGACGAGTTACCGACGTTGCCGCCGAGCGTGGCGCGCGCCTGAATCTGCAGCGCGCCGATCTCGCGGGCGGCGAGTGCGAGCGGAAGCCAGCGCTCGAGGATCGCCGGGTCGTTCTCGACCTCGTACCAGGTCGCGCCGGCGCCGATCGTGACGCGATCGGGCGCAGCGACGATGCCGCCGAGATCGGCCAAGCGCCACAGATCGAGGATGCCCGGTGGTGCCGGCCGATGGTTCGCGTTGACCATCAAGTCGGTGCCGCCGGCGAGCATCATCCAGTCGGGATGCTGCGCGCGCAGGTCGAGCGCTTCCTGCAGATCGCGCGGGCGAGCGTAGTCGGTCACGGCTCGACCTCGCGCACCGCCGCGATCACCGCATCGACGATCAATTGATAGCCGGTGCAGCGACAGATATTGCCGGCGAGCAGCTCGCGCACCGCCGCGCGCGCCGCCGCTTCGTCCTTGCCGCGCACGAGCCCGCGATCGACGACATGCGCCGCGCACACCGCGATGCCCGGCGTGCAGATGCCGCATTGCGCGCCGCCGCACACGACGAGCTGTTTCTGCACGGCGTGCAGCACGTCGCCGCGCGCGAGCCCTTCGACCGTGGTCAGCTTGCGACGATCGCACTGACCGACCGCGACGAGGCACGAGTTCACGACTTCGCCGTCGAGGATCACCGAGCACGCGCCGCACTCGCCTTCGCCGCAGCCTTCCTTCGTACCGGTCAGCCGCACGTCTTCGCGCAGCACGTCGAGCAGCCGCTTCCAAGGCGAGCACTCGACCGTGCGCGTCTCGCCGTTGATCTCCAGCGTGATCTTCATCGTCATCTCAGCCGAGCCTCCAGCGCGACCGGCTTTCGGCGACCAGCTCGGGCATGATCGGAATCGCATCGAACGCACAACCGAGCGCGTTCTCGACTGCATTCGCGACGGCCGCGGCCGGGCCATCCATCGGAATCTCGCCAACGCCTTTCGCCCCACTCGGCCCGAACGGATACGGCACTTCGACGAGGATCGTCTCGAGCTCGGGTGCATCCGCGAACGTCGGCACGATGCAGTTCGTCATGTTCGCGTTCATCACCTTGCCGTCCTTGTAGACGACGTTCTCGAGCAGTGCCCAGCCGAGTGCCTGCAGCGTGCCGCCCTCGATCTGGCCTTTCACGATCACCGGGTTGATCGCCTTGCCGACATCGACCGCCTGCACGCAGCGATCGACGTGCACTTCATACGAATCGAGGTCGACCGAAACGTCGACGAGACACGCGGCCCAGCCGTACACCGGATACGCCGAGCCCGTATACGTCGCGTCGTCCCACTGGATGCCGGGCGGCGGCTCGTACTGCAACGTGACCGCCACTTCGCCGTCGTGCGGCTCCGCGAGCTTTTCCTTCAGGGCGCGCGCCGCCTTCTCGACGAGCCCGCCGACCACCATGCACGTGCGGCTCGCGACGGTCGGCCCGCTATCCGGGACCCGCGCGGTGGACGGATCGACCACGTCGACCAGCGACGCATCGACACCGAGCGCGCTCGCCGCGATCTGCGTGAAGATCGTGATCGCGCCTTGGCCGATGTCGGTCGAGCTCGACCGCACCTCGTAGCGACCAAGGACGGTCTTCGCCACCGTCGCGCGGCCCGCGAGGCGCTGCTCGCCGCTGCCGGTAAATCCCGCGCCGTGAAAATAGAACACGACGCCGCGGCCCCGCCGCACCGGGCTTCCGTTTCGCACGCCGTCCTTGCGCGGCGGTGGTCCCGCACAGCGCTCGATCGCAGCAATCACCTCGTCGGTGCCGACCGAAAATCCGAGCAGCTGCCCGGTCGCGGTCGTATCTCCCGAGCGCAGCGCCAACCGCTTGCGCAGCGCGAGCGGATCTTCGCCGCGCGCGATCGCGAGCTTCTGCAGCTGCCGTTCATACGCGAACGTCGTCTGCGGCGCACCGAACCCGCGGAACGCGCCGTGCGGTGGATGATTCGTTGCGACGACACGCCCACGCACGCGCACGACCGGGCAGCGATACGGCCCCGCCGCATGCAGCACGCCGCGCGACAGCACGACCGGCGACAGCGTCAGATACGCGCCGCCGTCCATCACGACGTCGACGTCGATCGCGACGATCTCGCCGCTCGCGTCGACCGCCATCCGGTGATGCACGCGCGCTGGATGTCGCTTCGTCGTCGCAGCGATGTCCTCGTCGCGGTCATAGACGATCTTGACCGCGCGCCCTGCCTTCTTCGCGAGTAGCGCGACGTGCGCCGCCAACATCGACGGATACTCTTCCTTGCCGCCAAACCCGCCGCCGGTCACCGACTGCGTGATCACCACGTCATCGGGCCCGCATGCGAGCAGCGGCTTCATCGCCTTGTGCACGTAATACGGGCACTGCATCGAGCCGACGATGTAGCAGCGACCATCCGCCCACTCCGCCATCATCGCTTGCGGCTCGATGTACATCTGCTCCTGCGCGCTCGTCCAATACGTGCCTTCGATCACCTGCGTCGCGCCGGCGAACGCAGCCTCGAGGCCCGCGTCGTCGCCATGCCCTTTGCGGATCAAGAACTGCTTGAACACGTTGTTGTCGCCGTACAGCTTCTGCTTCACCGCGAGCGCGTCGTCGATGGTGAAAATCGCGGGCAGCGGCTTCACGCGCGGCACCACCGCCTTCGCCGCCGCCATCGCCAGCTCCTTCGTCGGCGCCGCGACCAGCGCGAGCGCTTCATCGACGTGCATCACGTGCCCACCGACCGGCACGAGAGCCACCTGATCGTTCTCGATCAGCGCGATGTAGTTGTGCCCCGGGATATCCGCCGCGGTCACGACCACGACCTGCGACCAGTCAAACGCCGGATCGAGATCGATCGCCTCGAGCACGCCGTGCGCGATCTTCGACCGCACCGTCGCGCCAAACCACGCCCCCGGCGCGTCCAGATCGTCCAAGTACAGCGCCCGCCCCGTCACTTTCGCCACGCCGTCGACGCGCGGGACCGATGCACCCACCGGTGGCTTCGCGTCTAGAACAGGGGGGACCCGATCCATCCCGCGATTCAATCACAGGGTAGGATTGCTACGCGATGTGGACGCGCTCGATTCCGCCGGTAGGCTGCGGCGACGTCAGCGTTTCCCGGGCAGCACTGCGCGGGCTCGACGCTGGCGATGTCGCGCGCGCCATCCACCACGTCATCGAGTCCGGCCTCGACCTCATCGACGTCGCCGCCGAAGAGGCCGCCGAGCAGCTCGTCGCCGATGCGATCCGCTCGCTGCGCGTGCGCGACCGCATCATCGCGGCCTACCGCGTGCCCGCGATCGCACACCGCCTCGGCATCCCGACACGCGACACGCTGCCCGAACGCCTGCCCGCCCGCTACATCATCGACCGCGTCGACTCGATCCTCCGTGCCACGCGCCTCGATGCCATCCCGCTGGCGCAGCTCGGCGTCCGCGCACTTTGGCGCGCCTCCGCCGCGTGGCCCGAAGTCGTCGGCACCTGCGCGCGCCTCGTCCGCGAAGGCAAGGTCCTCCACTGGGGCGCCTTCGTCGACACCGTCGAGGACGACACCGTCGAGCTCACGCAAGAACCGTGGTTCGCCGCGATCTCCGTCCCGTACTCGCTGTGCGAGCGCGCGGCTGATCCGATCGTCGACGCTGCCGCGCTCGTCTCCGCCCCCCAGCCGCTTGCATCCGTCGAGCGCAAGCTCGCCGTGCTCGCGCGCCGCCCGCTTGCCGGTGCCGCACTCGCGGGCACGCTCGGCCCCGGCGTGAAGCTCCGCATCCACGACGACCGCCGCGCGATCGATGACGCCACGCTCGAGCGCATCGCGGTCGGCGCCGCGAAGCTCGCCGCGTTCGCGAAGCAAACGCCACCCGCCGCGTTCTCGTGCCCAGCCGCGCGCGCACAGCTCGAACGCAACCGACGCCCGGCCGAGCTGCACGTGCAAACGATCGCGGAGCTCGCGCTGCGCTACGTCGTCACGCGTGGCGCGATCGCACTGCCTCGGTTGCACCGCCGCGACCACGTCGGCGAAGCGTTGATCGCCGCGCACAGCCCGCCGCTCCGGAGAGATCTGATCGAGAGTCTCGACAAACTAGACATGTGAACATTTGTTCAGTACGCTCGTCGACGGTGAAGTCTCGCGCGACGGACAATCCGCCGAATCGGTTCCGCGATGTCGTCGTGACGTATGACGACGGGGACGGTCCGCCGCCCGCGACCATCACGCTGCTCGAAGATCAGTCGCGGTCGATCCTCTCGCACAACGACTCGCCTGACCTCGGCTTCAACTGGAGTGCGAATCCGTATCGGGGATGCCAGTCTGCCTGCGCGTACTGCAGCCATGGAGACACCGAGGTTCTGCTCTCGAGCGGGATGTCGTGCCAGATCGCCGACATTCGCGTTGGCGACGAGATCGTCGGCACGAGCTTCGATGGCGTCGCTCACCGCTACGTAAAGACGCGCGTCCTCGATCAGTGGTCGACGCGCAAACCCGCCTACCGCATGCGGCTCGCCGATGCGACAGAGCTGATCGCGAGCGCCGATCACCGCTTCCTAGCACCAACCGGTTGGGTGCACGTCGCCGATGTCGCGCCGGCAACATCGCTCGTCGGGCTCGACTTGTTCGCCGACGCGGAGCGCACGATCGAACGCCGCGTCGTCTCGATCGATACTGTCGGCGAGCAGCCGCTCTACGACATCACGACGGGCACCGGTGACTTCATCGCCAACGGCGTCGTCAGCCACAACTGCTACGCCCGACCTACGCACGAGTATCTCGACCTCGGAGCCGGAACAGACTTCGACACGAAGATCGTGATCAAGCCAACCGCACCCGAGCTGCTGCGCGAAGCGTTCGACAAACCTTCGTGGAAGGGCGAGCTGGTGATGTTCAGCGGCGTCACCGACTGCTACCAGCCGATCGAACGCGACCTACAACTCACGAAGCAATGCCTCGAGGTCTGTCTCGAGTACCGCAACCCGGTCTCGATCATTTCGAAGCATGCGCTCGTCGAGCGCGACGTCGACTTGATCGCCGAGCTCGCGCGCGAAGCGGGCGCGCACCTGAGCGTCAGCCTCGCGTGGATCGACGCAGAGCTCGCACGCACGATCGAGCCGTGGGCCGCATCGCCGCAGCGGCGGCTGAAAGTGATCGAGACGTTCGCGAAGGCGGGCGTGCCGGTCGGCGTCATGATGGCGCCGATCATTCCGGGCCTGAACGACAACCAGATGGTGAAGGTCCTCGAAGCCGCGCGCGCCGCGGGTGCGCAGTGGGCCGGCTGGACGCTGCTTCGCCTGCCCGGTGCCGTCAAAGAAGTGTTCGAAGATCGGTTGCGCGTGTCGCTGCCGCTCGTCGCGGATCGCGTGATGCACCGCGTGCGCGAGACGCGCGGCGGCGAGAAGCTCTACGACGCGACGTTCGGTACGCGCGGCCGCGGCGTCGGCGTCTACGCCGAGACGATCAAGGCGCTGTTCGACACCACGGTGAAGCGGCTCGGCTTCAACCAGGACGACTGGCCCGATCCACCGTCGCGGTTTCAGCGGCCGAACCGCAGCAACCAGCTCAGCCTGTTCTGACGTTACTTCTTCGGCTTCGCGGGCGCCTTGGCCGGCGTCGCCTTTGCCGTCGCCTTCGCAGGCGCCTTCGTCTCGGTCCACACGCCGAGCTTCGGCGCCTTCTTCGGATCCTTCTCGAAGCGGAACTTCGCGTCGATCGTCAGGGACGAGCGCGGTTGGTTGCTGCCGAGACGCCACGGCGTCGCTTCGCCGTCCGCGAGCACGCTGCCGCCCTTGTGCGTCGGGATCGTCAGGCGGTACAGCACCGGCGTGCCTTCGCTGACCTTGATCTCGCCGGTGCCGGTGTCCGCGTTCGTGATCAGCGCGTAGGTGTCGAGGCCAGTCGGCTTCTTGGCGTCGAGAGTGACCGTACGCTGACCGATGGGCTGCTTCGTCGCGGAGTCGAACAGCTCGACCGTGACCGCGAGCTTGCCGTCACTGCGCTTGACGTCGTCCTTGGCCTTGGCTACGGCGGAGGCAAGCGCCGCGTCGATGTTGATCGAGTAACCGAAGTTGACCTCGGTCGGCGAACCGACGTCGGGCCACTTGAAGTCGACGCTGTCCTGCTTGGCGAGCGCGGCACCCATCAGGCGGCAGGCGAGCTTGAACGCGGGCGGCTTGCTGCCGAGCTGCTGCGACGGCCTGTTGACGGCAACGACCGCGAGCCACTTGCCTTTCGTCGTCGGGAGCAGCACGTGACACTCGACCTGCTTGGTGCGGTCGAGCTTGACGGTCTTCTCGAGCTTCGCGAGCTCGAGCTTCGGTGTGGTCGCGGCGACATCGACCTCGTGCTCGAGCAACCAGGCGGTGTCGCGGTAGTAGCGCAGCTTGAGCTGTGCCTTGCCGGTCAGCGCGTCGCCCTCGTCGAGGCGCTTGGTGATCTGGCGTTGGTCGATCGACGACAGTTGGAACTCGACGGGCGTGTCCTGGTCGAGCGCCTCGGCGGCGCGCCCATGGACGAGAACACTCAGCGCGACAGCACAACAGACTAGTCGGAGCATCTTTCCCCTCCTGCGTGAGCGGCATTAGACGTCGACGTGACGGGTCGATTCAACGCGACGGACGGTTTGCCGCACGACGTGGCGCCGAGCACGTCGGGTCACGTCGGCTACTCGACAAGTCGATCAGCTGTTGAGGATCCAGATCATGGCGGCGAGCGCCGCGATCATGATCACGAGCGCCGCGTAGAACGGCAGCGTGCTCGGCCGCGTGTCGGCGGCCTGCGCGAGCGCCGCATCGGCTCCGCGCCTGGCATCGCGCTTGGCGGCGCGCTGC
>DATDCH010000288.1:0-5185 GCA_036524455.1 Kofleriaceae bacterium | reverse complement strand
GCGCTTAGAACGAGGCGCCGAGTAGACCGGTAGCGCCGGCCCGAATGCCGGAGTCGTCGCGCGCCTGAATCACGTCGACCGACAGCATCACGCGCACGAGGCCGAGCGCGATCGACAGCTGGCCGCGACCGCCGACACGCGAGCCATCCGCGAGCACGACGCCACCGCCCGCGCCGAACGACAGTGGCAGCACCCACGCGCGCGACATCGGCTCGGCCGTCAGTGCCACGTTCCACGCATCGGCGAAGTCGGTCTCGCCGGCGAGCGCGAACACGAGCCACGGCTTGCCGATCGCCGCTTCCCAGCCCACGCGCGCGCGGAACGTGCGGCCGTCCGCGCTCGCCAGACCGAGTAGCACGAACGGTCCGCCGTGGGTGACGCTGAGCCCGGGCATGGTGAACCACAGCCGCGTCGCCGCCGGCTCGGTCTCCGTCGCGTCGCGCGTATCGACGACCATGTCCCAGCCGCTCGGCTTGTCGATGCGCGGGCGCGATGTCGTGTCGATCTGCAATATGCGCTGGTTGCCCTTGGGCGCCGATGCCAGATACGGATGGCGCGCGATCACGCCGTCGGTGAAACAGTCGTCGCGATAGTCGGGCAGCGCGACGCGCGCGTTGATCACGAGCTGGTTGTCGGCAGGCGTCAGCTCGATCGTGACCAACTGCCAGGCCCCGGCATAGCTCGGCGGGCTCGCGGCCACTGGAGCGCGGCTGCCCGCGGTCAGCGCGAGCTCACTCGCGAATGCGCCGCGCACCGTCGCACGCGCGGATTGCGTGACCGCGAGGCCGAACGTCGACGTCACCGTGCAGGTCTCGGCCCCGTCGCACGTCACCGCGACGTCCTCGCTCGTAATCGTGACGGCGCCTGCAGGCTCGAGCTGCGGCGTGCCGACGATCGCGCGCGTGAACATCGGATAGCACGCGTCGGCGATCCGAGGCGTGCCCAGAACAATGGCGACAGCGAGCGCGACGCGCATGCCGCTTCAACGGTAACGCGAAGCGGCCCTTACGCCAGGGCGCTTTCGACGCCCGCCGTCACCGACAGTTAGACCGCGAGCACGTCGATCGACGCGCGGCGACCGCTCGAGCCGATCAGCAGCACGCTCTTGATGTTGCGTGCGCCGCCTTCGAGGTCGATCGTCAACGACTTGTTGCCGTTGAGCAGGCCGTCACCGCGTCCACGCAGCGAAACAACCTGACGCTGGCCGTTGCCGAACGTGATCATCACGCGATCGATGTCGGTGCGACCGCTGTTCGCCTTGAGCTCGAGCTTGGTGAACATGCGATTCGTCGACGCCACGCTGATGTTCGACCAACCGGTGACGCGCGTGTCGTTCGCGAGCAGGACCGGGCGCAGCTGCTGCGCGGGCTTGCGCCAGAAACCCATGCCAAACCGGCCGCCGAACTTCGCGACGGGCGCTTGCGCGTGCGGCGCTTGCACCACCGGCGGCGCTGGCAGCGGCTGCGCGATGGGCGGGCGGTACGGAGAACGGTGATCGCGAACCGTTGGACCGTAGGTGTCGGCGAGCGCCACCGAGGACGCGCCGAGAACGAGCATCGTAACGAGAGCTTTGATCTTCACGAGAGAACTCCTTGCAGAGCACCAAACCAGTGCTTCGCGAGAGCTCTAGTGCAGCGCGTGGGCCACGCCTAACCGCGCGAAGATGCGGGCGGGTGACCGAACGTGCGCTGCAGACCTCGCAGGTCCGCGCGCCGAATCCGCAGACGCCGCTTACTTCGTCGGCACTTCAGTGTCGGACTGCTGCACCGACGGCATGTCTTGGACCGGTTTGACCGGTTCGGCGCCACCGACGTACTTGACGACCGAGCCGGTCGTGTAGAGGCCCTTCTCGTTGGTGGTCACGATGACGGCGTCGCCGCCGACGTCGCAGACCTGTTCGGCGACGGCCTTGCGAAACTTCTCGGTGTCCTTCGGCGCCTCGCCGTTGTAGTGCTTGAGCGTGCCGAGCTCCGAGTAGCCCTGCGTCGGCGTCGTCGTGTGGATGTCGAACTTGCAGCCCGCCGGCTTTCGCGCGACCGGATTGCTCGTCGCAGGCGTGTACGCGTACGAGAGCGGAACGCAGCCCGCGAACAGCACGAACGTCACTATCGCCATGAGCCGTTGCATGGCGATATCGTGCCGGCCGGCGCGCGCAGGTTCAACTTTGCGGCGCCGGTTCCATGGCCGAACCCCGCGATCGGCCTCGAAAAAAGCCCGCACGGCCGCGTTGACCGCCCTCGTCGGCACCATATACTGCGCTCGCTTTGCAGCTCCAGGCGTACATGCCAGCAGGACTGGCCATCGTGCTTGCCCTTGGCTTCTGCGGACTGTTCACGGCTCTGGCCGTGTTCATCGGTCCCAGGGCCACCAATCCCGACAAGCTCAAGCCGTTCGAGTGCGGGTCCGAGCCGATCGGGACTCCGCGCGGCCGCTACTCGGTCAAATTTTACCAAGTCGCCATCCTTTTCCTCGTCTTCGACATCGAAGCTGCGTTCATGTACCCGTGGGCGATTCTGTACAACCAGCTCTCGCATGACCCGTTGACCGGTGCGGTCAGCGTGTTCGGCTTCGTCGAGATGTTGCTGTTCGTCGCGATCCTCGTCGTCGCGCTCGCCTACGTCTGGAGAAAGAAGGCGATCGGATGGGAGTAGAGCTCTCCACCACGCGACTCGAAGACGCCGCGAAATGGGCCAAGCAATCGCTGCTCGAACGCGGAAGCAACTGGGGTCGTAAGTTCTCGCTGTTCACGTACCCGTTCGTCACCGCGTGCTGCGGCATGGAGTTCATGTCCGTCGCGGGACCGAAGTACGACCTCGCGCGCTTCGGCGCCGAGTTCCCGCGGTTCTCGCCGCGCCAGAGCGATCTCTTGATGGTCGTCGGCACGGTCACCGAGAAACAGGGCCCCGCGCTCAAGCGCGTGTTCGACCAGATGGCCGAGCCGAAGTGGGTCATCGCCTTTGGTGTGTGCGCGTCGACCGGCGGCTTCTATCAGAACTACTCGGCGATGCCGGGCTGCGACCAGGTGATTCCGGTCGACGTCTACATCCCGGGTTGCCCACCGCGTCCCGAGCAAGTGCTCGACGCGATCATTTTGCTCATGGATCGCATCCAGCACGGACGCGGTCACAGCCAGCTGCGGACCAAGCGTGAAGACCTGATCGCGGCAGAGCGCGAGGAGTAGTCATGGCGAAGCAAGTCCTCGACGCGTTGGTGGCGAAGTTTCCCCACGCCGTCGACCGCACCGAAGCAACGCACGGCGACGAGATCGCCTGGATCAAGCGCGACAACCTCGTCGAGGTCGCGAAGTGGCTTCGCGATGACCCCGCGATGAAGTTCGCGTTCCCGGTGTTCGTGACCGCGATCGATCGCCTGGACTGGCGTCCCATCGGCGTCGCGCCCAGCGAGCATTGGGACGAGAGCAAGCCGCGCTTCGAGGTCGTCTATCAGCTGCGCTCGATGACGAATAAGCGGCTTCGCCTCAAGATCGCGGTGCCCGAGCAGGACCCGCGCGTGCCGTCGCTCGCCGAGCTGTGGCCGGCGTTCAACTGGCAGGAGCGCGAGACGTTCGACATGTACGGGATCAAGTTCGACGGTCATCCCGACCTGCGCCGGATCTACATGTACGAGGAGTTCGTCGGCTATCCGCTGCGCAAGGACTATCCGAAGGAGAAGCGGCAGCCGCTCGTGCGCCGCGACGACCTGATGATGAATCCGATGAAGAAAGAGGTTCGCTAAATGGACCGATCTCGATCTGATTCGGCGGCGACCACGCTCAAGCAGCTCGTGCTTGGCCGAAAGGACGTGCAGGACCTGTCGGATACCGAGCAGGACCTGCCGCCGGATCTGATGACCGTGAACATGGGTCCGTCGCATCCCGCGATGCACGGCACCGTGCGCATCGTGCTCACCGTCGACGGCGAGCGCATCGTCAAGAGCGACGTCCATCCCGGTTACCTTCATCGCTGCTTCGAGAAGGAGAGCGAGTACGCGACGTACACGCAGGTGTTCCCGTACACGGATCGCCTCAACTACGTCTCGCCGATGATCAACAACTGCGGCTGGGCGATGGTCGCCGAGAAGCTGATGGGGCTCACGCCGCACATCCCGAAGCGCGTCGAGTACATCCGCGTGATCGTCAGCGAGATGTCGCGCATGACCGACCACCTGACGTGCGTCGGCGCGAGCGCGATGGAGCTCGGCGCGTTCACCCCGTTCCTGTACTTCCTCAAGTGCCGCGAGTGGCTCTACGAGCTACTCGAGGTCGTCAGCGGCGCACGGCTCACGCACAGCTACGTGCGCGTCGGCGGCGTCGTGAAGGATTTGCCGCACGGGTTTCACTCCGAGCTGACGCAGACTCTCGACAAGATCGCGGGCGTGATGGTCGAGGTCGAGGCGATGCTCAACAACAACCGGATCTTCCGCGACCGCATGGCCGGCATCGGCGCGATGTCGAAGGAAGATGCGATCGCGACTGGCTGCGTCGGCCCGATCGCGCGTGCGTGCGGCGTCGACTACGACGTACGCCGCGACCATCCCTACTCGGTTTATCCCGAGGTCGAGTTCGACGTGCCGCTCGGCACCACCGGTGATTGCTACGACCGCTACCTCGTGCGCGTCGAGGAGCTCAAGCAGTGCATTCGGATCCTGCGCCAGTGTCTGCGCCAGATCCCCGCAGGCCCCACGATGGTCGACGACCCGCGCGTCGCGCTGCCGCCGAAGACCGACACGTACAACACGATCGAGTCGATGATCCGCCACTTCAAGCACATCATGGATGGCATCCGCGTGCCGCCCGGTGAGGCGTACAGCTTCGTCGAGGGCGGCAACGGCGAGGTCGGCTTCTACGTCGTGGCCGACGGCACGGGTCGTCCGTACAAGGCGTACTGCCGCTCGCCATCGTTCGTGCACCTGTCGACCGCCGGCCAGCTGATCCACAACCACCTCATCGCCGACGTCGTGCCGATCTTCGGCATGATCAACATGATCGGTGGAGAGTGCGACAAATGACTCAGGACACAGTCACCCTCACCATCGACGGCCAGAACGTCACAGTTGCGAAGGGCACGAACGTGCTCGAAGCGGCGCGCACGCTCGGCATCGACATCAGCGCGTTCTGTTACCACCCGGGTCTCGAGATCGTCGCGCAGTGCCGGCAGTGCCTGGTCTCCGTCGAGAAGAACCCGAA
>DATDCH010000287.1:0-3456 GCA_036524455.1 Kofleriaceae bacterium | reverse complement strand
AGGCACACGTCGACGGCAGGTGCGTCGGGCGATAGATGCGCGATGCGCACGCTGGCACGCGCCGGCGGCCCGGCGACGCGCTTGCACTCGGTCAGTAGATCGTGCGGCGGTCCGCTGTCGTTGCACAGCAGCACGTCGAGCGGCGCATCGGCATTGCCGAGCTCGCCGATCGCGATCGCGGTGAGGATGGTATCGGCGGGCAGGGGCGCCGAATTGATCGCGAGCACGTCTTCGGTCGTGCCGTGTGCGCGCGCGGAGATCTCGATGCTGCTCGCCGGCGCTGCGGTGATCGAAGCGTTGGCGCCGTACTCGACGTTCTCGAACACGGGCGTGAACAGCACGCCGCCGCCGATGCCGACGTCGACCGCCGGCGTGCCTGGCGATGCATGGATGAAGCGCAGCTTCGTCTTGCCTGCGACGACTTCGTCATCATCGATGAACGCGCGCAACGCGAACGCCGCGTTGCCGCCGTGCGCGAGGTTTCCGGTCGCCGCGACGATCACGCTCGCGCCCTCCAATATCTCGGGCAGCTCGGTGAAGTCGGGGACGAGCCCGCGCGAGCAATCCGCAGCTGCCGGTGCGACGAGCCGCACGTCGTACTGTGCGGGCGCGATGTCGAGGTACTTCGTGAGCTGGCCAAACGACAACCCGAGTGGGCCGCCCGCATTCGCGAGTAGCGGACCGGTGAAGTCACCGCTGCCGTGCGGCGCGATGCAAACGTCGACCGCGGGTGCATCCGGCGACAGATGCGCGACGCGCAACCGTGCACCCGTTGCAGGCGCTTCGACCTCGCCGCAACCGAGACCGAATAGACAAAGCGCAAACGAAGCAGTCGTCCTCATCGAGACTCCTTTAGATAAAGCGCTGCCGGCGACGCCGTTTCGAGCAGCGTCGTGCAGCACCTGTCCCCTGCATTCGCCGGCGCTGCGAGATTGGATGCAGCGATTAAATCGCCGCCGATTTCACTGCGTTGCGAGCCAGGCGATCAGCTCGGGCATGAACGTTTCGAACGAAGGAAACTTTGCGCGGTTTGCGACGTAGCGGGTTCGGATCAGCTCGGCGAGCTGCGGCGTCCACAGAAACGAGCGCTCGACTTCGCTTTTGATCGCGCGCTCGCCGGCATCGACGCTTCTGCGGTCGCGCAGGTAGAGCGCGGTGATCGTACGCACGGCTAGCTCGTCGAGCATGGTGTGCCAGAGGCCGTAGGCCTGCTTGGTCATCGCATCGCCGACCTGCGCGAACAGCCGCTGGCCATGCGGCTCGAGCGCGGCGCGATGCGCGTTGAACAGCGGATTGATGTACGAGTGCGCCATCTCGTGGACGACGAGCTCGATGATCTGATCGTCGACGATCGGCAGCTCGTCGAAGTCGACTTTCCAGACGCCCATCACTTGATAGATCTCGTCGCCGACGTGCGGCCCAAAGCTCCACGTTCCGGCGAGCGGCGCGACGACGGTAATGAACCGCGAGCCGGCGCGCTCGCCGAAGAACGCGTCGAACCAGGCCGCGGCGTTCTCTTTGGCGATCGCGTCTCGCAGTCGCGCGGTCATCTGCTCGTGCGCGCTGCGCTGCTGCGTGAAGAACTCGTCGAACTTACTTGCCGCCGCGAAGTCGCGCACGGCGGCCAGGTACGGCTCGATGTCGATGCCGGTGAACCGCGGATCTTCGAGCGGCGCGCGCAGCTTGAATTGCTCGTCGAGGCGAACCGCGAGATGCATCGGCGCGTCGTACGTGATGCTCTTGCGGCGCAGCTCGCGCGTCGCGATGACGGCCGCGTGGTCCTTGAACGGCTTGAAGTGGGCATCGACCGCGGCGACGTAGCGCGTGCCGAGCGCGCGCATGTACTCGCGCTCGCCGACCAAACGCTGCAGGATCGTGATCAGCTCGACGCGGCGATCGAAGCGCACCTCCGTGCGCGCGACATTGGTCTCGCTCACAGGTTTCTGCTTCGCCGGTTCCGACGATCGGCACGCGAGCGCGCACACGAGCACGAGCGCGAACCGCATTACTTTGCGGCGGCGTCGGCGCGCACCGGCTTGCGCCAGCGCAGCAGCGCACCGAGCACGGGCGTGATGATCGACAGCGCGGTCGCGCCGACGAGCAGGAACGTGACGTCGACGCCGAGACTCGACGAGTTGGGGTTCATGCCCCACTTGATCGCGAGAATTCGGCCTCGGCGTCGCACGCGGTCATTCTACCGTATGATCGGCCGATGCGAGTCGCCGTGTTGCTGGTCGTCTTGCTCGCGTGCAAAGGCGAGGACAACACAAAGGCTGAGCCAGCGAAGCCGGCGGAGCCCCCGAAGCCGGCCGATCCGGTGAAGCCGGCCGATCCGGTGAAGCCCGCCGACGACATGGACGAGAAGATGCGGCATTGCCCGCTGACGCTGAGCGGCGCGACCGTGACGATCGCGGACGTCGGGGATGCGGTGCAGTTCGAAATCCGCGGCAAGGATGCGCTCGTCATCGAGATTCAAAAGCGCGCAAAGCACGTCGTCGAGTTTGCGGCGGGTCGCAGCCAAGCCGGCATGCACGGTGGTGGTAGTGGAGGTGGCCGGATGCGTAACTGTCCCGTGATCACGAACGGCGTCGTGATTCGCGCCGACGACCTCGCGGATGGAGCGAAGCTAACGGTCACACCGATGTCGGGTGGGAGCGTAGACGAGCTGCGCCGCGAGACGCGTGCGCGGCTCGACAAGTTCGCTTTCGCAGGCGTGACGATCGAGCGTCGTTGAGTAGCGCGCGACTCAGTGCATCCCCCAACTCCACGCGTTGGCAGGCAACGACCGGGTCGTATAGCCACGTCGCTGCACAGCCGTGAATTCTTCGGCGAGCTCGCGCGCGGATTGAAATCGCGCCTGCGGAAGCTTGGCCATCGCGACTGCGATTACATCCTCGACGCCGCGCGGAATGCTTCCGTGCGACGACGGCCGCGGCGGCGGCAGATTCACGACCTGATAGATCAGACCTGCGATGTCCTTGCCATCGCCGCTGAATGGCGCGCGCCCCGTGAGGCAGCGATAGATGATCGCGCCGAGCGCGTAGATGTCGGCGAGATGCGTGACGGTAAGCCCAGCGGCTTGCTCGGGCGCCATGTAGTTCGGCGTGCCGATAATCGCGCCCTCGGTGAGCGTACCTTCGCTGCCCATCACCTTCGCGACGCCGAAATCGAGAATCTTCCAGCGGTCACCGTGGGAGAACAAATTGTGCGGCTTGAGGTCGCGATGGACGATGCCGGCGGCGTGCGCGACGTCGAGCCCGCGCGCGACTTGTTGGACGAGCTCGGTCAGCTCGTCGAGTGATAGACGCAGCTCGTTGCGCAGGCGGGTTGCGAGATCCGAGCCCCGCAGCCGCTCCATCGCGATGAACGGGACCTCGGCGTCGGGCGGCGACACCTCGAAGACCTGCACGATGTGCGGCGACGACAGCTGCACCGAGAAGCTCATCTCGCGATGGA
>DATDCH010000286.1:0-13403 GCA_036524455.1 Kofleriaceae bacterium | reverse complement strand
CGTTGCTTCGCGGCCGCGGTGAGCTCGACCTCGTAGAGCGCGGTGACCTGGTGACCCCAGCCGACCTGGCCGCCGGTCACTTCGTCTTTGCGGAAGTCTTTGTCGGCGACGTCGCGGTTCTCGTAGCCGACCAGGCGATAGCGCGAGACTTGCGCCGGATCGAGCTCGACCTGCAGCTTGACGTCTTTCGCAGCGGTTTCGATCGTCGACGTCAGTTGGTCGGCGAACACGCGCTTCGCGGCGTCGAGCGAGTCGATGTAGTAGTTGTTGCCGTTACCCTTGTCGGCGAGCTGTTCCATCGTCGTGTCTTTGTAGTTGCCCATGCCGAAGCCGATCGTCGACAGCGCGACACCGGCCTTCGCGCGCTCCTCGATGATGCGCAACATGTCCTGATGGCTGTGCGGACCGACGTTCGCGTCGCCATCGGAGAGCACGACGACGCGCGAGATGCCGCCCGGGCGGATCCACTTCGCGGCGATCTCGTACGCGGTGTCGATGCCCTGCGCCATCGCCGTCGAGCCACCCGACTCGAGCGAATCGATCGCCTTGTGGATGCGATCCTTGTGATCGATCGACGTCATCTGCAGCACGGTGCGGCTCGAGCCGGCGTACGTCACGATCGAGACCGCGTCTTTCTCGGTGAGGTTGTCGGTCAGGATGTGCAGCGCCTTCTTCGCCATCGGCAACTTGTCCGACGACGTCATCGACCCCGACACGTCGACGAGGAACACGAGCGCGCTCGGCTTACGCTCACCGGGCGTCTTCGCCTTCGTCGCGACACCGACGCGCAGGACGTGGCGGCTGGCCTCGAACGGATGCGGCGCAGCTTCCATCACGACCGAGAACGGCGTGCCCGGCGCCGCGGCGGGGAAAGCGTAGCTGAAGTAGTTGACCCACTCTTCGACGCGCACCGATGCCTGCGGCGGCAGCGTGCCTTCCTGCAGCTTGCGGCGCGCGATCGTGTACGACGCGGTGTCGACGTCTGCGGCGAACGTCGACAGCCGATCCTCGGCGGCGGCGATCCACGGGTTCTTGCCGTAGTCCGTGTAGTCCTCGCTGTTGGCGGCGTGCGGCTCGTGCGGTGCCCCGGCCATGACGTATTCGGCCGACGGCGATGCGTGCCTGGCGGACTTGTAAGAGCCGCAG
Organism: Kofleriaceae bacterium; assembly: GCA_036524455.1. GTDB lineage: Bacteria > Myxococcota_A > Polyangia > Haliangiales > Haliangiaceae > JABFXX01. The sequence goes on along the minus strand of DATDCH010000286.1, from coordinate 12,257 downwards.
CTAGCTGCGAGCAACGAGACGACGGGGACCAGGAAGCCTGTGCGCATGCCGATCCAACGGCGCGCCCGCGTGTGACTTACAGCGCGTAACTTGTGACCTAGTTTTTCGGCTTTGGCAGCGGCCGGTGGCGGATGTCCTGGGCGCGCACCATGTAGACGACCTCTTCGGCGAGGTTCTTGACGTGATCGCCGATGCGCTCGAGGTAGCGGCACACGCTGGTCAGCGGGAGCACGCGCGTGACGGCAGCTGGATCGGTCGCGACGTGCGCGAGCAGCTCGGCGAACAGGCGTGCGTTGCGCTTGTCGATCTCTTTGTCAGCACCGATCAACGCGGTTGCGGTGTCGGCGTCGCGCGCGACGAAGCTGTCGAGCGCGGAGCGCAGGCTCTTCTGCACCATCTGCGCGTACGAGCGCAGGTCGGGTTGGTTGTCGAGCGGCGGCAAGTGATTGAGCTCGAGCGCGCGCTTCGCGATGCCGACCGCGTTGTCGCCGATGCGCTCGAGGTCGGTGACGAACTTGAGCGACATCGTGATGAAGCGCAGGTCCGATGCGACCGGCTGGCGCGTGGCCAGGATCTGCAGCGCGAGCTCGTCGACTTCGCTCTCGTCGCGATCGATCGCGTGGTCGCCATCGATCACCTTGCGGGCGAGCTCGTCGTCGCGATCGGCGAGCGCCTGCATCGCGAGCGTGATCTGCTGCTCGCACTTGCCGCCCATGGCGCACAGCCGTTCGCGCAGATTGCGCAGCTCGGCCTCGAATTCTTTGCTCGTGTGTGAATGAATCATGCCGTCACCTGCTGCGCTGCACGCGGTAGTCGTAACCAGAAGATGCTACCGCGCGGGGCGTTGGGTTCCACGCCGACTTCACCGCCCATGCTCTCGACCAGGTGCTTGACGATGGATAGGCCAAGGCCGGTGCCCCCGGCTTCCCGAGATCGGCTCGGATCGGCACGATAGAACCGCTCGAACACGCGCTCGCGGTGCTTGTCGGAGATGCCGGGTCCGTCGTCGCGTACCTCGATGCGCACCGATTCGCCGACCTCGCGGGCCTCGACCCAGACGTGGCCGTCCGCGCGCGTGTACTTGACGCCGTTGTCGATCAGGTTGACGAGGATCTGATCGAGCGCCTTGGGGTCCGCTCTGACGGAGATCGTATCGGGCACTGCCACTTCGACCGTCACACCGCGCTTCTGTGCCTGTGGCTCGACGGCGCTGAGCGATTGCTCGGTCACCGTGCGCACCGGGACCGTGCTGACCTCGAGGCGATACTGGCCGGCGTCGAGGCGCGACAGGTCCAAGAGGTCGGCGAGGATGCGCGCGAGCCGCTCGGCGTTGCGATGCAGGCCGTCGATCAGTTTGGGCGCCATCTGCGGATCGTCCTTCGCGCCTGCGAGCAGCGTCTCCGCGTTCGCGCGGATCACGGCGACTGGCGTACGCAGCTCGTGCGATACGTTCGCGACGAAATCGCGGCGCACGCTCTCGAGCCGGCGCACGCGCGTGACGTCCTCGAGCAGCAGCACGCGGCCGGCGCGGCCCCACGTACGTGCGGCGCGGATCAGCGCGCGTGGTCCGTTCGGCAGCTGCACCTCGGAGCTCGCATCTTCGGGTCGCTCGATCAGCGCGCGCAGCTCGGGCACGCGTACGAACTCGAGCAGCGGCGCACCGACGAGCGAGCTCTGCACGCCGAGCATGCGGCGCGCGGCATCGTTGAGCATCTCGATACGGCGCTCGCCGTCGATCGCGATCACGCCTTGCGTCAATGCATCGGCGACCGAGGCGAGCAGCGTGCGCTCGTCGGCCAGCGCGCTGCGACTGCGCTGCGCATCCTCGGCGAGCGCATTGATCCACTCGGCGAGCTCGCGCATGTCTCCGCCGAGCGATGCAGTCGGCATGCGACGGGCCGGATCGCGCACGATGTCTTGTACCGCCGTCGCGACCGTGCGCACGCGCCGCCGCGTGATGCTCGCTGTCACGATCGCTGTGACCACCACGAGCACCGCGGCGACCAGGACGAATGTCACGCGTCGGCCTCGTCCGGATCGCTCTTGAACCGATAGCCGACGCCGCGCAGCGTCTCGATGTAGCCGCCCGCTTCGCCGAGCTTCTCGCGCAGCCGCTTGACGTGCGTGTCGACGGTACGCGTGGTGACTTCCGCATCGATGCCCCACACGTCGCTGAGCAGCGCATCGCGCGATTGCACGCGGCCGCGTCGCGACATGAACGCGTAGAGCAGCTTGAACTCGAGTGCGGTCAGCGTGACCTCGGCTTTGTCGACCCACGCGCGGTGCGCGTCGCGATCGATCTCGAGGCGGCCGAACTCGAGCTTCGTCGGCTCGCCCTCGGCGCGTTGCGCGCGGTGTCGCAGCTGCGCGCGAATCCGCAGCACGAGCTCGCGCACGCTGTACGGCTTGACGACGTAATCGTCGGCGCCGACCTCGAAGCCAACGACGCGATCGATCTCTTCGCCCTTCGCCGTGCACATGATCACCGGCACGTCGCGGGTCTTGTCTCCCTCCCGCAGGCGGCGGCAGATCTCGGTGCCGGAGAGATCCGGGAGCATCAAGTCGAGCACGATGATGTCGGGCACCGGCTCGGCGAGCGCGGCGGACAAGCCATCGCGCCCGTTGTGTGCGACGCGGGTCTTGAAGCCCTCGGAACGGAGGTTGTAGTCGAGCGTGGTCGCTAGATCGACCTCGTCTTCGATCACCAGGACCAGTCCGCTCATAGCAAGCGTTTAGCACGAGCTTGTGACGGGGGTGTGACGGACACGTGGCCGCCGCGAAACGGAGTATCGTGCGCGCGATGAGTCTCGCGGAACTGATGCCTGAACCGCTGCTTCTCATGGGGCCATGGGGAGTTGCCGTGTGGCAATGGATCGGGCTGACCGTCGCCATCGTCCTTGCTTGGATGATCGGCCGGCTCGGCGCATGGCTGTTTACCTGGCTCGGCACGAAGATCGCCGCTCGCACGTCGACAAACCTCGACGACGAGCTGCTCGCCAAGCTGCGCTCGCCGCTGCGCTTGCTCGCCTCGATCGGTTTGATTCGGTTCGGCAGCTTCCCGCTCGAGCTGCCGCCGAATGCCGAGAGCTTCCTTTACCAGATCCTGCTCGCGATGTTCGCGTTCGCGCTGGTCTGGGGTGCGCTGCGTTCGATCGACGTGATGTCGACCCACCTGTCGCGCGCGCCGTGGGCGATGGAGCGGCCGAGCACACGGTCGGTCATCGCGCTGATCGGGCGCGTCGCGAAGGTGCTCGTCATCGTGATTGCGGGCATCGGGTTTCTCAGCGGCATCGGGCTGCCGGTCGCGAGTCTGCTCGCGGGCCTCGGGATCGGCGGTATCGCGCTCGCGTTCGGCGCGCAGAAGACCGTCGAGAACCTGTTCGGTGCCGTCGCGATCGGCGTCGATCGTCCGTTCCGCGAAGGCGACTTCGTCAAGGTCGAGGATCAAGCGCTCGGCACGGTCGAAGCCGTCGGGCTGCGTTCGACTCGCATCCGCACGCTCGATCGCACGATCGTCACGCTGCCGAACGGCCGGCTCTCCGACATGCGGCTCGAGACGTACACCGTGCGTGATCGGATCCGGCTGTTCACCGTGCTGAACCTCGTCTACGACACCACCGCGGCGCAGATGCGCGAGGTGCTTGCCGGGCTCGAGAACGTGCTGCGCAAGCATCCGGCGATCTGGCAAGAGGAGGTCACCGTGCGGTTCATGCAGCTCGGCCAGTCGTCGCTCGACATCGAGGTCATGGTCTGGTTCGTGACGACCGACTTCAACCAGTTTCGCGTGATGCGCCAGGACGTGCTGCTCGGCTTCCTCGAGGTCGTCGAAAAGGCGGGAACCGCATTCGCGTACCCGACCCGCACCGTTCACATGGTTGATGCTACAACGCGCCCGGATGTTGACCGGAAAGCAGCGAAGACACCTACGCGCGCTCGGCCATGAGCTGAAGCCGATCGTGCAGGTCGGCAAGGACGGCATCGACGACGGGCTCGTCGCGGCGCTGAATCAGGCGCTCACCGACCACGAGCTGGTCAAGATCAAGCTCGGCGAGGCCGCGGGGCTCGATCGCCAGCAGGCGGCCGACCAGCTCGCCTCGCAGACGCACAGCGAGGTCGCGCAGGTGGTCGGCAACACCGTGCTGCTGTATCGCGCCGATCCCGAGGATCCGAAGATCAAGCTGCCGAAGCCAGGCGCCGCCAATGACAATGACGGCGATCCCGACGACGACGTGCAGTAGTTCATCCGAAGATCCGGTGCGAATCCCGGTGCCGACGACGAGACGAGCGAGTCAGGGCCCGGCGAAGAGTTGATCGACGATGACAACGTCGATTGACACTTCGTCTACCGGCGAAAACGGCTAGTGCAGTCGAGCCGGCTAGTGCAGTGAGCCGGCTACTCGTGGCTGATTTCGCGGGTTAGCCGCTGGCGCGAGCGCTGCAATCACGGGAGCCATGACGCAATTCGACACTATCGATGACATCGAGCTTCAGGTCGTGACGGGAGGCTGGGACTGGGGGCGCACCGGCCGCGCTGCATCAGATGGTGCCGGGTTCGTGTTCAGTGGCCTCGTGGGCGCCGGTCGGCGAACCGCGGGGACGCCGGGCGCGATCGCAGGCGGCTTGCTCGGTGCGTTCGCCAGTCCGGTATTGGGGCCCGTGGGCGCCGCCAACAGCGTCTCGTACGACGCTACGCGCCAGCGCGCTGGGCAGTCCGAGTTTCGCCTCGATAACGCCGAGCTTCGCGCCGGCCGCTAACGAGAACCGATGCCGAAACTGATCGTCGCCGGTGGCGATCGCGAGGAAGACGATCTCGTTAGCGACGGCGGCGGCGCGCGAACGCGACGAGCATGCCGAGCGCGAAGATGAAGCCCGCGTGACCACCGCCCGCGGCGCAGCCACCGACGATGTCGCCGTTGTTGAGGTCCTCATCACTACCGGTGCCGCCACCACCACCCGAGCCGGTGTCATCCGGCGGCGGTGCACCCTTCTTCACGGTGACCGTGCGCGTCTCCGACTTGATGTTCCTGCCGTCGCTGATCTCGACGAGGATCGTGTGCTGACCTTCGGCCAGCGTCGACGACGTGACGAACGTGTACGGACCGGGGCCGGTCTGCATGTCGGTTTGCATGCCGTCGATCTTGAGCACGGCACCGGTGACCGCGACGTTGTCGGCGCCCGAGGTCTTCACTTCGAAGCCCGGCGGCACGGTCGCGTTGTCGCTCGGCGACGACCAGTTCATCGTCGGCGCGACGGCGTCACCGACGGGGCCGAGGCGCTCGCGAAGCAGCGCGACCGAGTTCTGCGTCTGACGGCACGTCGAGCCATTGATGCCGCACACGCGTGCGGTGCTCTCACCGCATTGCGCCGCCGTGTCTTGGAACGAGCGGTTGCCCGTGTACGGCAGGTACGTCATCGGATCGGCAGCGAGCAGCTCGTGATCGAGGCCGTAGCTGTGCGCCACTTCCTGCGCCATGATCTCGCACGCCTCGCGCGGCGTGAACGTAAACGCGCCGGTGAACGTGAACACGACCGAGTTCTCGATCACCACGCAGTCGAGCGTGAACGGCGAGACGCCGGCGACGTTGTTGGGCATGCCGACCTGCGTCGGCGAGCCGCCGAACACGGCTTCCATGTGCGGCACGTTGCCCGGATCGGTGTCGACGATCTGGACGTCGAAGCGCGAGAACAGATCGCGCATGCACGTCATCACGGTCGACCAGTTTGCCGCGCTCGTGTTCCACGCCGCGAACGTCGTCGTCTGCGTGACGATCGTCGAGCGGTTCGTGCGCGCGTCGTTGTTGCCCGGCGACAGCGTGACGCCGTTCTTGTTCATGTAGACGATGCGGCTCAGCGCGACCGCCTGGTTCGGCCCTTCGCCATCGTTGATGCCGCTGACCGGCACCTGCGTGGAGGCGGGCATTACCTGCCGCGCCATCACGAGCCCGTCGCCGCGCTCGGTGCCCACCCAATCCAGCTCGGAGGCCTCGCCCGCGGCGTTGAGGTACAGCTGCCGGTCAGCCGACGCGACCGCGGGGACCAGGAGGAGAGCGCCCAATACGCCGAGCTTCATGGGCTCAACATTCATCACGGAGTGTGCCAGCTAGGGTCAACGGTCCCCACTGAGTCAGTACCGAGGGGTCCTGAACACTTGGAGCGCAAACCATCGCGCTGCACAGTTCGCGCAATCGCGGGCTTAGCTACCAACCTGGGGGTTGCACTGGGGGTGGCGGGGATGCACCCCCAGTTCCGTCAACCGCGGGATACGGCTTCGATGTCCTCGATCTTCTTGGGGCACGCCGCGGTGAGCACGTCGTGGCCGGTCGCGGTCACCGCGACGTCGTCTTCGATCCGGATGCCGATGCCGCGCAGCTCGGGAGGGACGTCGGGCGCATCGGCGGCGACGTAGAGACCGGGCTCTACGGTGATCACCATACCCGCCTCGAGCGGCCTGGCCTTGCCGCCCTGCGTGTAGGCCCCAACGTCGTGAACGTCGAGTCCCAGCCAGTGCGACGTGCCGTGCATGTAGAACTTGCGATAGCTCTGATCGGCGATGCGATCGTCGGCGCTGCCGCCGAGTAAGCCGAGCTCGATCATGCCTTCGGTCAACCGGCGCACGCAGTGGTTGTGGATGTCGTCGATCGTGACGCCCGGCTTCACCATCTCGACCGCTTCGACCTGCGTGTCGAGCACGATCTGATACACGCGGCGCTGGATCGGTGTGAACTTGCCGCTCGCCGGCCACGTGCGCGTGATGTCTGCGGTGTAGTGGTTGTACTCGCAGCCTGCATCGACGAGCACGAGGTCGCCATCGGCGATCGCGCACTTGTTCTCGATGTAGTGCAGGATCGTCGCGTTCTCGCCGGCGCCGACGATCGTCGCGTAGCCGGGGCCTGCGCCGCCGTGACGGCGAAACGTGTAGTTGATCAGCGCTTCGAGCTCGTGCTGGAACACACCGGGCTTACCCGCACGCATCGCGAGCACGTGCGCTTCGCTCGAAATCTCGGCGGCCTTGCGCAGCGCCGCGAGCTCCTCGGGACGCTTGTGCAACCGCAGCTCGTGGAGCGCGACACGCGGATCGACGATCGCGCGCGGTGGTCGCTTGCCGCGCTTCTCGGTCTTGCGCAGCTTCGCGATCGCGCGCATCACGAGCAGATCCATTTCGTCGTCGAGGCCGACCGCGTAGTGCAGGTCCTCGTGGTTCGCGATCAGCTCGCCGAATTTCTGCGCCAGCTCCGCGGCGGGATACGCGGCGTCGGCGCCGTAGAGTGCTTTCGCTCCGTCGATGCCGGCGCGCCGGCCGTCCCACGTCTCCAGCTCCGGATCGCGAGGCCGCACGAACATCACGATGCGCTCGGTCTCGTGACCGGGCCGCAGGATCAGGGTGGTCTCCGGCTCGACGAAGCCGGTCAAGTACACGAGGTCGGAGAGCTGGCGAAACGGATGGTACGCATCGCCGTTGCGCAACCGCTCGGGAAGCGAGCGCACGACCGCGACGCCACTCGGCCCGATCGCCTGCATGTATGCATCGCGCCGAGCCGCAAACACCGCGGGGTCGAACATGCCCCGGGTATACCGCGACTAGCGCAACGGAACGAGCGTGGCTGCAGCGGCCTGCGCAGCTTGGAACAACAGCTCGACGCGCGGCTCACTCGCCTGCGCACGCACGACCACGCTGACTTCGTCGTCGACCGGCACGGCATAGAAAATCTGACGCCACTGCTTGCCGTCGCGCTCGTACGCGCACTCGGTAAACGTCATGTCGTCGAGCTTGCCCTGGTTGACGAGGCGCTGATACGGAGCGGGATTGATAACGATTTCGTCGGCAGCGACCTTCATCGGCATGAACGAGATGAACTCGTCGCGGCCCTCGAGCGCATGCAGCTCGAAGAACGGATCGGCATCGCCCGGCGCTGCGGGCACGAGCGACACGCCAACCGGCAGCTCGACCACCACGCCCACCGCGAGGCCCGACCACTCGACGTGCGGCAGACCGGTTTCGATCGTCAGCAGCACGCTGTCGAGCTCGACACCATCGGCCAGCTCGAGCAGCGGGCCACCTTCACCGAACCTCGCCATCTGCGACGACAACCAGTTCGCCTTGCCACTCGCCGGTTCGTCGTTCGGCGTGATGCGCGCGACTTCGTGCTCGCCTCGGAACATCACGAGCTCGCGATCCTCGGTCACCATCACGCGAATCGCCGGCGACGGCGACAGCAGGAACCCGTAACCACCAATGCCGTAGGTCGTTTGCATAAGGCGCGGACCATAGACCGGCCCACGCGTGGGTCAATTAAAAACGGCCTACATGCTGAGGAGCTGCCGCATCGTTGCGACGACCTCGCGAAGTCGCACGGGTTTATCGAGAAATACCGATGCCCCCGCTTTAAGTGCAGCATGGCGCGCACCATCACCACCCGCCGACATCGTGATGATCGGCAGCTTGGTCAGACCGAGCGAGGTTCGCGCCTGCTGGATCAAGCTCGCGCCGTCGAGTACCGGCAAATACACATCGACGATCGCGGCGTCGAACGTGCGCGTCTTGAGCAACTCGAGTGCGATGGCGCCGTTCTCCGCGGTCGCGAACGTGAACGTCACATCGCGCATCTCGCGCCGCGCGGACCCGGCGAGTCCTTGGCGCACGAGATCGCAGACGTGCTTGTTGTCTTCGACAATCAGCACGCTGACCACCGGTGCGACGACCTTCGGATCCTTCGCACGCACGCGCTCGATCATCCCCTTGAGCTTGGCGGCGCCGCCCTCGAGGAACACGATGGTCAGGCCCTCGGCGCTCGTCTGGGTGACGACTGCGTCGACCACGATCGGTTCCATCAATCCGGGAAACGCGAAGCCGACGTCGATGATCGTCGCGATCGCGACGCTGCGGCTCGTGCCGATGAAGGCGGTCGAAGACTTGAGGTTTGCTTCGTAGTCTTCGAGGAGCTCATCGGCGTTTTCGTAGTCGACGATGAGGCGCAGCAGTTCCTTCTTAGCGGGCTGTCGATCGACTCGCCCCATCTTGGTCGTGCGTTTAGGTCTGTCCAAAAGCTCTGTTGTGACCAGCTCGCCGGTCGTCCCCCGTCTATCCATTGTAGAGCAGCGGGGGACGCTGTTGGAAATACTTAGCGCCGCCTGCGTCGCCGGAGGGTAAGCAGGCCAGCGAGCGCGATCACCACCAGGGAGCGCGGGTTGCCGCCCGCGGAGCAGTGCGCGTGGTGGTGACCGTGCTCGCCGTAGTAGTCCTCGTCGTCGCCGTAGGGATTGTCCGCACCACAGGTCGTAAGCGTGCTTTCGCCCGCCGCGCCGTGCGTACGCAGATTCGCGATGTACATGTCGATCAGCGCGATGTCGGCGGTGATGTCGGGATCTTCATGCGTGAGGTTCCACGTCGCGGCATTCGACTTCGTCGCCTGCAACGCCGTGGTCGCACAGTTGTAGTCGGTGCTTTTCGTCGCGAACCGCAGGCCGAGGAACATGTTGTACATCGCGTAGCGCTCGGCCATTTCGGGCGCAGACAGGTAGGTCTCCGTCGGCGTCTCCGCCGGATCGTTCGGGTAGGCGAGCGTGATCTTTTGCGTGACGATCTGCGACGAGCCGGGGAGGCGATAGCTCAGCTCGAGGTCGGCGACCTTGCCGTCGACGTTGTTGCCCGTCGGGGTGAGGTGCACGAACAGCATGCTGCCGCCGCCGCGCCGGCCCGGGTCGGGACCCTGCGACGTGCGGCTCGCGACGAACACCGCAGGAATTGCGACCGCGCCGCCGGTGGAGGTAGACGACCACATCGAGGTGCCGATCACCTCGCCGAGCCGCCAGCCGCCGCCGGCCGCCGCCGTGACTTTGACGTCGAGGGCGAGCGGCGTGACGAAGTAGTCGAGCTCCTGGTCGAACACTTCGGTCGCAGCCGCCGCGTCTTCGATGAAGTAGAAGTTGCCGGCGCCGTGCTCGGCGAGGCCGCGCATTAGTTTGACGTCAAACGAGAGGCCAACACCGATCGTGGTGAGGCCGATGCCTTGCTCGACGTAGCCATCGGTCATCGAGATGATCGCGGGCGAGCTCGTGTTGCCTGCGGTCGCCTGGCCGTCAGACAGGAAGATGACGCGGTTCTGGCGATCATTGGAGAACGCCTCCGACGCGAGATCGAAGCCGGTCGCGAGGCCGTCGTAGATGTTCGTCGCGCCGCGTGGCGTGAGGTTCGTGATCAGCGTGTGCAGCTGGTCTTTGTTCGGCGTCTCGGCAAACGGTGCGAGCACGTCGACGCGATCGTCGAATTGCACGAGCGCGATGCGATCGCCCTCGGCGAGGTTGTCGACGAGCTGGTGCAAGCCGACCTTCACCTTCTCGAGCCGCTGGTCGTCCCACATCGAGCCCGAGTGATCGACGACGACGACGAGGTTGAGCGGCTTGCGCGTCAGCGTCGTCGGATCGACGTTCGTGTTGATCGCGATCTGCAGCGTGGCCTGGTGATTACCGGTGAGCCAGTCGCGACCGACCGACACGCCGGGCGTCAGGCACAGCGGATCGGTGCAGTCGCTCGCCGGCGGCTCGTTGTAGTGCTCGTTGAAGAAGCCGTTGGCGTCGAGCGTGTCGGGGCCGGGGACGCCGCCGGTCTCGAGGATGCCGCGGAACTCACCGATGTCCTGCTGGCCACCGAAGCTGACGCCACCACCGCCGCCAGGATCGTCTGCAGCCCCCGAGGACGAGTCGCCGCTATAGCCGCATGCCGTGATCGCGAGGAGAAGCCAGATCCGATGGGTCATCCCCTGCCATTCAGCAACGAAGGTGCCAGGGTAGGAGGCGACCGATTCCCTGAGGCCGGGCCGCTAGTTGCGTATCGTGGCGGCACGCGGGTCGCCGATCGCGAGATCCGCCCGGATCCGGCAATGCGCGACATCGGTGTCGTAGGATGCGCCGGTCATGCGCCGCCTCGTTCTGCTGCTGATCCTCGTCAGTTGTAAACAGTCCGGCCCGGTACCGAAGGACCCGCCGCCGCGCCAGGCACCGGTCGTCGTCGCGGCAGATGCCGCGATCGTCGTCGACGCCGGGCCGCCGCCGACGAAGTTCCGCACCGAAGCGTCGACGTTCAACGTCGATCCTGCGCGCGCCGGTACGAGCAAGACGTTCATGGTCGCGTCGGAAGACGAGGCCGCGACCGAGGTCGGCAAGGCCGTGCTCGCGGCGGGAGGCAACGCAGTGGATGCCGCGGTGGCAACGGCGTTCGCGCTCGCGGTGACGCGGCCGACCGCAGGCAACATCGGCGGCGGTGGATTCGCAGTCGTGCGCACGGGCAAGGGCAAGCTCAGCGCACTCGACTTTCGCGAGACCGCGCCGGCGGCGGCGACGAGCACGATGTACGACAACGCGGGCGACAAGGCATCGCTCGTCGGTCTCAAGGCGGTCGGCGTGCCCGGCAGCGTCGCGGGCCTGTGGGCGCTGCACCAGAAGTGGGGCACGAAGAAGTGGGCCGAGCTGATCGCACCGGCGATCAAATTTGCGAAGGACGGCTACACGGTGCAGCCGTACCTCGCGCGCTCGGTCGGGTTCTACGTGAAGTTCGCCGGCATGAGCGGTCCGCTCGGCGACATGTTTGCGCCCGGCGGCAAGCCGGTCGAAGCGGGTGCGATCGTCAAGAACCCCGAGCTCGCCGTCGTGCTCGAGCGGATCGCGAAGCAGGGCCCCGACGGGTTCTACAAAGGCGAGACCGCCGCTGCGATCGCCGACGCGATGAAGCAGGGCGGCGGCATCATCACCGCGAAGGATCTCGCCGGCTACAAACCGATCTGGCGTGAACCGATCCGGTTCAAGTATCGCGGCAAGACCGTAGCCACGATGCCGCCACCGTCGTCGGGCGGTGTCGCTCTCGCGATGACCGCGAACATGCTGCGCAAGGTCGACCTCGCCAAGCTCGGCTGGCACTCCGACGAGCACGTCCATCGCGTCGTCGAGGCTTGGCGGCGTGCATTCGCGGTGCGCAACGAAGTGCTCGGTGATCCGAAGTTCGTCAAGAACATGCCGATCGCGCGCCTGCTGTCGGAGAAGGAAGCGGATCGGCTGGCCGCGACGATCAGCGACAAAGCGACCCCGTCCAAGGACGTGCCGGGGCTGCTCGGCGGCACCGACACGACGAACTTCTGCGTCGTCGATAGCAAGGGGATGGCGGTGGCCCTGACGACGACGCTCAACACATCGTTCGGCAGCGGCGTGATGGTCAGCGGCATTCTGCTCAACAACGAGATGGATGACTTCGCGACCAAGCCCGGCCA
>DATDCH010000285.1:0-4235 GCA_036524455.1 Kofleriaceae bacterium | reverse complement strand
CAGCTGATCGGCAACCGCAGCCTACAGCGCGACATGCGCGTCGTCGGCTTGCACGCGATGGCGCGCGCGCTCGCGGGCCAGGGCCGCCACGTCGACGCGCATCCGTATGCAAAGGAAGCCGCGCGCCTCGGTCCCAACGGCGAGCTCGCCGCCGATCTGATCGAGACGATGGATCGCATCGTCGCCCAGCAGATGCCGCCGGTGCGCACCTCGTTCGAGTATTCGATGGAGCGTCGCGCATGGGCCGAGCTCGAGGCCGGCCGGTTCGAGACGCTGACCAGCGCGATCACGAACCCGTCGTGGGGCATCGCGCGCGCCGCGCTCGCGGCGTGCGAGTTCCGCACGCAGGATGAAAACGGTATCCCGGTCGCGCCGCGCGCACTCGAAGCGGCGGTCGCAGTGCTCGGCCGCAGCGTCGGCGCGATGGAGCCGCATGCGGTACTCGCGCGCGTGCGTGCACTGCGCATTCGCGACAACGCGTTCATCCAGATCGATCCGCCGCCGCCGCTCGGCCTGCGCTTCACGTGGGAAGAGTTCGAGCGCGCGTACATGGAGCTCGATCGCCGCCCGCATCGCCCGAGCGCGCTGCTCAGCTACGCGCGCTAATGCGCGCTCGCTAACGCGCCTTCGGCGCGCAGCATCGATCACTTTTTGGCGCTAACGCGCGACGCAGCACACTTCGCGGCGATTCGACGGCAGGTGCCGCATCCGCACGTCGTGGAAGCCAAACGCCGCGATCCGATCGGCGAGCGTGCCGAGCTCGGACACGAACGCCCAGTCGTTGAGCTTGAGCGTGAACACAGCGCCACGCAGCGTCGGTTTCAAGCGCGGCATGAGCCGCGCGACTTCGTGCAGCGCGACTTGCGGCGCCAAATTCACGTCGACGAGTAACCAATCCACGCGCGGCGGGAGGTCCTCCCAGCGCAACGCGCCGACCTTGATCGCGAGGTGATGCACACCCGGCAGCGCGCGCACGTTCGCGGCGAGCTCCCCGGTGTCGACGCCCCACACGTCGAGGCCGCGGTGGGCGAGCGCCATGACGGCACCTCCAGGTGCCGCTCCGATCTCGAGCGCGACCTGCCCGGCTGCCACCTCCAGGTTGCACCACGCGATCGCCTCCTCGATCTTCGCATACGCCCGCGACGGTGCATCGGCCGGCATGTCGACCACGATCGTGCCGCCCGGATGCGCGAGGTGCTCGCGATCATGGCGATGCAAGCCAAGCCACGCGGGTTCGTCCCCGGCGACGATCACGTCCGCGACGAGATCGCCGTCGTGCGCGGGGCCCGACGGAAATGCTTCTAACGCACGCTGCCATGCGGTCAGATCGGGCTGGGTATCCGGATCGCGCGCAAATACGTGAACACGCGTCGCGCCAACTTGCGCGAGCTTGTGCGCTGCGTCGTCGGGATCGCGAGAGGCGCCGAGCGAGGCGCCCCAAACCCGCGCGAATACAGAGCCCGATCGATCGTCGGGCGAGATCGTCGACGGAGACTTGAACGTGACAAGCCCCGGCCGCGAATACGCAAACCGCAGCTCGGGACGCAACCGCGCGACATCGAGCTTTACCGCCGGCTCGAGGCCAGCCAAGCACGTAGCAAACGCGAAGTACGTCACACGCGCAACATAGCGGACCCGAGGCCGCACTTTGACAGCAAGCGCTCGACTAGTTGTGTTTCATGTCAGCGCTGATCTACATATCGTGCCCTCTTTCCACCATCGAGGTACCCATGCCCGCGAAGTTCTCGCTGCTCGCTGTCTCCGCTCTTCCGTTGGTCCCGATCGCCCTCGCATGTGGTGGTGACGACGGCGGCGGCGGCATCAAGGTCATCGACGCATCGACGACGATCGACTCCAAACCCGTCGACGCCGCGTCCACGTGCTATGTCGAGACTTCGCTGGCACCGACGTTCGGCTCGGCCGATCAGTTTGCCGAGACGAACGGTAGCGGTATCACCGGCTCGAACGCGCACACCGAAGTCTGGGGCGGGCGCCTCAACCCCGACATGATGCCGGACATCGTCCAGGTCGAGCTCTACGCTGGCGTTGCCGCGTTCATGGGCACGGACATCACGCCGAAGACGATCCAGATCGCGGGTGAAGAGCTCAACTACCGCACCTGCGGTGCGTGCGTGCGCATCTTCGCGGACGCGACGCAGCAAGCGGTCGCCGCGCAATACTTCGCGACGGGCGGTACGCTCACGTTGACCAGCACCACGGGCAACCTGACGGGCACGCTGTCGAACATCACGATGACGAAGGTGACGATCGCGCAGGACTTCACGTCGACGCCCGTCAACGATGGCTGCAACACCACCATCACGAACGCGGCGATGAACGCGCCCCTGATGATGGGCAGCGCGACGGCAGGCAACCCGAGCGCCCTCGTGATTCCCGGCGAGATCAGCGTGCGCCCGGTCGTGTTGACGAAGCGCCGCTACTAAGCGTCAGCGACGAGCTCTCGACCGCCGCGCGAGTGAGCGGTCGATCCTCTACAGATCGGATAAGGTACCGGCGTGTACCGGATCTTCTACCGGCTCGTGCTTAGCCGGCTCTCGGCCGAAGGCACGCATCGGGTCGCATTCGGGCTGCTCCGCGCATTCACCGCGGTACCGGGGATGCGCGCACTACTGCAGCGCCTGCTCGGGCCGCGTGATCCTGAGCTACGCGTGCGCGTGTTCGGCCGCGAGCTACCGGGCCCACTCGGCCTCGCCGCGGGCTTCGACAAAGACGCCAAAGGCGTCAGCGCGTTGCTCGCATCGGGGTTCGGCTTTGTCGAGGTCGGTACCGTCACCGCCGAAGCACAGCCGGGCAATCCCAAGCCGCGCCTGTTCCGCCTGCCGCGCGATCGCGCGCTCATCAATCGGCTCGGTTTCAACAACGACGGCGCCGCGGCCGCCGCACGCCGGCTCACACGCCGTCCCGCCGGAACGATCGGGATCAACATCGGCAAGACCAAGCGCGTGAGCGAAGCCGAGGCACTCGCCGACTACATCGCAAGCGCGCAGGCGCTCGCGCCGTTTGCCGACTATCTCGTCGTCAACGTCAGCTCGCCGAACACGCCAGGCCTGCGCGATCTACAGAGCGTCGAGAAGCTACGGCCGCTGCTCTCCGCGGTACGTGCCGCCTGCGATCGCGCATCGCCGATGCGACGCGTGCCATTGCTTGTCAAGATCGCGCCCGATCTCGCCGACGCGGACGTCGATGCGATCGCCGACCTCGCACTCGAGCTCGCGCTCGACGGCATCATCGCCACGAACACCACGATCGCGCGCACCGGCCTCGCCACGCCCGCCGCGCAGGTCGAAGCGCTCGGCGCCGGCGGACTGTCGGGCGCGCCCCTCAAGACCCGCGCCCTCGACGTGCTGCGCCGGCTGCGCGCGCGCGTCGGCGACAAGCTCGTGCTGATCGCGGTCGGCGGCATCGAGACCGGCGACGATGCGTGGGCGCGGATCCGCGCCGGCGCGACCCTCGTGCAGGCGTACACCGGCTTCATCTACGGCGGCCCGTTGTGGCCACGCCGCGTGCAACGCGAGCTCGCCGCGCACGTGCGCGCAGCGGGGCTCACGTCGATCGAGCAAGCGATCGGTACGGATACACCGAGCGCGTCATGCGCCGCGAGTTAGGGGCTCGGGAAACAGAAGCAGGTCGTTTGCACCATCTGCGCGGTCGTGCCCGTCGGGCACCCCATGCCCGTGCTGCACAAGACGACGCAGCCGAGGTCGATCATGGTGTAGTTCTTGTTTGCCACCAGCGGGTTATCCATCGGGGTGTACGCTAGAAGAACGCCGCATGCCGGCATGCCGACTGAGCCACCCGTGTAAGCGCCCGTGCACTTCGTCGGATCGGGTGCGGGAGTAAACGCAGTGGAGCTGAACTGGCCGTTGCTGCCTGTCATTCCGGTGCCGTCGTCGAGGCAATGCGGAGTGCAATAGCTCGTGCTTGCCATGCCGCCGCCGATCCCCAGCGCGATGCAGTCGGGCGCGTTCGACGGACACGCAGGCTGTCCCGATCCGCATTTCTGGCCGAGGCCCATGAGACCCGTGCCAGGGGGTGCGTCCATGAAGACCTTCGGTGCATCCATGAAGACCTTCGCGTCGGGATTACCGCCGCCACCGCCGTCATCACCGCCGCACGCGAAGACCGTCGTACCAACGGCGGTAGCAAGCACAAGACACGAGCTAAGAAGACGTGACATCCCCATAGGGTTCCTCCGGCGCGCACGATACGACCGA
>DATDCH010000284.1:0-9164 GCA_036524455.1 Kofleriaceae bacterium | reverse complement strand
GTCAACGGCTGGGACGCGCTCACCGACGAGGAACGCGATGCGATCCGCACGCTCGCGAGCGACGGCCACGACCTCCAGCCGCACAGCGTCGACCATCCGCACGCGATCGACTACCTCGCCGAGCACGACGTCGCGACCTATGTGACCGACGAGGTGCTCCCGTCGATGGCTGCGCTCGCGGCCGAGGGCTATCCGGCGACGACGTACGCATATCCGTACGGCGAGCGAACCGACGCGCTCGACGACGCGATCCTCGAGCACGTCGCGCGCGTGCGCACGACGCCGACCTTCTGTCTCTATTGATCACGACACGTCGGGCGGATCCGATCGGCCCTGCGCCGGCAGCATGACGACGACCTTCGTGCCACCGCCATCCGCCGGCGAGATGTTCATCGCGCCGCGATGTCGATCGACGACCGCCTGCGCGATGCCGAGCCCGAGACCCGCACCCGGGCGCTTCGTCGACGAACCGTTGATCGGAATCGTGATGCCGGTACCGCTATCGCTGATCTCGAGCACGACGACCGCGCCAGCCGATTTGCGTACCCCGACCGTGAGGTCGCCACCCTTGGGCATCGCGTCGCACCCGTTGATCACGAGGTTCAGCACGAGCTGCTCGAGCTCGGAACGCACGCCGTGCAGCATCGGTACGTCGTCCGCGATCTCGAAATGGACCGACACCTCCGGCGGCACGACGCGCGCCAGCATGCCCACGGTTTCGCGCGCGACCGCTCCCAGATCGACGGGCGCCGGCGCGAGCGCACCGCGCGCGTACGCGAGCAGAGTCGAGTTGAGCCGCGCCATCGTGTGCAGCACGGTCTGCGTCTGCTTCCACAGCGTTTGATCCTTCGGATGACGGCGCAGTAATGCGAGCGTCACATCCATCACGTGGATGTAGTTGTTGAGATCGTGCACCACGCCGGCAGTCATGCGGCCGAGCAGGCGCTGCGTGTCCGTGGGAGGAATCGAGCCAGCGGGCCTACGCCGCAGCGTGGTGACGGCGAGCTGGAGCGCGCGCGGATCTTCCGAGCGCTCGACGTAGCGATCGACACCCACCGCGAGGTAGCGCTCGCGCAGATCTTCGCTGGCGGTTCCCGCGACCACGACAAACGACGGCGTGTGCGCGAGCCGGCGCACGTTCTCGATGAGCTCCGCGCCGTCGCCATCGGGCAACGCCGCGCCGGTCACGATCACATCGGGCGAAGTCTCGACCACCGCGTGCAGCGCGCTTCGCATGTCAGCCACCGCGCCTTGAATGATCACGTTGGTCACCGCCCCCAGCACATGCACCAAGTGCCTGCGCTGCTCTTTCGAGCCGTCCACGATCAGAATCCTCATGATGGCAGTTAGAGCGCGCTCGACGACGAGTCACCATCGGAGCGCTGAGGATCATGATGTCGGCGAAACGCGATTTGTTGCGTCGGCGTCCGTCCTACACGAGGCCGGCTTCGAGCGCATAACGCGTAAGCTCGGCGTTACTGCTCATCCCCATCTTGTCGAGCAGGCGCGCGCGGTACGTGCTCACCGTCTTCACGCTGAGATGCATTTGTGCTGCGATTTCGCTGACACTGCGTCCCGATGCGATGCCGCGCATAACATCGAACTCGCGGTCGGAGAGCCGCTCGTGAGGGCTCGCAGGCACTGCCCCGCCCGCATCGGCAGCTAGCCGATCGGCGAGAGATTCGCTGATGTACCGCTGCCCGCGTAGGACCCTCGTCACCGCGGCGACGAGCTGCTCCGGTGCGGTCGACTTCGTCAGGTAGCCGGAAGCACCTGCGCGCAACGCACGCAACGCGAACTGCTCTTCGCCGTGCAAGCTCATGATCAAGACCGGAACCTTCGGATGACGATGCTTGATCTCGGTGAGCAGATCGAAGCCGTCGCGACCGGGCATCGACAGGTCGAGTACAACCGCGTCGAATTTTTCGTTGAGGGCAGCGAGTGCCTCGTCACCGGTCGCCGCCTCGGCGATTGCCAACGTCGGCATGTGGTCCTCGAGGATCGCGCGCACGCCGCGGCGCACCACGGCATGATCGTCGACCAGCAATACCCGCTGCATCGACCGGCATTGTAACGTAGTGGCGATGGTCGAAGGGAAGACGGAGGCGATGGCGCGGCAGCTCGACGCTGCGCAGGCGATCACGCACGTCGGCAGCTGGGAATGGGACCTGGCCACGGGAATCGTGTCTTGGTCCGACGAGCTGTACCGGATCTACGGATTACAGCCCCGCTCGAAAACGATCACGCTCGACGTATTTCTGGCTGCGGTGCATCCCGACGATCGCACCCGCATCGGCGGCGAGATCGAAGCCGCGATGAAGAGCGGCGACCGCTTCGCGTATCGAGAACGCATCCTCCGGCCCGACCGTTCCGTGCGCGTGCTCGACACGATCGGCGAAGTGCTGCTCGCAGACGGCAAGCCGGTGAGCTTGCTCGGTACGTGCCGAGATGTCACCGAAGAGGTCGAGCTCGCTAACGCGCGGCAGCGTGCCCAGCGCGTCCAGTCAGGCGAACGCGAGGCGCTCGAGCAGCTCGCGAACGGCTCGCCCCTCACCGACGTGCTGACCACGATCGTGCTGCTCATCGAGGAGCTCAGCGCGAACACGATCGCTTCGATCCTGCTGCTCGACGCGGGCGGCGAGAAGCTGCGCCACGGCGCGGCGCCGCACTTGCCCGACGAATACAACCGTGCGATCGACGGCTTTTTGATCGGCCCGCGCGCCGGATCGTGCGGCACCGCTGCGTATCGCAAGGAACCGGTGTTCGTCAGTGACATCGCGACCGACGCGCTGTGGATCGGCTATCGCCATCTCGTCGAGCCGCACGGACTGCGCGCGTGCTGGTCGTTCCCGATCTGCGCGAGCGAAGGAAACGTGCTCGGCACGTTCGCCGTGTACTACCGCGAGCTGCGCTCGCCGGATCCGGCGTCGGTCGAGCTGATCAGCCGCGCCGCACACGTCGCCGGCATCGCGATCGAGCGCCGCAACCTCGACGATCAGCTGCGCAACCTCGCCGCACGCATCGAGGCCGTGCGCGAGGACGAGCGCACGAACATCGCTAGAGAGATCCACGACGAGCTCGGCCAAGCGCTCACTGCGCTCAAGCTCGACATCGCGTGGGTCGCGCGCCGCTCGCAAGGTGACGTCGCTGCGAAGCTCGGCGACATGTCGAAGGCCACGGACGAGATCATCGGCGCGGTCCGCCGGATCTCCGCCGAGCTGCGGCCCGGCATCCTCGATTCGATCGGGCTGCGCGCCGCACTCGAATGGCAGGCCGACGAGATCACGAAGCGCTCGAACATCCAGTGCCGCGTCGAAGCGCGCATCGGCGATCTCCAGCTCGAACGCAGCCTCGCGACGACCGTGTTTCGGATCTTCCAAGAGGCGACAACAAACGTCGTCCGTCACGCGAAGGCGACCCGCATCGACGTCGTGTTGTGGCTCGAGCGCGGCAACCTGCGGCTCGACATCGCCGATGACGGCGTCGGCGTTCCGGAGATTGCACCGCGCAACTCAGCGCTCGGCCTGCTCGGCATGCGCGAACGCGCGCGGGGCGCCGGCGGCGATTGCACGATTCGGCGTCGCGAACCGCGCGGCACCGTCGTCGCGTTGACCGTGCCGCTGCGCTTCCCGGCCGAGCGCGATCACGATCACGAGCTCGGCGCGTAGCAGCGCCCTGCCGGATCCGTACTCGTACTCGTGCACGTGCACGTACACGATTCCTCGAGCTCGCGAGCCACATCGGTCGCTCCGCAACTGCGACAGGGCAATCCCCTTCCCGTCGTCCTCGATCGGGGTCGCCTCGCTTCTCGGCACGATCGCGCTCTGCGATGGCGTGCCCGTTCGGTGGTGCAGACCGGGCGCAACTCTCGGCATTCGTCCGCTCGTCGCCGTGGACGTGCGAGCCCTACTCGATCTCGATCAGCACGTCGCCGGTATCGACAGCCTGGCCGGCTTGCTTGGCCACGCTCTTCACGGTGCCGCCGCGCTCGGCGACCAGCTCGTTCTCCATCTTCATCGCCTCGAGCACGATCACCGGCGTGCCCGGCGTGACCGTGTCACCGGCTGCGACCAGTACCTTGACGACCTTGCCGGCGATCGGCGCGCGAATCGTCTCGCCACGGGCCGCACCTCGGGGTTGCGCGGCGGCCGCGAGCCGGCGATGCAGTGCGTCTTCCACCTGAAGCGTTGCCTCGCTCGCACCGACCGACGCGGCAATGCCGGTGCGGCGGCGGTCGAGATCGACGAGGAAGCTGCGGCCACCGACGACGATCGACCACGTGCCCGGCCGAATCGCGCGGCCGTCGACCTCGTGCGCGACACCGTCGATCGTGACGCGGAAGCGCCCCGGCCCGGCATCCGACGACGGCAGCGGACCTTCCACCGTGACCGTGCGGTCTCGCCCGTCTGCCGTAACGACTAGCTCGCGCTTCATGTGCGCCTACTTATATGCTATCCGCAGTCGAGCGTGCCGAAGCTTGTAGACGTTTTGCTAGAGCGGCGCATCATCGTGTGTGTCGGCTCAGGTGGCGTGGGCAAGACCACCACCGCCGCGACGCTGGCACTGGCCGCCGCACGCCGCGGCAAGCGCACGCTCGTGCTGACGATCGATCCCGCGAAACGACTCGCGAACTCGCTCGGTCTCGAGGCGCTCGGCCACCAGGTACAGGAAGTCGATCGCACGCTCGTCCGCAACGGCGCACCCAGTGATCGCGGCGAATTGCACGCGATGATGCTCGATCAGAAAATGGCGTTCGACGAGATCGTGCAGCGCCACGCGAAGGATCCGGCGGCCGTGAAACGCATTCTGGCGAATCCGGTTTACGCGCAGATCTCCGGCTCACTCGCCGGCGCGCAGGAGTACGCCGCGATGGCGAAGCTCCACGACTTCGATCAGACCGGCGGCTGGGACACGATCGTCGTCGACACGCCACCGACCGCGCACGCGCTCGACTTCCTCGATGCGCCGCGCAAGCTCTCCGAAGCGATCGACTCGCCGGCGATCGAATGGTTCCGCAAGCTGCAAGGCGGCTCGGGTTCGGGCTGGTCGCTCGTCGGCAAGACCGGCGCGTTCGTGCTCAAGCGGCTCGCGAAGTTCGTCGGCTCGCAGTTCATCGACGACCTCGGCGTGTTCTTCACCGAGTTCAACGACATCCTCGGCGGTTTCCGCAAGCGCGCCGAAGAGACGTTCGCGTTACTGCGCCAGCCGCGCGTCGGCTTCGTACTCGTCGCGAGCCCCGAGCCGATGGCGGTGCGCGAAGCGCTGTTCTTCCACGAGCGCCTCGTGTCGGCGCAGATGCCGTTCATCGGCTTCGTGATCAACAAGGTTCACCCCGCGTATCCGATCCGCGCCGACGAGCCAGCGGTCGCGGCCGCACTCGCCGCGCACCCCGGCGTCACCGCACTCGGCCTATCGGCGACGACCCGCAGGATGACCGCGCAAGCGCTGTTCGCCGCGCACGGCGAGCTCGAGACGCTTGCCGAGGCCGACCGCATGGCAGTCACGCGCATCCGCGATGCCGGCGGTACGAACGCGCTCGTCGTGCAAGTCCCGCTGCTGCGCGACGACGTCCACGACGTCACGCGCCTTGTCGGCCTCGAGCGCTACCTGCTCGGTTAGATCGACGGCGTGCAACTCGCGTACGACGCGACGTACGAGCCGGAGATGCAGCTGGCGATCGTGTCCTTCAAGTCGAACACGTAGAGGCCGAACTCGTTCTGGAACGATCTCTTCGTCAGGTACAGGCGCGTCTCATCGTCGACGCGCACGCGATACTCCCACACCGCGCCGTCGAGGCCATCCTCTTCGTACGTGCCGGTCGGTTCGCTCCTCGGAATCGCCGCGACGAATGCATCGAGGTCGTGCTGCGTCTCGGTCGCGAGCTGTCCTGCCGCCACGAGCTCGTTGTTGTCGATGTAGCGCGCCTGGAATCCAGCCGGGCCGAGCTCGAGCGTGCCCACGCACGGCCACTTGCGCTGACACAGCCCGCCGCTCCACGTCACCTGCTCGAGCGTGCCGCTGCCGAGCGTATCGCCGGGCGCAGGCGGACCATCGTGTGCGACGCAACCAGCTAACGCGATCAGGATCCACATCGTGCGCATACAGCTCTCCTATAGTTGGGGCGTGCAGCTCGTGAACGAGGCAACCAACGACGCGCTCGCGCACACTTCGATCGCGGCGCGCACGTCGTAGAGTTTCGTGCCGAGGTCGCTCGGAAAGAATCCGTTCGACACGTAGACGCGCAGCTCGCCGTCGAGCCGGATCCACGTCTCGCTGATGCCCGGGCCATCGTTGTCATCGAGGAGCACGCCGATCGGCGCGTCGGAAGGAATGGCCGCGACAAGCGTCGCGAGATCGTCGACCGTCGCTTGCGACAGCTGTCCCATCGCGACGAGTGCGTCATCGCTGAACCGCGCAGTGAACGTCGCACCCGCAAGCTCGAGCTCGCCCGAGCAGTGATAGTCGCGCGGGCACGGCCCGCCGTCCCACGTCACGAGCGCCAGCTCGCCGCTGCCGATCGTCGCCGGCGGCGTCGGGCCGCGGTCCTCCGCGGCGCAACCCGCGACCACGACAAGTATCCAGAGTCGATGCACGCGGCAGGACAGAGCAGCGTGCGTGCCAGCGCAAGTGCGCGCCCTCACGCGGGCTCGTCACGGAAATCTGAGGTCGTGCACAAACCGCGCAGCGAATCCCAAATGAGGAAGGCCGACCCCAGCGCCGGTCCCAGCTACTTCTTCGCGGGCGCCGACACCGTTGCCGTGACGGTCCACAGCTCGGCTTGCACGGCGTCGAGCAGGCGAACCGGAACGCCGTGCGCAACCACGATCGACGTGCCTCGGCGCTCGGCGACCGTCGCGGTGCCGTCGAACCCGAACCAGCGCGTGCGCAGCTCGCCGTGCTCGATCGTGCCGCCGACGATCGCGTTGTCGAGTGCCTTCACGGTGGCGGCGTGCGCCTCGGTCGCGTCGGCTTCGCTGTCCCATTCAAAGCGTGCGATCCCGATCGCGTGCTCCGGTTTGAGATCGCCGGGCTTCGCGAGCGTGATCACGCGGTCGCCGCCCCAACCGTCGGCTGCTTGCGCGGCGGCTTGGACGTCGGCACCGTGCGAGCGCACGAACAACGAAAAGCCGAGCTCACCCCACACGGTCGTGTGCGTGACCTGATACCCCGCCAGCGTGGCCGGCAGCCTGATGTCGACGCCGATCGGCAGCTCGTCGGCTTGGTACTTGTCGGGATGAATGATCTGCTCGGTCGAGCGCGGCGGCCGCTTGAATGCGGCGTCGATCGCCGACCACGGCTGCTTGCGGCGCAGCGCCGCGACAAACGCGAAGCCGCCGCGGTACGGAAACAGCAGCGCTTCACGCACGGCGAGCGGTGCGGTGTCGAGCAAGTCGCCGCTCGGTAGGCCCATCGCCTGCTCGAGCTCGCGGGCGATCATCGGATCGCGCCACGGCGGTTCAACCTTCTTACGCGCGAGCGTCAGCTCGATCATCAACGCGACGCCATCGCCTTCGACGAGCGCTTGGCGCGCGAGCGCCGCATCGCCCTCGCCGTCGGGCACGCGCTCGAACTTGTCGAGGTCGTACGTTTGATCTTGGAGCGCGTGCTCGATCTCGTGCGCGAGCACCATCTCGGCCCACTCCGGGTCGGTGCCGGCGCTCTTCGAGATCGTCAGCTTCTTCGTCTTCGGATCGTAGTAGCCGGCGATCTGATCGGTCAGCAGATCGACCATCAGCTGGAGGTAATCGGTCTCGAGCGGGATCATCCCCCAGCGCGCGAGCGCGAGACCTTCGGCGCGGGTCTCGATCTGCGTCATGTCCTCTGCCGCGAGCTTCATGAGGCGCGCGCGCAGCTGGTCGCGATCGACCACCTCGAATTCGACTTTCTTCTTGAGCTTCAGCCCGCGCTGCTTCGCGACCTGCTTCGCGATCGCATCCGTGCGTGCCAGCAATGCCGCCAGTGGATCCGGGTCGGCACTTGCCGTACTGGCGAAACCGATCGCGAGCGCTGCCACAAAAGCCGTGGACCGCGAGACACGCTCGATGCGGTTTCGACGAGATGCGAGTGGCACTGCCATTGCTCTAGCACGCTGCATGACCAGGATCGTCTCTGTCTGTCTGCTGTTCGTGCTGTTTGTCATCCCGCGCACCGCTCGTGCGGATCAGGACGACAAAACGCTCTCACCCTATTTCTTCGTCGAGGGCGCAAAGCCAGGCGTCGAAGCACTGCCGCTCGAAAGCACGAAGGCGGACGTCCACATCACCGGTGTGATCGCCGATGTGGTCGTCAAGCAGACGTACAGGAATGACGGTGATCGAACGATCAGCGCGCGCTATGTATTCCCGGCTTCGACGCGTGCCGCGGTCTACGGCATGCGAATGAAGATCGGCACGCGCATCATCGACGCGAAGATCAAGGAACGCGAGGAAGCGCGCAAGGAATACGAGGAGGCAAAAGCGGCGGGTAAGACCGCGTCGCTCCTCGAACAAGACC
Organism: Kofleriaceae bacterium; assembly: GCA_036524455.1. GTDB lineage: Bacteria > Myxococcota_A > Polyangia > Haliangiales > Haliangiaceae > JABFXX01. The sequence goes on along the minus strand of DATDCH010000284.1, from coordinate 671 downwards.
GGCCAAACGTGTTCTCGATGAACGTCGCGAACATCCTGCCGAAGGACAAGATCGAGGTCGAGCTGCGCTACACCGAGCTGCTCGTGCCCACTGACGGCGTCTACGAGCTCGTTTATCCCACCGTCGTGGGCCCGCGTTACGCGAGCGAGACGCTCGACACCAAGGCCGCGGACAACAAGTCCGTCAAGGCCGGCTATCAGCACGCCGGCGACGCGATCACCTACGTGTTCGATATCAACGTCAGCGTCGCGGGCGGCATGAAGATCCAGCAGCTCGACTCGCCGTCGCACAAGATCAAGGCCGCGTTCGGTACGAACAACATGAACGCGACGGTGTCGCTCGATAACGGCGCGGCGACCGGCAACAAGGACTTCGTGCTGCGCTACCGGCTCGCCGGTGACGCGATCCAGCAGGGCCTGCTGCTGTTCCCGGGCGCGAAGGAGAACTTCTTCCTCATGATGGTGCAGCCGCCGCGCCGCCCCGCCCTCGAAGAGATTCCACCGCGCGAGTACGTGTTCATCATCGACGTGTCGGGCTCGATGCACGGCTTCCCGCTCGACACCACGAAGACGCTGATGCGCGACTTGCTCGGCAAACTGCGCCCGACCGACCACTTCAACGTGCTGCTGTTCTCGGGCGGCTCGGCGCTGTTCGCGGACAAGTCGGTGTCT
>DATDCH010000283.1:0-9094 GCA_036524455.1 Kofleriaceae bacterium | reverse complement strand
CGATCTTCGGCATCGTCAACTGATCAGCGGTCGCGTGCCTCAGCTGACCGGGTCGTCGACCGCGGCGAGCACCTGTTCCGCTTGCACCGGCTTGACGAGATGCGCGTCGAAGCCGGCCGCCCGGCTACGCTGGCGATCGTGCTCCTGGCCGTAGCCGCTGATCGCGACAAGACGCGGCGTCGCGGGCAGTGCATCCTTGAGTCGGCGCGCCAGATCGTAGCCGTCCATCACCGGCAGTCCGATGTCGAGCAACGCCACCTCGGGCGTGAACACCGGCAGCGTGCGCAGCGCCGATGGCCCATCGAACGCGACCACGACCTCGTGGCCGGCTGAGCGCAACAGCTCTGCGAGCATCTCCGCGGCGTCGCGATTATCGTCGACGAGGAGCACGCGGCGCCTCGTTGCGCGGATCGGCGCCATGCCTTGCGGCGTGCGCTGCGCCTCACGCAGCATTCCGGCCGACAGCGGTAGTGTCACCGAGAACCGGCTGCCGAGACCGGGACCTTCGCTGTGCGCCTCGACGTGGCCATCATGCAGCTCGACGAGGCTCCGCACGAGCGTGAGACCGATACCGAGGCCGCCCTGCGAGCGATCGAGATTTTGGGCGCCCTGCACGAACGGATCGAAGATCGTCGATAGCGCGCCGGAGCTGATGCCAACGCCGTTGTCCTCGATTTCAGCGACCGCGTCGGTGCCGTTCGTCGTCAGTCGCACCGTGATCGAGCCGCCGCTCGGCGTGTACTTCGCGGCGTTGGTCAACAGATTCTGGAACACCTGCGCGAGCCGAAACTCGTCGCCGTCGACGTAGACGAGCCCGCGCGGCGCCGCGATCGACACGTGGTGATTGCGCTGTTCGAGCAGCGGGCTCGCCATTTCGACTGCACGGCCGATCGCACTTCCAAGATCGACGCGGTGCTTGTGGAGCTCGATCTTGCCGCGCGTGATGCGCGAGATGTCGAGCAGATCGTCGACGAGGCGCACGAGGTGGCGGGTCTGCCGCTCGATCATCGCGCGCTCGCGTTCGTTGCTGTTTTCGTTGCGTAGCCGCATCAGCTCGAGTGCCGTCATGATCGGCGCGAGCGGGTTGCGTAGCTCGTGACCGAGCATCGCGAGGAACTCGTCCTTGCGTCGGTCGGCGGCGCGTGCGGCCTCGCTCGCAGCGCGCTCCTGCTCGAGCAGACGAGCGCGATCGATCGCCTGCGCGCACTGGCTGGCGAGCACTTCGATGAACGTACGTTCGTCGGCGATGAACGTACGCGCATAGGGATAGGCGAACACGAGGCCGCCGATCGCGCGACCTTCACTGATCAGCGGCAGACACGCCGTCGCGAACTCGGCCGGAGCATCGCTGCCGAGCCGCTTCGCCGATTCGGGAAACTGCTCGGCGTACTCTTTGACGTTAGCCAGGTAGAGCGGCGTTTCCGTGCGCACCGCCGTGCAGAGCGGAATCGCTGCATCGAGTGGCAGGGTCGAGTAGCGCTGGGGGGTCTCGTAGCCAACGCTCGCGAGCATCACGCAGTTGCGGTTGTCGTCGACCAGCCAGATCGCGCCGGTGCCCACCGGGTCGCCGAGCACCGTCGTGCTCTCGCGCAGGATCGTCTCCGCAACCTCGCGCGTCGGGCGTCGGTCCGACAGCTCGGAAGCGATCGCCTGCAACCGGCGGGTCTGTGCGGCGACCCGCTCCGCCGACTGCCGTGCCAGCCGCTCGGCTGCGAGGACGCGGCTGCTATCGACCGCGAGCGCAGCACGATCGGCAAGCTCCTCGAGCAAGGACTCGTCGGTGTCACTGTACGGCACAGCCGATGCCGTGCGGCTCACGGCCAGCATGCCGAGCACGCGCTGCGCGCGCCGGAGCGGCACCATCATGAAGCTCTTCGGTTGGAACTTGCGCACCATACCGGCGTACTTTTCGGTCGTGCTGCTCACGAACGACTCGACGTCGAGGTTTGTGAGTCGCACCGACTTGCCCGTCGCGATGACCCGCTCGGAGAACGAACCGGCAAGCGGCGTCTCTCTGCCGAGCAAGTCTTGAACCTCGCTGGTCAGCTCGGCGTTCGAGTGAAACGCGACCGGACGCAGACGGTGGCCGTCGTCGGTGATCACGTTCGCGACTGCGATCTCGCCGACCTCGGCGGCAGCCGCACGCGCCAGCAGGTCGAGGATCGCCCGCGTGTCACCTTCAGCGGCGCTGAATGCCCGCGATGCATCCGAGATTACGATGGCGCGCCGATGGTCTAGCTGCGATTGCTCGAACAAACGCACGCGAGCCATCGCCATACTGGCGCGCTCGGAGAGGTCTTGTAGTAGCGACAGGTCGTTGCGCGTGTACGGGCGCGGCGTGCGGTCGCGCAACATCGTGATGACGCCGACGCGCTCCTTGCCGTTGGTCAGCGCGGTCGCGATCACCGAGTGCGGTGCGCCGCGGTCGATACCTGCGCGGTGATCGTCACCATGAAACGAGCTGCGCAGGACGCTGCTCTCCACGCGCTCGATCAGTAACGGGTCGCCGGTCGCCAATACCTTTGCGCTCAGTCCCTCACTCTTGGCCAGCGGCTTTGCGAAGAACGCGCGCAGCGAGTCTTGCCGCTGCGGATCCGAATGATGAACAGCGACCGGCGTCAGCTCGTCGCCCTCGATCACCCGAACGATGCACGCGTCGCCGACGAGCTCGGCGAGCGATTGCGCGATTGCTTCGCAGAGCGGCGCGAGCTCGACGGTACGTGCGAATGCCTGCGACGCTCGCGCGAGCGCGCGCAGCCGGACCTCACCAAGCTTGTGCTCGGTGACGTCGTGCGCGACGACGTGCAGGTGATCGCCGACGACGACGATCTGATTGCGAAACCAGCGATCCCATACCGGGTAGTAATGATCGGCTTGCTCGGAACCGCCCCTCGCGAGCACGCGATGAAACGCTTGATAGAACTCCGAGCCGACGGCTTCGGGGAACACATCCCAGATGCACTTGCCGGTCAGCTCCCTGCCGAAAATGCGGAACGTCGCAGGATTTGCGTACAACACCACCGCGTCGCGCGAGTACACGGTGACGCTTTCGTCGAGGGCATCGAGCAACGCGGTCGGCTCCCACGACGACATCGGCAACGATTTCACGCGTGCCGGCGAAAATCGTCAACCCACTCGATGATTTCCTGCGACCGCGCAGGATTTGCCGGCTCGTTCCCGCATGAAGCGGCTCGCCCTCGTCATGTTGATCGCGTGTGGGAGCTCGGATACGGACGGCGAGGGTGTGCCCGGGCCGCAGGGCGATCCAGGCGAGGTCGGCCCGCAAGGCCCGGCAGGTCCACAGGGACCGATCGGTCCGGCCGGTCCCCAGGGTCTTGCCGGCGCCGACGGTGTGGCGGGCGCGCTCGGCCCGATGGGGCCGATGGGCCCGATGGGTTTGCAGGGTCCCGCCGGCCCGATGGGTCCGATGGGTGCAACCGGCGCGACCGGCATGATGGGCATGCCCGGTGTGCAGGGCCCAGCGGGACCGCAGGGCAATCCAGGTCCGCAAGGTCCCACGGGGCCGGCGGGCAACGGCGCCTACAGCGAAGACGTCGCGGCGTTCGCCGGTTTCACCGCCGCGAAGTACGACGGCTCCGCGGGTGGCCGCGATGCGATGCACGCGCGGTGTGCGACCGAGTTTGCAGGTGCGCATCTGTGCCATGCCGCCGAATACATCGCGACCAACTCGCCGACGCTCGTGCCCGCGAGTGGCGCGTGGCTCGATCCGAGCGTGCTGCCGTATTCGTTATCGTTCGACGCGTCGCTGACGTTCGAAGGTGGTCCCGGAACCGGGCGTTGGACCGGTTCCTACACGTGCTCGAGCTGGACGAACAACTCGAGCTCGAGCTTCTCGTCGACCTACCTCGCGGCGAGCGGCCAGATCACGACGGCGTCGAGTGGTACGGCGCCGCTGCCGCCCGGCTGCAACGTGCAACGCAGCCTCGCGTGCTGCAACGGCGCGCCGAAGGTGCAGTTCGCCGGGTTCTCCTCGATGATCACGAACGGCGGCAGCATCGCGGGCGGCCGTCCCGGCATGCACGGCGTGTGCGCCGCCGAGTTTGCGGGCGCGCACATGTGCCACGCGGCCGAATATCTGCGCGCCACATCGGGTGTGACGATTCCGACGAGCGGTGCGTGGCTCGATCCCAGTGTTAGCGAGCGCGACGAGATGGTGCTCGACGGCTCGCCGCGATTCGGGCGCTGGACGTCGAGCTACACGTGCACGGGTTGGACAAACCCGAGCGGCACGAGCTTCTCGTCGACGTTTCTCGATGTCGACGGCGACATCAAGACGCACTCGTCGGGAACGGCGCCGCTGCCGATCGGCTGCGCTGCCCAGCGTGCGATCGCGTGCTGCAGGTAACTACTGCGCCCAGCCGTACTCGAACGTCGCGGTCACGATCGGTTGCACGCCGCTCTGCAGCAGCTGGGCCTCGACGGTGTACGTGCCCTCGGCGCTGCCAAATGGCATGCGGAACGTGAACTGATCGATCTGGCCGGTGCCGAGCACGAGCTTGTCACCGCCGCCGCCGTTGACCTTGTCGTTCTCGTAGACGACATGCCCGTTCGGATCGATCACGCGAACATCCCAGATGTTGTCGTCGACGAAGTGGTACGTGCCGTCGGCGCCACCCGCGGGCGCCATGCTCGCGAGAATCGTGATCTGCGGGCCGAGCCGATCCTGCGGACCTGGGCCCGGCATGTGATTCTCCCAGTAGGCCTGGGCATCGGTCGCGACCGCGATCAACAGCACGCTCTTAGTAGAGCATGCCCGCGTTAGCGCCGCTTCGGCTTGCCGTTGGTCGCCAACCATTCGGCGGCTTCGGTATGCTGGGCGACCCAGGTCAGCGATGCGCGTTTGAACGTCTCCAGCGCTTGATCGAGGATCGGTTTTGCACGCTCGCGATCGATAGGCCACAGCGCCTTGGCAAGGTGCCATTGCGCGTTTGCGAGGTGACCCGCGTCGGCAGTGCCGGGCTCGAAGTTCTTCACCGCGCGCTCGAGATCCGCGATGCCGTTCGCGCTTTGGCCCGCCTTGACGCGCAGGATGCCGCGGGTGAGCAGCGCGTTTGCAACCTGTGGATGCGGTTCGCCGAAGGCGTCGAGCAAGGTCGGCACCGCCTTGTCGATCACGCGCAGCGCGGTCGCGTGGTCGCCCGCGTCGACAAGCGCCATCGCGCGGTTGAGCTCGCAGGCCGCGTGATCGGATGACTTCTCGCCATGGTGGAACGCGGCGATGTCGCAGGCGCGGGCGAACTGCACAGCTGCTTCGCCGTGGCGTTCGAGCAGGTGCAGCGCGTCGGCTTTGATCGATAGCAGCTGGCCAAACCGCGCGGAGCGCTCGCCTTCGAGCTTCGCGAGCGCGTGCATCGCCTGCTGCACTTCGACGAGCGCTTCCTCGACGGAGCCGTCTTGCAACAGGACCTCGGCGAGGTTGCCGCGCGCCGTTGCACGATCGACATTCTCGGGCGGAAGTTTCGACTCGGCGATCGCGACGCCCTCGCGCGAGACCGCCTTGGCTTCGGCCGTGCGGCCGAGCATCGCGAGGTTCATCGCCAGCCGCTGGCGGAAGACGATCGCGCCCGACACCGAACCCGCGCCGTTCTCTGGCAACTTCGTGAGCGCGAGCCGGTACGCCTCGACGGCGTCGGTGTAGCGGCCTTGCTGTTCGTAGAGAAAGCCGAGCCCCTGGATCGCCTGCGGTAGTGTGGCGAGCGCGCCGTTCGACGCGAGATCGACCGCGCGGCGCAGGCTGATCTCCGCCTCGTCGAAACGCGAGAGCAGGCTCAACGTGCTGCCCTTCGCGTACTCGAACAGTGCGGTCACCAGCGGCGGGCGACCGAGCCGGTCGAGCGCCGCTTCGGCGTAGTTCGCGTACTCGAGTCCGCGCTCGGGTGCGTTGTCATCCGCTGCAGACAGCACGAGCTGGATCCACACGTTCGCTGCGATGTAATCGTGATGCGCGGTCTCGGCGACCGCGGCTGCGTGGCGCAACGTCCCGACGCTGAGCTTGCTGTCGCCACCCAGCGCTTGCGCCGTGCCGAGCAAATAGAGCGCCTCGGCGTGCTGGAACGGCCAGGTCTTCTCGGCCTCCGCTACGACTTTCGTTGCCTCGTCGATCGCGAGCTTGAACTCGGCGTTGTCACGTGCGGTCTCCGCCGTGAACGCGCGGTAGCGCAGCGCGGTGACCTTGCGGCGTAACGCCGGATCCGCAGGCACCTTTGCAATGAGCTGGCTTGGAGCGGGGCTCGCGCATTGCGCGGCGTCACCGAGCACCGCGAGATAGCGCAGTGCGTGCTCGCCATGATCGATCACCACGTCGTCGGCGACGCCGAGGATCTCGAGCTTGCGGGCGTCGAGACACGCGGTCGTGGTCGGCGCTTGTACCGGGTGACGATCGCCCTTGCATGTGGCCTCGTGCGTCTTGCGCCACGTGTCGGCGGCACCGGCGAGCTTCGTGGCGACCGCTTCGCGTGCGACCGGATCGGCGATCGCGGCGCGCACGGCCGTGGTGTCGAGCGCGAGCGTTGCACGCGCGCATGGGTCCTCGTGCGACGGCCGCGCGAGTACGAGTGCACCTGCGATGCCTGCACCCACGAGCCCCATCACGCCGGCAGCGACCTGTATGCGGCGACGGCGCGACCGCAGGATCAACAGCTCGCGCACGAACGCGGTCATGTCCTGCCAGCGTTCGGTGCGCTCGATCGCGAGACCGCGCTCGAGCACGCGGATCACTGCGCGCGGCACGTTCGTCTTCTGCGCCTGCGGCCGCCGCCGCATCGCGCCACGGATCTCGTCGACGGTCCGGCCCGGGAATGGCCGCGAGCCGAACAGCGCCTCCCACAGCGACGCCGCAAACGCGAAGACGTCGGCGCGCAGATCGACGTGGGCGTCATTGAGCTGTTCGGGTGCCATGTAAGCGGGCGTGCCGATCGCGCTGCCCACCGACGTGATGCGCGGATCGGAACGCCGGCCGACGATGCCGCGTTCGGGATCGTCCGCGATCGACGTCGCCCGTGCGATGCCGAAGTCGGTGACGACGACCCGCGAGACCGTGTCACCGTGGAGCTCGACGAGTGCGTTCTCGGGCTTGAAGTCGCGGTGCACGATGCCGGCGCGGTGGGCGGCGGCGAGCCCGGCACCGGCGCGTTCGAACAGCTCGACCACTTCGCGCCACGGCGGCCGCTTGCGCGCGACATACGAGCCGAGCGTCTCGCCGCGGATCAGCTCCATCGCGATGAACACCGTCGAGCCTGCGCGACCGACGTCGTAGACTGTGATCACAGAGCCGTGCGAGACCTTCGCCATCAGGCGCGACTCGCGGACGAGCCGCTCGGTCAACGACTGTGCGACGCCCAGCTCGGGTCGCAACACTTTGAGCGCGATCGCGCGATCGAGCTCGGCGTCGTACGCCTCGTAGACGTGGCCCATGCCGCCTGCGCCGAGCAGCGCTCGCACGTCATAGCGCCCGATCTTGGAGCCGATCACCGCTTCGCTGCGCTCGGGCGCGATCGTTGGCAACGTCTGCGTGCCGAACGCGAGCGTTGGCGCGACGCCCGGGTTCATCGCGCGTCCCTTCACCGCGGCGACGACCGCTTGCGCGCACACGTTGCACTCGTCGATGTGCACGCGCACACGTTCTGACTCATCGTCAGCCAGCACCTGCTGGACGAGCGCACCGAGTACGTCGTCGGTCGGGCAGGGCGTCACGCGGCGGACCATATACGAAGCTGCGCGATCACTAATTCAAATTCGTGCTGCGACATCAGTTCCGGCCCGGCATCAGCTGGCTATCCACATGAAGCTCTCAGCATGGTTAGCGTGGTTCAGCCTCGTCGCGGCCTGCGACTTTGGGGACAACCAGTCACGACTCGGCCAACCCGACAGCGGCCGCCCAGACAGCGGCGCAACAGGGCAGGACGGCAGCGTCATCCACCCCACGGATGCTGCAATCGATTCGCCGCCGGTGATGGCGTGCACGCTGGTACCGCAGAGCGGGTGCAGCGGTGCGACGCCGGCGTGCGATGTCAACGACGATGGATCGACCTCGTGTCGGGCCGTCACATCGCAGGGCACGAGCAATAGCCACTGCATGACGGAGACGGCGTGCAAGGACGGCTACACGTGCACCGGCGACATGGCCACCGCGCGGGCCTGGTGCGCGCGATTCTGCACGCAGGACACCGATTGCTTGGGCATCGGTTCGCGGTGCCTGATCGACCTCGAGAACAACAACGGTGATCCACTCGACGTCACGGTGTGCACGAACGCGTGCGATCCCGTCACCCAAAGTGGTTGCCCGACGAGCATGGGTTGCCTGCCGTTTCACGCCGCGACGGGCGATTACACGGACTGCTTCTACGGCGGTGCGAAGGCGCTGGGGCAAACCTGCGCGGCTGACAGCGAGTGCGCGACCGGCTTGGTGTGCGCCGGCCCGGCAACGGGCGCGACGTGCAAGAAGAATTGCATCGTCGGCGCGGCCAGCACGTGCCCGACGGGTCAGACGTGCGTTGGTTACACCGACGCGATCAACATCGGCGCCAACACCTACGGCGCGTGCAACTGAGGTGCGTATGAAGAAACTCGCGTTCTCGCTCTTGCTGCTCTCCACCACCGCGTCTGCCGAGCCGCGGCGAATCGAAGTGGGTCTCGTGCTCGGTGTGCACGACTTCTCCGAGACCGTCGAGCTCGGCGTCGCCGATCACGCGATGGAGCCGGGTCCGGTCTCGTCGGGCCTGCTCGGCATTCGCGCCGCGCTGCCGCTCAACAAGCGACTCGCACTCGAAGCCGAGGCTGCGTGGATCCCGACCGAGGATGACGTGCTCGGTGACGAGGCGACGGTCTACGGCCTCGGTGCGCACGCGCGGTTTGACATCCTGACCGGCCGGTTCAAACCGTTCCTCGTCGCCGGTGTCGGCGGTCATATCCTGCGCTCGACATCACCGCAGATGGACAACGACACCGACAAGGCGGTGCACACCGGCATCGGCGCGCGGTTCGCGCTCAACAACACGCTCGACGTTCGCCTCGACAGCCGTCACCTGCTCGTGCCCGGCCGGACCAAGAACGGTGCGACGAGCGATTACGAAGT
>DATDCH010000282.1:0-19551 GCA_036524455.1 Kofleriaceae bacterium | reverse complement strand
GAGGTGCTCGACACGACGCGGCTCGGCCGCTACTTGCTACTCGAGGTCGGCGAGGTGCTCGACACCGACGAGGGGATTCACGAGCTGCTGAGCACGCTCGCCGATCTCGATGCGCAAGTAGAGCGCGCGCTCGCAGGCGAGGAAGAGGCGTGGCTCGATGAGCTGCGCCAGTCCTGGCAAGATACCGTGATGCCGTGGTGGGCGAATCACCTCTACTACAACTTCTACGAGCCGACGGCATGGAGCCGCGACGATGTCGAGGCGATGTTGCTCGGCCACGATGCACAGATGTCGGCTCGCGTCGGTCATCCGTTTCGATTTCGGCTCGCCGCGAACCTCGAGCAGCATCAGCTGCGCGTCGTGCTGCGGGCACTGCCGCTGCTCGCGCGCGACGTCGAGCAGACCGCGACGGCGCACGTTTGGGCCTGCGAGATCGGCGTGCACGACGGCCCGAACGTCGCGGTCGCCTTTCGCGACACGACGCTCTACGTTGCGGTCGGTCCGCGCGGATGGCCGAACGAAGGGCCGAAGCGGCGGATCATGGAAGCGCTCGGCGTCGCGCCGCCACCATCGCGCTACGAGTACGGCCGCGCCACGGTGTGAGAGCGTCACGCGACGGCGGCCTGCAAAGCCGCCGCTGCGAATTTGCTGCTCGGCGACCCGGGGTCGGTCTACGATCGCTGGATGAGCTCGTCGGCCCTGGTCCTGGTGCTCTTGCTCGCGGCCTGTAAGTCCGACTCGTCGAAGCCGACGGCCGGCGGATCGGCGGCACCGAACGCGGAGCCGGCCGCGGGCGGCGAGGCGATAGGTGAGGCGCCAGGCGGCGCGGTGAAGACAACGCCCAAGGGCGCGGCCTATCTCGCGCAGCTTGCCGCGCACCTCGAACAGAAGGCGTGCCGATGCGCGGATCTCGACTGTTTTCGCGCAGCGCAGTCGGTGATCACCTACGACCAGGCGATGGATGACGAGCTCGGCCCGGCCGACCGCGAGCGTAACGAGTGGCTCAAGAACCGCGAGATCGGGTGCCACATGCGCGTGACCGAGCCCGAGGACGCGAAGAAGCTGATCGCGAACGTTGCCATCACGAAGAAGAAGCGAGACGAAGCGCTCGCCGAGATCGCGGCGCCCTACTCGATCGAGACGGCGAAGCCGAAGGGAAAAGCGGAGCTCGAGCGCTACGACAAGCTCCGCAGGGACATGTGCGCGTGCACCACGATCGCGTGCACGCAGAAGCTGGGCGAAGACGTCGGCGTCAACGGCGAAGCGATGGTGGACATGACCGATCGCGATCGAGAGCGCTACAGCAAGCTCTTGCAAGCGCACGTCGCGTGCAACGTGGCGACGGTGACCGCTGACATGGCGCAGTACATCCGCGATCCCTGATCGTCGCGGCGTCGCGCGCGCCGCGCGCAGGCTACGAGCCACCGAGCTCGTTCGATCACTTCGGTACGTAGAGTTTGATCTCGACGCGGCGGTTCGCGAGCCGGCCCTTCGCGGTGCTGTTGTCGGCGACCGGTTCCTCGGCTCCGACGCCGTCGACGACGATGCGGCCCGCCGGGATGCCGGCCGCGACCATCGCCTGCCGACAGGCTTCGGCGCGGGCGCGTGCGAGGTCGGTGGCAATCGTCGTGACGTCGGGCGCTGGTTGACCGGGCTGCGGCGTCGCGAACGCCTTGGCCTCGCGATCGTCGGTGTGACCGATCAGCACGACGCGGATCGACGGGTTCGCGATCATCACCTTCGCGATCCTCGCGAGGTACTTCGTCGCGCTCTCGCGCACTGCGGTCTCGCCTTCGGCGTAGAGCAGGCCCTCGATCGAGCCGCGGAGCCCTTCGACGTCGGCGGGCACACTGTCGGGACAGCCGTCGTCGTCGGCGAAGCCGTTGAGCGTCTCGATCGGGCCCGGGCACTTGTCCGCGATGTCGAGCACACGATCGTTGTCGTTGTCGATGTCGGGACAGCCGTCGGCGTCCTCGTTGTTGTCCATGTCTTCCGGGCGATCGACGCACTTGTCGGAGGCGTCGGGGATGCCGTCCTCGTCTTTGTCGGCGGGCAGCGCGTCGTCAACGACGACCTTCTCCTCGGTGACGATCGCGCGGCGTGGTTTGCCGGGCGAGAGCTCGATGCCAAAGTTGATGTCGGCCTCGAGGTTGACGCGGCCCGCGATGAGGCCTTCGTCCTCGGCCGACGGCAGCGCGGAGAGGCGAGCGTCGAACCGCATCACGAATCCCTTGTAGGAATCGAAGCGGATGCCGCCGCCGATGTAGCCCTCGCCGACGATGCCGGAGTTGAACGTCTTGCGCGCGGACGACAGCGAGATCGGGGAGCCGCCGCCGATCAACAGGAACGGGTTGAGGCGGCGCTGCGGCAGCAGGTCGATGCGCGCGTGGAAGCGGGGCTCGATCCAGACGACGTTCGTGTTGACGTCCATCACCGTCGTCGTCTTCGTCGGTACGACGATGAGCTCGGCCTCGGGCACGAACCACGGCAGGAAGAACGGCTTGCCGATGCGAAACCCTAGCCCGATCGAATTGACGAGGTCGGGATGGCCGGGCTGCTCGTAGTTGTAGCCGAGGAGCCCAGCGTTCGAGAAAATGCGCGGGCCGAAGAAGCCACCGATCTGGATGTAATCGTCTTCCTCTTCGGCGGCCGCGACGGCAGGAACGAGGAGTAGGCCGACCACGAGCCAAACGCTGCGCATTGCCTGCGCAGTATATCAGCGCATCACAACGCCATCACCGGGCAGGCCCGTGAAGTCGGTCCGCGGCAGCAGTCCGAGCCACGCGTCGGCCTTCGGCGTGCGGAACACCTCGGCATAGACGAACGCGTTGAGCTTCGCGAATGGGACGTTACCGCCTTGGCCCATGATCTCGCGCGAGATGGCGGGCCGCAGGCGCAGCTGGTTGAGCGCGCTGTCTGCGACGAGGTTTTGCTCGAGCCGGCGGATCATCACGTCCTTCTGCTCCTTGGTCGTGCGCACGGCGGCGACCGCGTCGTGGAGCCTCGACACGAGTGCGAGGCTCGCGTCGTCGAGCACGCGCGGGGGTAGCTGCTGGTCGGGATCTTCGCGGCGGACGGCGCGGCGGACCATGCTGCCGCTGCCGCGGACCCTCGGCAGTCCCATCCGCTCGTCGCGCTCGAGGTCGCCGATGGCGTAGAGCATCTGCCCGGCCGATGCCCACAACGCGATGTCGTCCTCGGACCACTTCTCCAGCACGATCTCTGCGGTGATGGTGCGGAGGTCGGAGATCTCCATCGCGGACTTCGTCATTGTCGCGCGCTGGGCGATCGCGAGCTCGGCCTGCGCGCGCCGCTGCGTCAGCAGCGTGTTGATGCCGGGTATGTAAGGAGTGCCGATGAGCTTCGCGCCGGCCTCGGTCGCTGCCTCGAGCTCGGCCTGGTGATAGTCGATCACGAGCTTCGCGCGCTCGTCGTCGGACTTGCCGCGCACGCTGCGTGCAAGCGCGAGGCTGTCGGTCAGCTCCGTGCGGAATGCAGTCGGCGCGTAGAGGCCGGGCAGCACGTCGAGCACGTGACCGTCGGCGTCCATCACGTAGTGCGCGCTGTTACCGGTCGTCGTGCGCTCGATCTTGCGGCCATCGCCGTAGTCGATCGTCACTTTCGGAACCGGGCGCTCGCTCGACCAGTAGAGAACGAAGTTGTCGCGCAAGAACTTCGAGACTTCGCGGTTTGCGTAGAGCGTGGCGCGGAACATCCGGCTGTTCGCACACGACAGCTCTTCGTCGAGGCGGCCGAGCATGCGCAGGTGCAAGATCGGCCTTTGGCTCGAGCGCGCGCTCGCCTGCGCCGCCGTGAGATCGGTGTACCAATAGAGACGCGACACGGTCGCGTATTTTTGGTGCGCGAACGCGTCGACCTCGGCGGCGAGCTTGGTCTTGGCTGGACCCGACGGTTCACGATCGTAGCGCGCGAGCAGCTCGGCGAGCTCGGCGCTCGGCGCGTCGAGGGACGCGGTCTGTTCGGGCGTCGCCGGCGAGCCGGCATGAGAGGGAGAGGTTGCGCATGCTGCGGCGCACAGCGCGAGACCGATGGGAAGACGGAGTGCTGGTGGCATGCGAAATACGCTAGGTGGTCGTGCGCCACGCTGCCGTCAGGCCTGTGTAAGTCACGGCTTTACACGCCCCTTACACACCGGCGTGACACAATGAGATGCGTGCGAATTCTCGTGGTCGAAGACGAAGCGAGCTTGCGAGACGGCATCGTCGATCTGCTGTCGGGCGACGGTCATGCCGTCACCGCGGTCGGCGATGGGGTCGCCGGCGCCGAAGCGGGACTGCGCGATCCGTTCGACCTCGTCGTACTAGATCTAATGCTGCCCCGCCTCGACGGCATGGAGGTGTGCCGGCGATTGCGCGCTGCGCGGCCCGGCATGCCGATCCTGATGCTCACCGCCCGCGGCTCCGAGGACGACAAGGTGCGCGGCCTCATCGAAGGCGCCGACGATTACGTGACGAAGCCGTTCTCGGCCCGCGAGCTGCTCGCGCGCGTGCGCGTGCTCGGCCGTCGTGCGCCAACCGGCGAGTCGCTCGACGAGGTCCAGGCCGAAGGCGCCGTGATCGATCTCGCGCGGATGACCGTCGTGCGCGGCGACCAACGCGTCGCGCTGACGCCGCGCGAGGTCGGTATCGTGCGCTGGCTGTATCGCAACAAGGACCGCGTGGTCACGCGGGCGGAGTTGCTCGAGCAGGTGTTCGGTCAGCGCGGCGACTTGCAGACACGTGCGGTCGACATGGCGATCGCGGTACTGCGCAAGAAGCTCGAGGCCGATCCAGCAAAGCCGACGCTCATCGTCAGCGTCAAAGGCGCAGGGTACGCATGGAGACTCGCGCGCTGATCAGACGCAAGCCGGCTTCGCGCGCGTGGTACGCCGCGGCGCTGCTCTGCGCGCTACTCGCCGCACTGCTCGGTGCGTGGTTTTTCTCCGGCTGGCACGACGTGCGAATGCGCCAGCAAGAGGTGCGCGATACGCCACGCCGCGACGCCGAGCAGCGCGCCGACGAGCTCGCGCGCGAGCTCCACGCCGATCTCGAAGCGTTGATCGCGCGCGAGGTCCGGCGACCGTACTTCCACTATCAGAACCTGATGCACGACCCGAAATCGATCGGCGTCAGCGTGGCGCCGTCGCCGCTCTCGCGGAACCCCGAGGACAAGCTCGTGCTCGGCTACTTCCAGATCGATGCGAAGGGTAAAGCCACGACGCCTACGATCAACGACGACTTTCCGGATCTCAGCGAGCCCGATAACATCGCCGGCAACAGCGCGTTTCGCCGCCAGGTCGTGCTCGATCTCTCTCGCGCGCTCACGCCACCTGCGGTGCCGGTGATGGTTGCCGAAGTCACGCCGAAGCCGCGGCCACAACCGCGCCCGCGCCCGCCCGTCGTGCAGCAGGAGGACACGCCGATCCAGCAGCAGACGCAGGTGATCAAGGTGGCTCCCGACGTCTATATCCAGAACAGCAACTCCAACCAGGTCTACTGGCAGCAGCAGCTCGACAACAACGCGCAGCTCGCGAACGTACCGACCAACATCCAGCAGCAGCGCGTCCAGCCGCAGCAAGCGCAGACGCCGCCGGTGCAGAAACCGCCCGACAAGCCGCCGGTCGTGCAGACGCCGCCGGTGCAGAAACCGCCGGTGCAGAGACCGCCGGTGCAGCGGGTCGTCAAGCCGCCGCCCGAGCCGCCGCCACCAGTCACGATCACGGTCTCGCCGCTCGAATGGCGCACGCTCGCGTTCGGCGGTAGCCCGACGCTGCTCGCGGTGCGGCACGTGCAGACGCCCGACGGCAGCTTCGCGCAAGGCTTCGTCGTCGATCGCTCGGCGTTGACGAACCGGCTCGCGACGAAGGCCGGCGAGATGGTCGCCGAGCTGCACGCGGACACACCAGAGCGCCGCGAGCCCGAAGCCGAGCGTGTGCTCGGTCCGGATCGCGGCGTCGACCTCGTGCCGGGCTGGCAGCTCAGCGTGTCGCCGAACCCGCGCGCGATTGCACAGGCCTCGCTGTCGGCGGCCGGCATCGCGCGCAGCTTCCTGATCCGGTTCGTCGCGATCGGCTCGATCGCGCTACTCGCCGCTGCGTTCGTGCTCGTGCTCGTGTTGCGGGCCGAGCAGCTCGCGCGCGAGCGCAGCCAGTTTGCCGCCGCGGCCGCGCACGAGCTGCGCACGCCGCTCGCGGGACTACAGCTCTACGGAGACATGCTCGCCGACGGACTTGGTGATCCAGGCAAGGTTCGCGACTACGCGCGCCGGATGAGCGAGGAGGCGTCGCGGCTCGGCCGCGTCGTGTCGAACGTGCTCGGGTTCTCGCAGCTCGAGCGCGGCAACCTCGCCGTCGACGCCCAGGTCGGTGCGCTCGGCGAAGAACTGTGCGAGCTCGCCGAGCGTGCACAGCCGGCACTCGATCGCGCAGGTGCTGCGCTCGAGCTCGACGTATCTCCCGAGCTGCGTGCTCGCTTCGATCGCGACGCGCTCGCGCGCATCGTCGGCAACCTGCTCGACAACGCGGAGAAGTACGCGCGCAACGCCGACGACCGTACGATCAAGCTTGCCGCTCGCGATCGAGGCGACGCCGTCGAAGTCACCGTGCAGGACCAAGGCCCCGGTGTCGGCGATCGCACGAAGCTGTTCCACGCATTCTCGCGCGGCGTCACCGCCGACGGACCGGCCGGGCTCGGCTTGGGCCTCGCGCTATCGCAGTCGCTGGCCGAGGCGATGGGCGGCAAGCTGGCTTACCGACCGAGCGAAGGCAAAGGCGCGACGTTCGTCCTCGAGCTGCCTCGCGCGTAACCAGTGTAGGTGGCTGCCGACAAGCGCGGTCGCGCAACAGTGAGCGGACGAGCACGACGTCTGATGTAGCGACGAGCACGAAGGCAGGTGGTTTCCCTTTCGGGATCGAAGCATTCAAGCCGGATCAGCGCGGTAGGCGGCTGATCGATCAGTCACTGCTGACTACCTCAGCCGCTACCGCGACGTGCAGCGTCGCCCACGACGCGCCGGTTTTCGACAACCGCGGGTAACAAGCGAAGCCCGAGGCGACGCAGGTTGATTCCCGCGGGACTCGTTTCGGTCGATCCATCTCGACTTAGCGCGGGTGGCACGCAGGCTGCTCTTCCTCGCGGACACAACCGAAACGGATTAGCCATGAAGGAACTCGATCACAGTGAGTTGCTGACCGTGCTCGGCGGCAGCAGAACAACCGCCGCCGTGTCGCGGCGCGCGGACTCGACACTCGAGCACGCGCTGACGACGCTCGCGAGTGACATCAAACAACTCACGCGCCCGCGACGGTCGAACATGCAGACCATGATCATGATGGCGGCCGCGGTGGCCATGACGAAGCGCGCATAGCTGCACGCCTGGGACTTCGAACCCGCAAGGACCAACCATGAGAGACCTGAACGATGCCGAGTTGCTGTCTGTGGTCGGCGGGCAATTGGCGACTCCCACGCGGCGCGGTCACAAGGAGATCCTCGCTGAGAGGCGACACGAGAGAGCTCTCTATCTCACCGCGGCGAAGATCCAGAGCGAGATGGCGGCCGAGGCCTCGAAGCCGCAGGACAATCCCTTGATGAAGGCGATGATGGGCTTCATGGTCGACATGATGAAGAAGCGCAAGTGAGACGGCGCGACAGTCGCTTGCCGCGCATTGCCTGGACGGCCTGAGTCATACTCCCAGCGATGCGCTGGATGCTGATCGCGCTCGCAGCCTGCGGCTCGCAGGCGCACCCCGCACCAAGCCGACCTGACCTCGTCGATCGGTTTCCGCTCGCGAAGCTCGACGATCGTGCGCTGTGCGACCACTTGCTCGCGCGCACCCCCGACCAGCACATGATCTCGGTCGACGCCGAGCCGCGTACGCGCCGCAAGGTGATCGTCAGCGATCTACATCTCGGGCCGGGAACCACCGATCGCCGGTTCGCCGGTCTCGAGGACTTCTACGCCGACACCGAGTGGGCCGCGTTCCTCGAGCGCGAGGGCGCGATCGGACCGATGGATCTCGTCATCGCCGGCGACTTCATCGAGTTCTGGCAGATCGCGAGCGCGCTCGGTGCGCTGCCTGCCGTCGGCGATCCGAAGCAGCCGCGCACCGGCGCCGTTCTCGCTTCGGATCAGGCTGCGTCGCTCACGGCGATCGAGCTCGCGATCGCTGCGCACCCGACCGTGTTCCGCGCGCTCGGTCGGCTACTCGACACCGGCGATCATCGCGTCGTGATCATCGCGGGCAACCACGACGCCGATCTGTTGTGGCCGAAGGTCCAGCTCGCGATCGCGCGTGCAGTCAACCCGCGCGACCCAGCGCGGCTGGTGTTCGTCGAAGGCGTCGCGTACCAGCACGCGGGCGTTTACATCGCGCACGGCCACGAGCTCGACGCTGCAAACCGATTCGCTACGCAGCACGCGCCGTTTGGCCGCGATCGTGACGGCCGCTGCCGCCTGCAGACGAACTGGGGCGAGGTGTTCGTCGACGTGTTCTATACGGAGACCGAGCGGCAGATTCCGTTCATCGACAACCTGTATCCGGAGAAGGCGGCGGTGGTATGGGGGCTGCGCGACAATCCCGATCTCGCGCGCGACATCGGCGCCGCCGCACGTGCGGTCGATCTATTGCGCGTCGCGCAGGGCAGGGGCCTCAACCGCAACGCACTCGGGTCCGCGCTGCAGGGCGCGCTCGGCATGCCGGGCAAGGAACGCGGGCCGGAGTCGTCGCGCGAGGTGATCGACCACGTGCTCGACCGCCTCGTGAACGGCGACGAGAGTACCGAGGCGTTGGTCGTCGCGCTCGCCGACCTCGCAACCGACCCCGAGCTCGAGACGCTCCGGCACGGTCTCGCTGCCGCCGCCGTCGCGATGCCCGACCTCGGCGCCGCGCGCCGCGCGCTGTCGCAGATCGACTCCGCCTCGCTGGGCGCGCTGCGCGACCGGCTGTTCGGCGACCTGATGGTGAACGGCGCCACGGCGCTGATGCGCGTGCGCAATGTCGACGTCGTGGTGCTCGGTCACACGCACTCCGTCGGCGGCGGCGTCAATCGCGTCGAGGTCGCACGTGGCCGCGCGGGCTACTACGCGAACACCGGCTCGTGGATCAGCGTGGCGTCAGTGGCCGAGCTGCGCGCGAAGGGCATCACGTGGGATCAGCTGAACCTCGCGGACCGCGCGACGTTTCCGTCGAAGCTGACGTCGGTCGTCGTCGAGTACGACGGCGCCACGCCACGCGCGCCCGCCGTGCGCAACGCGCGCTGACGCTACCTGGCGACGAAGATCGCGAGAGCGCGCGCACCGAGGTCGTACTGCGACTGGTTCATGCGGTACTCGCTGCCGGGCGCATGGAAGTTCGCCTGCGCTTCCATCCAGGCGGCGGTATCACCTGCGCGATACCACGCGAGCCCGCTCGGCGGCGGCGGTAGCGTCACGCGTAACGGCTGCGGGCTGCGGTTGTAGACGATGTAGAGCGTGTCGTCGGCGAGCGCCGCGCCGTCGAGTCGCCACGCGAGCACCGGCTTGGTTGCGTCGTCCATGTAGGCGCCGCTGATCGGCTGGCCAGCGGCGTCGCGCCACGACACCTGCGCGGGCTCGATCCACTGGTCGGGATGCAGCGCGCGATGGGCTGCGCGGAACTTCAGCAGGCGCTGCGTGAATGTCCAGAACGCCGAGCCTTGCGTGGACCAGTCGAGCCACGTCCCGGGCGAGTCGACGTTGTAGTAGTTGTTGTTGCATCGTACGCCGTGCAGCAGCTCGTCGCCGCCGACGAGCATCGGTACGCCGGCCGAGACGAGGAGGAGCGCCATCCCGGTGCGCGCGGCCTGGCGCTGCGCGATCGCGTCGCCGTTGTGATCCCACGACAGATTGTTGGTGGTGCCGCCGTCGGAAGGACCATACGGCCACGGCTGCTGGTTGTTGCGGTCGTTACATGCGTAGAGGTCGCGCAGCGTAAAGCCGTCGTGCGAGACGAGGTAGTTGATCGACGCGCTCGGCATGCGGCCATCGTCGCGGAACAGCTCGGTCGAGCCGTGCACGCGGTTCGCGAGCCAGCCGGGCGTAACCGAACCGACGCGATTCTGATCGCTGCGCATGGTGTCGCGGAACTTGTCGTTCCACTCCGACCAGCCTTTGGGGAACTGACCGACCTGATAGCTGCCGGCGACCGTGCCCCACGGCTCGGCGATCAATGCGACGCCTTCGAACGCGTCCGCAATGTCCTCGAGCACGGCAGGCCCATACTTGAAGCAGCCCGGTCCGCACACGTTGCCGAGCACCGGCGCGAGATCGAAGCGGAAGCCGTCGACGCCGAGGTCGTCGCGCCAATAGCGCAGCGAGTCCATCATTAGCTGCTTCGCGAGCGGCTTGTCCATCGCGACGTCCGCGCCGACGCCGTTGGAATTCGTGAACCCGGTGCCGTTGCGATCGAGCTGGTAGTAGCCGGCGTTGTCGATACCGCGTAGCGTGAGCAACGAGCCGCCGCCGCCCTCCGCGGTGTGGTTGTAGACGACGTCGACGAACACCTTGATGTCGTGTGCGTGGAACGCGCGGACCATGTCGCGAAACTCGCGCGTCGGTCCGCCCGGCGACTGATCGCACGCGTAGCGCCGATCGGGCGCGAAGTACGCGAGCGTCGAGTAGCCCCAGTAGTTGTCGCCGCTCGCGCTCGTCGGATCGAGATCGTTGCGGTCGTTGTTCGCTTCCTGCACGGGCAGAAATTCGATCGCGGTGATGCCGAGGTCGCGCAGGTACGCTGCACGTTGCGCTGCTCCCGCATACGTGCCGGCGCAATCGATCGCATCCGCTTTCGTGAAACCGCGCACGTGCACTTCGTAGATCACGTCGTCGCGCAGCGGGCGCGCCGGCTTGCCATGCGTCACCGGCTCGCCGCGTAGGACGACGCCCTTCGGCGCAACCGGCGCGGAGTCGATCGAGCGCCGCATGCCCGTCGCGTAGAACGAGCTATCCGGCTGGGCCGGCGTTGTCGGATCGTGCGACAGCTCGCGCGCGTACGGATCGATCACGAGCTTGTTCGGATTCATCCGATTGCCATCGCGATCGACGTCGGCGATCCAGCCGAAGTCGGTCCCCGGTTGCCACGCCGGGTCGTACGGCCAGTTCGGGCCCCACACGCGGTAGCCGTAGTAGATCGCCTCGGGCAGCTCGCCCGCCGGCACGCGCACGCCGAACCCATCGCCGCCGCGGGTCAGCTCGAGCCGCGCGACGTCGGTACCGGTCGGCTCCGCGTACAGCCACAGCTCGATCCGCGTCGCGCGCGTCGACGCGATGCGGAACGACACTTCGTCGCCCGCGGGGCTCCAGTGCGCGCCGAGCCCGGGCTCCCAGGTCGGTGGCGGATCGTCATCGTCGCCACCGCCGCCCGGCGGCGCGCTTTGGTACGCGCACGCAACGAGGACTACGGCCAGCGCGAGCCACCTCATCGCGTGTTGCTCGTTGCAACGCACAGGCCGGGGTAGGACCGCGATTCCGCGTCGCGATCGTGGCTCGGCGTTGCGGTTCGCAACGCGCGGCGTGACAGGAACGGCTGGTTAGAGGCAGCCCTTCTTGAAGATCTTCTTGTTGCCCTCGAAGTAGAACGGCGTCGAGCAGTCGGCAGACTTGGCCGTGGGCTTGGGCGTTTCCTTGGGAGTTTCCTTGGGCGTTTCTTTGGGCGGAACTTTCGGTGCCGGGGCCTTGGTCACGGTTTTCCTTGCCGGCTTGCGAACGACGGGCTTGCGCTTCGGAGGCTTCGTGACGAGCGCGGCCTTGGTTTCGGCAGGCTTGGTTTCGGCCGCAGGCTTGGTTTCGATCGCGGTCTTGGTTTCGATCGCGGTCTTGGATTCGATCGCAGCTTTGGTTTCGCCCGCAGGCTTGGGCTCGCCCGCAGGCTTGGGCTCGCCCGCAGGCTTGGGCTCGCCCGCAGGCGGGGTCGCGGTCGTAGCCTCGGGCTTGGTGACGGCGACCGTCTCGGGTTTGCTCTCGGCCGCAGGCTCGGGCTTGGTCTCGGCCGCAGGCTCGGGCTTGGTTTCGGCCGCAGGCTCGGGCTTGGTTTCGAGCGCAGGCGGCTTCGTTTCCACGGGCGCCTGCGCGACGGGCGAGCTCGGTGCCGCCGCCGTCGACGGATCCTCCGCCGGCGTGGTTTGCAATACGACGATCGTGCCTGCCAATGCGATCACGGTCGCGACGAGCACGGCGACCAGGACGTGCCGCCGGCGGGTCGCGGACACCGCCTTGATCGCCTCGCTCACGGCCGCGTGTCCTCGCCACGGTTTCGTGCGTGCTGCCTCGGCTGGGGATTCGAAGCCGGTCGGCTCGATGCCCGACTCGGTGATCGGCGGGACGTCTGGGGGCAGCGATACGCTGCCCTGCGCGCTGCGCCAGCTCGCCTCTTCGTCGGCGATGAGGCGATCGCTCTCGTCGAGCAAATCGCCGACGAGGTGACGCAGCCACGACGCGACCTCGGAGAGCGTCGCGGGCTTCACCGCGGCGGTTAGCGCGTTCTCCATCTCGGCAGCGGTCGCGTAGCGCTTCGCGGGGTCGTAGGCACATGCACGCAACACGATCGGCTCGAGAAGCTCGAGCTGCCGCCAGGTCACGTTATCGATCGAGCCTCCGGCACGCTTCTTCGCGGCCGCCTGGGTGATCGGCGGCGGCGTGGTCTGCGAGATCGCCTTGCGGAGCTCCTCGTCCGATCGTCCTGCATGCAGGCGCCTCCCGACGAGCAGCTCCCACAGCACGACGCCGAGCGCGTAGATGTCACTCTGCCGCGTCACCGTGCCGCGCAGCTGCTCGGGCGCGCTGTACGCGAGCTTGCCCTTGAACGTGCCGGCCCGCGTGATGTGAGCGGCTGCGGCGGTCTTCGCGACGCCGAAGTCGAGCAGGCGCGCGGTGCCGTCGGTCGCGATCATCACGTTCTGCGGCGACACGTCGCGATGGATGATGTTGAGCGAGGCCCCGCTCTCGTCGACGGCTTCGTGTGCTGCGTGCAGTCCGGCGAGTGCCTGCGTCGCGATGGCGATCGAGATCGGAATCGGCAACCAATCGCGCGCTTCCTGGGCGCGTCCGCAGATCTTGTGCAGGGCCACGCCGTGCACGAGCTCCTGGACCATGATGACTTCGCCGTCGAGGTTGACGACGTCGATCACCGGGACGACGTTGCGGTGGCGCACCTTCGAGGCTACACGCGCCTCGTCGAGGAACATCTTGACGAACTCGCTATCGGTCGCCAGTGCCGGATGCAGCCGCTTGGCGGCGACGAGCCGCGAGAACCCCTCGCTGCCGACCGCGCGCGCGATATGGATGCGCGCCATCCCGCCCTTGGCGATCTGGGCGTGTAGGTGATACCGCCCGATCGTTTCCCCGAAGCTAGTTGCGCGCTTTGGCGAGCTCGCCACGAACAGACTCTAGCCGGGACGCTCCCGCGCGGGAACCGCTATCCGTCGACCGGCGTACGTAGAAATACTGAGTTGCGGACGTTACCTTACACGCTACTTGAAATTGTTCTTGGCCTCACGGCGGGCTGCGAACTCGTTGGCGTCCTTCGCGAGCAAGAACGGGTTCGTGGCGCGCTCGTCGGCGATCGTCGACGGTGTCGATGGCGTGGTGACGCTTGCCAGGCGGGCTGCAATGGCCTTGTTGTTCGGCTCGACATGCGCGGCGAACTTGAGATTGGCGGCCGTGTACTCGTGGCCAAAATACACACGCGTGGCGGGCGGGAGCGCCGCGAGCTTGTGCAGCGAGACGTACATCATCTCGGGCGTGCCCTCGAATACGCGCCCGCAGCCCGCGGCAAACAGCGTGTCGCCGGTGAACACCGAACCCTCGCCGTCCTCGATCCAGTAGCTGATCGCGCCGAGCGTGTGACCCGGGTTGTGGAGGATCTTCGCGCGCAGGCTGCCGAGCGTGACGACCTCGCCTTCCTCGACGAGGCGCGTTGCCTTGGCGATGCGCGGCTTGTCACTGGCGTGCGCGACGACCTCGATGCCGGGATGCGCGGCGACGATACCCTCGACCCCGCCGATGTGATCCCAGTGATGGTGCGTGAGCCAGATCGCGCGCAGCTTGACGCCCTCGCGTTTGATCACGTCGAGCACCGGCGCGTGCTCGCTCGGATCGACGATCGCGGCCTCGGGACCGTCCGTCACCAAGTAACTGTAATTGTCACTGAGGCAGGGAATCGATACGACGCGCATCCGCGGAATCTACGTTATATCCCCCGTCATGACGATGACCGCGATGGTGTTGCGCGAGCACGGCAGCCCGGACGTGCTGCACCTCGAACAGCTCCCGATTCCGGAGCCCGGTCCGGGGCAGGTGCGCGTGCGCATTCGCGCGGTCGCGCTCAATCATCTCGACATCTGGGTGCGCAAGGGCGGTCCCGCATTCAAGGGGCTCGAATATCCGCATCGCCTCGGCAGCGACATCGTCGGTGAGCTCGACGCGCTCGGGCCCGGCGCGACCGGCACTGTCGGTGTCAAGGTCGTGGTCCAGCCCGGCCTGTCGTGCGGCAGCTGCGCGGCGTGCCTCGGTGGCCACGACAACCTGTGCCGCTTCTACAAGATCCTCGGCGAGCACGCGAACGGCGGGTACTGCGAGTACATCGTCGTGCCGCAGATCAACATCGCGCCGTACCCGGAGCGGCTGGCGTTCCCGCAGGCGGCCGCCGCGATCCTGCCATTTCTCACCGCGTGGCAGATGGTCGTGCATAAAGCGCGCGTGCAGCCCGGCGAGACCCTGCTCGTGCAGGGCGCGGGCTCGGGCATCGGCGTCGCGGCGATCCAGATCGCGAAACTGCACGGCGCGCGCGTGATCGCAACCGCGAGCACCGACGACAAGCTCGAGCGCGCGCGTGCGCTCGGCGCCGACGTTGCGATCGATTACACGAAGCAAGACTTCGTCGCCGAGTGCAAGCAACTCACCGGCAAGCGCGGCGTCGACGCGGTCATCGAGCACGTCGGCGGCGAGGTGTTCGCGGCGAGCATTCGCGCGGTCAAGACCGGCGGTCGCGTCGTCACGTGCGGCGCGACGTCAGGCTTCCATCCCGCGATCGATCTGCGCCACATCTTCTTCCGCCAGGTCGAGGTGCTCGGCTCGACGATGGGCAGCAAAGCGGACCTCCTCGCCGTGCTCGGCCACGTCGCCGCCGGCAAGCTGAATCCGGTCGTTCACGCTGTGCTGCCGCTCGCGCGCGCCGCTGATGCGCATCGCATGCTCGAGGAGCGCAAGGCGTTCGGCAAGGTCGTGCTCGAACCGTGATGCTCGCGCTGCGCGGACTCGGCAAAGACTACGGCACGCGTCGCGCGGTCGACGCGATCGATCTCGACGTCGCACGCGGCGAGATCGTCGGCCTGCTCGGTCCAAATGGTGCCGGCAAGACGACGACGATCTCGATGGTGTGCGGTGTGGTGACGCCGACGCGCGGCAGCGTGACGATCGGCGGCATCCCGCTCGCCGACAAACCGTACGAGGCGAAGGCAAAGCTCGGCCTCGTGCCGCAGGACCTCGCGGTCTACGAGGAGCTGAGCGCGACGCAGAACCTCGATTACTTCGGTTCGCTGTACGGGCTCACCGGCAAGCGGCGCGCCGAGCGGATCGCGTACGTGCTCGACGTCGTCGGGCTCACCGAGCGCGCGAAGGAACCGGTCAAGAAATTCTCGGGTGGCATGAAGCGCCGGCTCAACATCGCAGCGGGGCTTGTCCACGAACCCGAGCTGCTCGTGCTCGACGAGCCGACGGTCGGTGTCGATCCGCAGAGCCGCAACCACATCTTCGAGGTCGTGCGCGCACTCCACAAAGCCGGCACGACGGTGGTCTACACGAGCCACTACATGGAAGAGGTCGAGGCGCTGTGCGACCGTGTCGCGATCATGGATGCCGGCAAGATCGTCGCACTCGGCACGATCGCGGAGCTGATCGCGAAGCACGCCGGCAAGGGCATCGAGCTCAAGATCAGCGGCGATGTCGATGCCGCCGCGCGTGCGGCCGCTGCACACGCGAGCGTCGAGCGTGATGCCGACGTGCTGCGCGTCGTGCCGACCGCGAGCCTCGCGCCGGTGATCGCGGCGATCGAAGCCGCCGGCGCATCGATCGCGACCGTCCACTCGCGGCAGGGCAACCTCGAGACGGCATTCCTCCAGCTCACCGGGCACGGACTGCGCGACCGCGCGGAGGCCGCATCGTGATCGGCCCGACGATTCGCAAAGACATTTGGCTGCTGCTCCGCGATCGCGGGCGGCTGCTGATGCTGTTCGTGATGCCGCTCGCGTTCATCGTCGTGTTCGGCTCGATCTTCAAGTTCGGTCCAGATCGCGGCAAGCCACGGCCGATCGCGATCTGGCACGCGCCGGGCGATGCGCGGGGTGAAGCGATCGCGAAGGCGATTGCCGACACGCCGGGCTTCGCGCCCGACCCGAAGGATTCGGCCGACGCCGTACGGCGCGCGGTTGCCGCCGAGGATGTGCGGGCCGGTATCGTCGTCCCCGCGGATTTCGATCCGGTGCAGGGCCGACCCATCGAGCTCGTGATCGATCTCGGCGAGCAGGTGCAAGTGCGCGGGCCGCTGCAAGGCGCGCTGACCGGCGCGGTGATGCGCGCACTGTCGCCGCTGCCCACCGGCAAACTGCCGCCGCTCGTCGAGGCGAAGTCGCCGCCCGGGCTCGCGAAGCCGCTCGAGAACGTCTCTGCATTTCAAGTCACCGTACCGGGGAACGGCGTGCTGTTCGGCTTCTTCATCGCGATGACCGTCGCGATGACGTTTGCGAGCGAGCGCCACTCCGGCACGTGGCGCCGGTTGCTCGCCGCGCCGGTGCCGCGCTGGCGTGCGTTGATCGGCAAGCTCGTGCCGTATTACCTGATCGGCGTCATCCAGCTCGCGGTGCTGTTCGGGTTCGGCGGGTTATTCGGCATGCAGGTCGCGGGCAGCTTCGCGGCGCTCGTGCTGCTGTCGCTCGCGCTCGTGGCGTGCTCGATCGGGTTTGGTCTGCTCGTGTCGTCGTTCGGCTGGACCGAGAAACAGCTGGGCAGCACGGTGCCCGTGATGATGCTCGTGATGGGTCTGATCGGCGGATGCATGTTTCCGCGCTTACTGATGCCACCGTTCATGCAGAAGGTTGGTCTCATGGTTCCCCACTCGTGGGCGCTCGATGGCTATTACGCGGTGCTCGTGCGACAGGGCACGTCGGTCGCAGACATCGCACCGCAGCTTGGCGCACTCACTGCATTCGCGTTGGGATTTGCGTTGCTCGGACTCTGGCGCTTCAAGTTCGAGTGATACGATCGTTCGATGCGACGACTCGCAGCGGCGCTAGTGGTGTGTATGGGCGCGGCGGGGGCAGCAGGGGCGCAGGGCCTCGATGCCGAACGCTTCGTTCCCGCCACCGGCGCAGAAGGTGGCTTTGTTGCCGAGCATCCAGCCGTGCCGTTTCATCTCGGCTGGAGCTTGGGCCTGTTCCTCAACGTCGCCGACGACCAGGTCGTCGAGCGCGATCAAGCGACCGGCGACATCCTGTCGAGACCCGTCGACACCGGCGTCACCGCGGATCTCGTGGCGTCGCTCGGCCTGTTCGGGCGGCTCGAGCTCGGTATCGGCCTGCCGATCCACATCATCTATGAAGGCGACGCCTACGGCGGGCTCGTCGCGAACGCGGGCGTCGGCGATCTTCGCTTCGTACCGAAGGTCGCGCTGCTGCGCTCGGGCACGCTCGAGCAGCACTTCATGCTCGCGCTCGCGCTGCCGATCACGTTCCCGACCGGCGACGACGAAGCGCTGCGCGGCGCCGGCGGCTTCACACTCGGCCCGTCGGTGCTATTCGCCGCGCACCTCGGCGGTCTCGGTCTCGGCTTCGACGTCGGCTATCGCTGGCGCAGCGAACATCCGCCGCTGCCGTATGGCGACTCCCTGAAGCTCGGGCCGTGGCTGTCGTACAGCCTCAGCGAGTCGTTGATCCTGCGCGCCGACATGTTCGCCGAGAAGCACGTGTCGACCGAGATGGACGGCGCCGACTTCCCGCTCGAGCTGCTCGGCGGCATCGAGTACCGCACCGGCGGGCTCGGCCTCTACGGCGGCGCCTCGCTCGGCCTCACCGACGGCATCGGCGACCCTGACTTTCGCATCATCGCGGGTGTGCGCTATCGCAAGAACGCGCCCGATCGCCAAGGCTACAAGGACAGCGACGGCGACGGCGTGCTCGACAAGGACGACGACGCGCCATACGAGCCCGAGGACGAAGACGGCTATCGCGACGAGGATGGCGAGCCCGAGCCCGATAACGACGGCGACGGCGTGCTCGACGGCGACGACGAATGTCCCGAGCTGTCGGGCGAGAAGGATCGCGACGGCTGCCCCGCGCGCACGTACGTCAAGATCGAGGACGGCAAGATCTTCATCATCGGCAAGGTCCAGTTCGAGACCGGCTCGGCGAAGATCTCGAAGCGCAGCGACGCGCTGCTCGACCAGATCGGCCAAGCACTCGACGCCCATCCGCAGGTGACCAAGATCCGCGTCGAGGGGCACACCGACAACGTCGGCGACCCCCGGCTCAACCAGCGCCTCTCCGAGGAGCGCGCTGCGTCGGTCAAGGAGGCGCTCGTCAGCCGCGGCGTCGACGACGACCGGCTCGACACCAAGGGCTTCGGCGAGAAGCAGCCGATCGCACCGAACAAGAGCGCGGGCGGTCGCCAGAAGAACCGTCGTGTCGAATTCGTCATCGTGGAGACGAAATGAGAAACCCGATCATCATCCTGCTCGTCATCGCGGCGCCGGTCGCGGCACACGCGCAAGTCGTCTTCCCGGCGGACTCGGCCTACCGGCCTCTGCGCTGCGGCAACATGCCGATGACCGACGGCCTGGCCGACACGGCGGGCTTCCTCGATGACCTCGATGTCGTAGGCGATCCCGCTGCAGCCGCCGGCCTGCGCGCATCGGACGCGACAAATCTATATTTGCGCATTCGGCTCGAGGCCGACCCCGTGAGTGGGACGCTGCAAGCGTCCACCTGGGGCATGGAGTTCAATCTCGACATCGACACGACGAACTACGAGCTGCTCGTGCTCGTCGATGGCATCGCCGCGCCGCCGGTCGTGTCGATCTTCACGAACACGATGACCACGCTGTCGAACGATCCGAACGATCCGGCGGATATGCCGGCAGTGCAGAGCTACCCATTCGGGATGAACGGTCGCAGCGTCGCGGCCTCGGGCTCCAACTTCGGCGGCGACGGCGACTTCTTCCTCGACTTCGCGGTGCCGTGGAGCGAGCTGGTTCCGCTCGGTCTCGATCGCGATACGTCGACGCGCGCGTGGGTTGCGTCGTCTGCGTCGCAGAACAGCCTCAACGGCGACTTCGCGTGCCACGATCCCGCAAACGGCGCGGTGTCGCTCGGCAACTCGGTCTCCGACACCACGACGGGCGATCCGAACGAAGACACCACCGGCGGCACGGGACGCCTCGAAGGCGGCGGCGGCTGCGCGGTCTCTGGCAACGCAGGGCTACTCGTGCTCGCACTATTTGGACTGTTGCGAAAACGCCGCGCGCGGTGATCTGGATCGCGCGCCGGGTCG
>DATDCH010000281.1:0-13946 GCA_036524455.1 Kofleriaceae bacterium | reverse complement strand
TCAACGTCACGCCGCTCGCGAGCGAGATCGACGCGCCGGCAAGCACGCACACGTCGATCGCATCCGGCGACGTATGCGGCATGCACGAGTTGCCACCGGTATCGAGTGTCTGCGTGGTGATCACGAGGTGTGTCGTGAGCGGCTGCGCAAAGCAGATTCGGACGGGCGGCGAGCCGAAACACAGGTCCGTGCTGATCGGCGCATCGATCGTGACGAGCATGCCGTCGGGCGCGTCATCGTCCGCTGCATCGCTGGTCGCCATCGCACCGTCACCCGGCACGAAGCCATACGAGAAACTGCAGCCGACCACGAACGGCCACGCGAGCACGATGCCGCGCATGCTGCATCTTACCTCCCGCGACCATGCACCCGATCAACAGATCAGAGGGGCACGCACCACGGCATGTTCTGCATGAGGATGGGACCACCGCCCTTGGGTGCGATCAGGAGTGTGCCGGACCGATCGAATAGGCAGTACTGCGCCGGTGATCCGTCGTAATTCGGGTTCTCGGTCTCGCCACCGAGCCACATCTCGCAGTAGCGGTTGCTACGCGGATGGACCAGAAACCACGCGCTGCCGAGCCCGAGCCACATGTGCAAGCGCTCGTACTTGCACGCGTGCAGGTCGACCGCCACCGACGCAGAGCCCGAGACATCCACGGTCATTGCGCCCGCATCGAGCTCGTCGAACACGCTGGGATCGGGCGGCGTCACCGGTGTCGGCCCGCTCACCGGGCACGGCTGTCCGTTACACATCTCGGGGGCCGGCCCACTCGAGTCGACGACCGCGCACGAGGCCAACACGACGACCGCGAGACAACGCATGCGACGAGCACACTCAATCTGCATGCCGGATCCAGGCACCGCGTTTCGCTCGGTTGCCGCACTGCGGCCTCAGAACTCTGAGACCGGTTGCGGCATTGTCGTGGTTCGCAGCGTGTTCGCGATCAATCGACGATGGGCTCGACCGAGAAGGTGCCGCACTGCCGGTCGTCGCGGTACAGGGTCCACCGAAAGTGGACGAGGCCGTCCTTCGACTTGATCGCGTCAGGCGGCGTCGGGTATGGCCCTGATGCTCGGAAAGCCTTGACGGCAGCCTCGTCGAACTCTGCGAGCTTCGACGAAACCACGACGTCGAGCTTCGCGAGGTTGCCCGTCGCGTCGATCGCGAGCGCGAGCTGGACCGCGAGATTCGGGTCGCTGACCGCCGTGTTCTGGCGTTGATCGAAATCGCCGAGCACGCGCTCGCCCCACTGTGGATGCAGCTGCCGGTGAAGCCGCGCGATGTAGAGCGCGAATGGATGCGCACGGGTCTTGAGCGCGGTGTGGCCCGCGGGAATCGCCTCGTCGCTGGGCGCGGCAGATGTCGATGCGGGCTCGGCTGTTTGCGTCGGCGACGGCGGCGTTGGCGCGGATGCAGTCGCCGGTGGCGGTAGTCGTGGCGATGCGGGCTGCTGCCCGGCGCCACATCCGCAAAGCGCGAGCACCAGCACCGAGTGAGCCAGTGATGTATGCGCGGCTGGTGCGCGCGTCACTTCCGCAGCTCCGGATCGTCGGGATCGGCGTCGCGGTGCACGCATGGATCGTTGTCCGGATCGTGACCGCACGCGAGCACGCCGGGTGACGGATCGTCGGGATCGACGCCCTTGTGCGGACCTTCCTCGTCGTCGTGCTCGGCGGCTTCGCCGATCGCGCCGCCCGCGGCGATCAGTTGCTCGCGCTTGTCGGGCGTGACGTGCGGTACCAGATCGCGCCGCGCGATGAACGCGACGTAGTACGCGTCTTCGCGCCGTGCCTCGAGCTCGCCGCTTTCGATCGCGGTTTCGAGTGCGCGCTTGATCTCGCCGATCAGTCGCGACGGCGCGAGCTCGAACGCATCCATGATCGCGTTGCCGACGCCACCGGGCAGTGGCGGCTGCTTCGCGTCTTCTTCGGCGAGACGCTCCACGCGATCGGCGAGTGCGGCGATCTGCTCGAGCAGTTGCTTGCGACGCCCCGGGCGCTTCGACGTGATGTCGGCGCGCGACAGATCGAGCAGGTCGATCATGTGCGGGCCCATCTCGCGATGGAACCGGCGCACCGCGCTGTCGGTCCACTGCTCGCTGTACTGGTTCGTGCGCAGGTGATGCTTGACGAGGAAGCGGATCGTCTGGCGCTCGTCGCGCGCGAACGTGAATCGCGGGTAGACCTTGTCGAACATGCGCGCGCCGACTTCGGCGTGGCCGTGGAAGTGGACGCCGTCGGTGGTGAAGGTGCGCGTCGGCACCTTGCCGATGTCGTGCAGCAGCGCGGCCCAACGCACGAGCGGCCGGCGCACCGTCTGCTTGACGACCTGCTTCGTGTGCGCCCACACGTCCTTGTGCTGGCGGCCCGCTTCCTGGACGAGATCGACCGTCGCTTCGAGCTCGGGCACGAGCACGCGCAGGATCCCAGCCTGGTGCATCCACTCGAGCGCGAGGTCGACTTCGCGGCCCATGAGCGCTTGCTCCATCGCATCGCGCAGGCGCTTGCGGTCCGTGTCCGGCAATCGGACAGCGTGCTCGCGCGCGACGTCGGTGATCGCTTCCGGCGGGACGCGACCCTCGTTGGAGATCGCACCTGCGATCTCGACGAGCACGATCGGGTCGGCCTCGACGAGGCCGCGAATGCGCTCGGCAGCCTTCACATCGGCGCTCATATAAGTGACTTCCACCTCAGAGAGGTGGGCCGCAACGTCTACCACGTTTGTTTGGTACGGACCGTGCTGAAAGGCGCCGCGCAGTGCAGGGTCGGATTACCGAGAGCCACCTCCCGCAGGCGGAGGAATCTTCGCCGGGAATCACTCGTTTTTACGAGTCTCTCGACGAGAAGCCCGCGACCTTCCTCGATCTTCTGTGGGCGTTCGAGAGTCGCGTGCAGCGATGTCGGACGACGCGGAAGCGTCGTCGTCGCTGAGGCGTTTCCCCAGCGACACGCGAATCTAGCTGGCTGGTCGAGTGGCCAGATGGTGACAGCGTGGCGCACTCCGGAAACATAATGAGGCAAGATTCCTCAATCATGACGAAGCGTCACCCGATCGGTGTATTCGATTCGGGTGTCGGCGGGCTCACGGTGGTGAGAGCGCTGCGCCGTGCGCTTCCCGGCGAAGACATCATGTATCTCGGTGACACCGCGCGCGTTCCTTATGGAAACAAGAGCCCGCGCACCGTCGAGAAATACTCGCTCGCGTGCCAGCGCTTCTTGCTCGATCGCGACGTCAAGCTCGTGCTGATCGCGTGTAACACGGCGAGCGCGAATGCACTGCCGGCGCTCGCCGCCGCAAGCCCGGTGCCGGTGATCGGCGCAGTCGAGCCCGGTGCAGCGAGCGCGCTCGCGGCGACCAAGAGCGGCCGCATCGGCGTGATCGGAACGCTCGGCACGGTGCGCTCGAGTGCGTACGCGAAAGCGATCGCCGCGCGCGATCCGAGCGTCAAGCTCACCGCGCTCGCGTGTCCGTTGCTCGTGCCGCTTGCCGAAGAGGGCTGGACCGACGACGAAGTCGCCGTGCTGATCGCGCGTCGTTATCTCGCGCAACTGTTCGCGCAGGATCCGCAGATCGATACGCTCGTGCTCGGCTGCACGCACTATCCGCTGCTGCGCGATGTGCTCGCGCGCGTCGCGAACGAGCTCGCAGGACGCGAGATCGCGGTCGTCGATTCGGCGAGTGCGATGGCCGAAGCAGCGCGTGAAGCGCTCGGCTCGGGGCCGAACAAACGCGAGCACGCAGGTCGGCTCGATTGCTTCGCGACCGATACCTCACGACTCGATGAGCTCGCGCCACGCTTCTTGGGCGAGCCGCTTACTGGCTTCGAGCTCGTGGATCTTTAGACCGGAGAGCGCGTTAGGAAGCGTGCAGGCCTTTGGCCCGCGCTTCGTCGGCCTTGCGCCGCTTCATCACGTCGATGACCGTCGCCGCCTTCTTCAGCTTGTCGCCAATCGTCTTCTCGTCGACTGGATAGTCGGTACGGAAGACGAGGCCGTCGTCGAACAGCTGCTCGCGCGCTTCGTCGTTATCGAGGTACGCGGGCACTTTCTTGCCCTTGTAATCGATCGACTTGAGCGCGGTCACCTTCGACTCGAGCCACGACACGAGATCGCCGAGCACCGTCTTGCAGAGGTCGATGTTGTCCTGCAGGTTCTCGAAGAGCTCCGGGAACCGCTGCCGGAACGCTTGCTCGTCTTCGCCTTTGCCGAGTGCTTTCTCGAGCGCGAGGCGCAAGAGCAACGCGTCGTCCGCGAAGCTCACGATGTTGTTGTTGCGATCCGAAATCGCATCATTCGGCGATACGACGTAGATGACCACGCCGGTCGCGATTTCTCGGACCGTCCGCGGTAGGTTTTCGTCGTCCATCGCATCGAACGCGATCTTGAGGTCGTGGGGGAGAGACACCAGCCAAGAGCGCATGAGCTCGACGAACTTCGACTCCGCTGTGATCGTCACGAGATATGCCTACCCCGCGAGAGCGGGGCCTCCAAAAACAGCTTCGAAATTGAAGCCCGAGGACGGTGAGTACCAACCCCGCGCCAGAATTACAAGCCCGCGCCGGCGTGGTACCCTCAGAAGCCGGTGGCCAAGCGTTCACCCATCCTCGGTTACAACCACAACGTCAGGTACCGAGGCCTGGTTTTTCACGTCCAGACGGAGGACTCGGGGATGCTCAATCCCCACCTCTTCACGCACTTGTTCTACGAGGGCGTCATCGTCTCGACCCGCAAATTGGTCTACGACTCGGGGTCAAACGAGGACGCCATCAAGGCCCTGATGCAGGCTCAGCACAAGGCCGTGATGAAGGATCTCCGCAAGGGAACCTTCGATGACAAGATCGACGCGTACTTGGGCGGGACGGTGGGCCTGGAGCCGCGTTCGGGAGCGGGTGCCCAGCCAGCCCGAGCAAAGGCCGCGGATCCGGCCGCGGCACAGGCCGCAGTTGAGGACTCCGCGCCGATCGAGATCGTGAACGAAGGACTGTCGGAGCCGATCGAGCTGCCGTTGAAACAACAGTCGGTGCCCGTGGTGTCGCGTACCGGCACCGGCGACAAGACGATCCGCGTCGCACCGCCGCAGCAGCCGCCGCAACCCTCTGACTACGACGGTCCGACCGATCGTTCGAACGTCGAGGAGACGATGGCCGCGGCGGTTCGTCAGGCGAATCAGCAGCCGGCACCGCCGGTGGCACCGGCGCGGACGAAGACTGCGCCGAAAGTATCGAAGACGGATGTCGCGCGCGCACCGACGCAGCTGCAGGCAAAGTCGTCGGGGCTCGAGCTTCGGGACTCGTCGCCGATCATCGAGATGGAGGTCGACGACGACGACGGCAGCGGGCGCCATCGCGGGCCGCGCGACACATCGGTCGATGACGCGTCGCCGCGCACGACCACGCCGAGTCGGCCGCCGAGTCATGGCGCCGCCACGCTGCCCGCGATGAAGCAACCGTCGCGGCCGGTCGCTCCGGTGGTGTCGCGGCCGCCGACGCAGGATCGCAAGCGACCCGACAGCGACGTCGTCGAGGTCTACTCGCCGCCGCCGCCGTCCGTCGAGCCGCCACCCGGCGAGCGCGCAGAGCGCGCCGGCCAGTACTCGATGAGCCGCAAAGATGGCGCCGCGCCGATTCGCGAGAAGACAGGCCGCATCGCGGCGATCAATCAGCCGGCGACTCTGCAACAGCAGCAACCACAGCGCCGCCAGGGCTCGGGCGCCAATCCGGTCGTGGCGCGCCCGGGTGCGCAGCCTCCGCCGGTGCCGCCGCAAGCGCGCGCCGCGACGCCGGCCGGTGGCTCGCGCGCCGTGCAGCCTCCACCAGTGCCGCCAAATCGCATCCAGGCCACCGCACCGATCACGAACCGAACGCCATCGCCCGCACCGCCGCAAGCAGGTAGCGGGGTCGTGATGACGCGTCCTGCTGTCATCGTCGGTGCGCCACCGAAGCCGCAGCAGCAACAGCCGCGCGTGCGAAAAGCTCGCGAAGACGAAGGTCGAGGCTTCGGCCAAGGGCTGATCTCCGAGAAGAGCCTGGACGAAGTGATCCTCGCGTATCTCTCCGAGGACGCTGAAGACAAGTAATTCGGAGAAGTGAGGCGCAGTAGCGCCCGCGGCCTCGCGAACTACGGTTCGAGCATGGCCCGGATCAAGATCTTCACGACGTCGTGGTGCGGTTACTGCCACGCGGCAGTGCGCCTGCTCAAACAGAAGGACGTCGACTACGAGCAGATCGACGCCGAAGACGGCAAGACGCGGCGCTGGCTCCGCGAGGTCACCGGCCGTTCAACGGTGCCGCAAGTCTTCATCGATGAAAGATCCGTCGGCGGCTACACGGACCTTCGCGATCTCGACGAGCGCGGCGAGCTCGATCGATTGCTCGCCGGCCGGGCTCGCGGCGCGCACGTCTCGCGCTAGCAAGCGCAACTTCGTTGGCAGTCTGCAACTGGGATTGACGGCGCAGCGGCACAGGCTCGCGAAATCACGCGCGCGTTGTTGGCGCGTCGTTTGCGGTGCTGACGAACGATGCGGTGGGTGGTGTGTGCGTGGTGGCTGGTGCTCGGGCATGTCTTCGCGGCCTGCGCGATCGATCGTGGGTTCTCGGAGGTACAGCCGACGCCGTGTCGTCACGACTGCGATCCGCAGCCAATCGGTCCGCTCAATCGCGACGTCGACATTCTGTTCGTCATCGACAACTCGCCGGCGATGCTCGCCAAGCAGACGAGCCTCAAGAACAACTTTCCGAACTTCATTAACGTCCTTGGCTCCGTGCCGGGCGGTTTGCCGAACCTCCACATCGGTGTCGTCACCACCGATCTCGGTACGAAGGGAGCCGCTGATCCTCAGCCGGGTCCTGCGATCGGCATGGGGCCCGGCGCGTGCTCCGGCACGGGGCAGAACGGCAACCTCGTCACGAACGGCAGCGCAATGCTCACCGGGACTTTCATCAGCGACATCCAAACGGGCGATGGCTCGCGCACGACGAATTACGCTGGTTCGCTCGCAAGCGTGTTCTCGTCGCTCGCGAGTGTTGGCGCGAATGGCTGTGGGTTCGAACAACCGCTCGAAGCTGCGAAGCGCGCGCTGAACAACAACCCCGCTAACGCTGGGTTCATGCGGCCCGACGCGCTGCTCGCGCTCGTGTTCGTGCAAGACGAGGACGATTGCTCGTTCGCGCATTCGTCGCTGCTCGATATCGACACGACCACGCTCGGGCCGCTGCAGTCGTTTCGCTGCAATCGCTTCGGCCACGTGTGCACGCAGGGCGGCACGACGCCGGACTTGATGAACGTGACCGGGCCAAAGGGCGGCTGCGCATCGAACGAGTCCTCGCCCTACCTGACGCGAGTTGGCGACTACGTGACCTTCTTCAAGGGACTCAAGACGAACCCCGCGAACGTGATCGTTGCGGGCATCGCGGGGCCAACCCTGCCGTACGAAGTCGAGCTCCGCGTGCCCAACGGCAGCACGACCGCGATCCCAGCCGTGGCGCACTCGTGCAGTTATGTCGCGGGCACCGCAGTCGAGGTCGCGGACCCAGCGGTGAGGCTCCGCCAGTTTCTCGCTCAGTTCCCCAATCGCAACACGGTCACGACGGTGTGCAACGAAGATCTCTCCGGTGCGCTCATTCTGATCGCAGAGCTGGTGAAGCAGGTCGTCGGCACGAACTGTGTCGAGGTCGACGACATCGATCCGGCGCCGGGGTTCCAGGTCGACTGCGTGGTCGCGGAGGTCCAGAACTACGGGCATGTGAACCAGACCGAGCGGGTCTTGCTCCAGTGTGACAACCTCGCCGATCCACCGGCATCGACGATCAAGCCGTGCTGGTGGCTGAAGGAGGACGCGACGGCGTGCCCGGTTGCGAGCCAGCGGCTGCTGCAGATCGAGCGTAGCGAGCCACCGCCGGAGGGAACGCAGATCCTCGCGTACTGCGCGCGATTTTCCTAAGGCTCGTCGGCGTCGGGCTGTTCCAGAGCCGGGTGCTCTTTGCGGTACTCGTTGATCCACGCGGCGAGCTTCGGCATCGCGACATCGAGGCGATGCGAGCCCTCGCGCTCCTTTGCCTGGCGGTACGCGAAGCGCGCGTCGTCGTGCTCGCCGCGGTACGCGTAACACCACGCGCACAGCAGCAAGAGATCGGCGCCGGCTGTCATCGACAGACCTTTGCGCATGCGATCGTGGAGCTCGCCCTCGTCGATCTCGAGCTCCTTCTTCTTGACCGCGTCCTGGAACGGCGCGCTCGGGTCGACGGGGCGTGGCGCCGCCTCAGCGACCCACAGATGCATTTGCGCGATCCAGTGCGAGAGCTTGAGCACTTCGCCGGTCGGAACCGGCCCGCGCGACTCGAGCAGGTTGCGCGCTTCCTTCGTGCGACCGAGCGCCGTCAGTAAGTTGATCTCCGTGTAGTACGAGAACTGGTGCTGGATCAGTCGCGGCGACAGCTTGCCCCGCGCGCGCCGCACGCGCTCGAGCGCCTGCTCGCCGTGACCGTCGAGCGCATCGGCGATCGCGACGCGCAGCTCGGCGAGCGCACGCACGCGGGTCGGTGCCCACCAGGCCCTCGTCACCGGCTCGGCAAGCGCGCGGCCTGTGGCGGAATCGCCCTTCGAGAGCGCGACGCTCGCTTCGTTGACGCGCTTGACCGCGCGCACGGTGCCGAAGAAGCGACCGCCGAGCGCGAGATAGAACGGCACGAGCACGGGGAACGACGTCGCGGCGAGCGCGACACCGGCGGCGGTGATGCCACCGAACGTGACGTACGCGGCGATCTGGCGATTGCGCACCGCGGCTGGATGCTTCACTTCACCGTCGCGACCGACGTAAACAAGCTGACCTTTGCCCGCCTTGTCGAGATCGGTCGCGATCATCGGTCGGACAAGCGCGGTCTCGGGAGATTTGGCGTCGTCAGCCATCAGTCCTGGATCGACCAGTCCGTTCCGCCGGGCGAATCGTGCAGTGCGACGCCCCGCTCCGCCAGCTCTTTGCGAATCGCATCGCCGCGCGCGTAGTCCTTCGCGGCGCGAGCTGCCGCGCGCTCACCGATCGCGGTTTGCACGGCTGCGACATCGATCTTCTTCGTGCGTACAAGCCGGTCGCGTCGCTCGCGCAGATACGCCGCCGGCTCCTGCGTGAACACCCCGATCGCGCCGCCGACGGCGCGGATGTCGCGACCGAGCCGCGCGAGCGTGCGCTTGCGCAGCTGCTTGTCGACGCCCTTCGCCGACTCGAACAGCTTGTTCGCGAGCGTCAGCGCGGCGTGCAGTGAGGCGACGACGACCGGTGCGTTGAAGTCATCGGCGAGCGCCTCGCGCGCGTCGGGGATCAAGCGTTCCGCTTCGGGCATGACCGCGCCGGCGCCGCCGTCTCCGCTCGCGACTTCCTGATCGATCTTGGCGAGCGCATCGTAGAACTTCGCGAGCTCGCGATCTGCCGCCTCGAGGCTGAAGAACCGCACGCCGTCGTCGGTGGACTGGACGTCGAACTCGACGGGCGAGCGGTAGTGATGCTTGACGCAGAAGTAGCGCAGCGCTTCACCGCCGACCGCCTCTGCGATCTGATCGCAGTTGAAGACGTTGCCAACTGACTTCGCCATCTTCTCGCCTTGGAAGTTGAGAAAGCCGTTGTGCATCCAGTAGCGCGCGAACGTGCCTTCGCCGTCGGCGCCCTGCGATTGCGCGATCTCGTTCTCGTGGTGCGGAAAGATCAGATCCTTGCCGCCGGCGTGGATGTCGAACGTGGGACCGAGGTGCGTGACCGTCATCGCGGAGCACTCGATGTGCCAGCCCGGGCGGCCTTTGCCCCACGGCGACTCCCAGGACGGTTCGCCGGGCTTCGCCGATTTCCACAGTGCGAAGTCGGCCGGATTCTGCTTGCGCTCGTCGATATCGACGCGCGCGCCGTCCCGCAGTTGATCGAGCGTCTGTCCCGACAGCCGGCCGTAGGGCGGGAACGATTCGACGGCGTAATAGACGTCGCCGCCGACGGCGTATGCCTTGCCGTTCGCGATCAGCCGCTCGACGATCGCGATGATCTCCTTGATGTGGCCGGTGACCTTCGGCTCGACGGTTGGCGCACGCACGTTGAAGCGCGCCATGTCGCGGTTGTAAGCGTCCGCGAAATGCGCCGACATCGCGAATGGATCTTGGCCGGTCTCGTGCGCGCGCTTGATGATCTTGTCGTCGATGTCGGTGACGTTGCGGACGTACTTGACGTCCCAGCCGAGGAACTCGAGGCCGCGACGAACCGTGTCGAACGCGATCGCCGAATACGCGTGCCCGATGTGCGCCGGCGCGTACGTCGTCGGCCCGCACACGTAGACACCGACCTTGCCCGGCTGCAGGGGCTCGAACGGCACTTTCTGGCGGCGCATCGAATCGTAGAGGCGGAAGGGCGTCACTTCGTCGGTTTTAGCATTGCCGCTAGGGCCAGCCGAGTGGCCCCGACGGATTGTCGGCGGTCGCGTTCGTGTGTTTTGCGAGCCAGGCCTTCGTCGCGTCGGCGTCGCCGGGCAAATCGAGCGTCCACAGGAACACCTCGGTCGTATTCGAGGCAAGCACGCGCGAGCCATCGGGAGCGATATCGACGACGGAGAATGGGGCCTGGCCCTTCTGCGGGGTCGCGAGCGGCCAGCGCCAGCCGACAAGCGGATCGACGACCTCGACACCGCCGGCGACCGTCGGTGCGGCGAGCAAGCCACCACTACGCGCGAGCGCTGCCGATTTGGCAAGCAGCACGAGCGGCGTCGGCAGCGGCGCTGCCCGATCGATCTCGACGAGCCGCACGCCGGCCTCACCGAGCACGAGCACGCGCTTGCGATCGACGACCGAGATCGCGAGTAGCGGACCGGCCGGCTTTGCGAGCACCTCGACGCGCCCGTCGGGCCGCCACACGCGCAGCTCATCGCCGGCGACGAACACCGCCGTGCCGTCGTTGGTGACCGCGAGCGGGAAGTTGCCCTTCAGCGCGCCGAGCTGGATCTCGCCGGTGGCGTTCGTCTTCATGTGCTTGCGCCACAGCTTGCCGTCCTCGAATGCGGCGACGATCCAGCCACCGTCGGCGGCGGTCGCGGCCAGCGCCTTGGCGGCGCCATCGTGCGCGAACAGCGCCAGCTTCGTGCGCTGCTGGGCGTCCTCGAGGCGGAGCCCGCCGGGGCCGGCGAGCACGAGCCGGCGATCGTCGATGAACGTCGCCGCGCTGATCTCGCCGTCGAGCTCTTGCGGTTGCGCGATGCCGGCGACTCGCCATCCGCGTCTCGCGTTGTCGATCACGACCGCGTCGTCGGCGCTCGGTGAAGTCGCGACCGCCTCGATCGCGCCGAGCGTGCCGAGCGGCACTTTCGTGTTCTTGCGCAAGTCGATCCACTCGGCGGGCTCGTCGAAGTACGTGACGATCACGTGATCGCCGGTCACGAACCGTGCGCTGCTCGGCGATCGCGCGGTGAGTAGTCGCGGCTCGATCGCGTCGAGATTCCAGGTCAACAGACGCCCGTCGGCAGCCGCGACGATCCACGGACCGTGCGCCGACGTCGCCACGATCGCGATCGGGACCGGGCAGCGCAGCGTGTGGTCGCCGTGATCCGACAGCACGAGGATCTCGCCCTGCGGCTTGGCCGCGACGACGACGCGGTTGCGTCCCTCGTGCACACCGACCGTGTACTCGGGACCTGCCGAGCGCAGCTTCGTGCCCTGCGGCTCCACGATGCCGACACCGGTCGGTCCCGCGCTGTAGATGCGGCCGCCGCTGTATGCCGCGGAGAACCGCACACCCACCGTGATGCGCCGAAAGATCTGCGGTGCGGGCACGAGGTTGACGTCGATCACCTCTTCATCGA
The DNA here is from genome assembly GCA_036524455.1 of Kofleriaceae bacterium. Classification (GTDB taxonomy): domain Bacteria; phylum Myxococcota_A; class Polyangia; order Haliangiales; family Haliangiaceae; genus JABFXX01. Next base: position 2,121 of record DATDCH010000281.1, on the reverse strand, counting down.
TCAGCACGATCAGGTGATCGCTCGCGGCCGACCACGTCATGTCTTTCGTCGTGCCTTCGGTGATCACCTCGGGCGGCAGCGTCGAGGACGCGCGGTCGATCAGCAGCAGGTGCTGCTTGCCGGCGAGCGCGATCCAGCGGCCATCCGGCGACGGCGCGACGGCCTTGACCGGCTCGTTGACCTCGAGGCGCGTCGGTGTGGTGCCCGCGAGATCGAGCTTCCACACCGCGTCGGCCGGATCGACCCAGTACGCGATCGGCCCCGAGACCTCGAGCTGCACGATCGCGGTCGGCGCGGTGATGTCGCGCTTGTCGCCGGTCGTCGTGTCGACCACCGTAAGCCGGTTGCCTTGAAACAGTACGATCTTGCGTTCGCCGTCGGCGAACCGCGCGAGCACCGCGCCTTTGGTGTCCGCGATCACGCGGCTCTCGCGCTTCGCGAGATCGTAGATCCGCACGATGCCGTCGTCGCCGGCGGCGAGCGCGCGCTGGCCGTCGCGCGACAGCTCGAGCGCGAGCGTGTGAGGCGACGCCGGCATGCTGAACGCGATGCCGTGCACGCTCGCGGCCGCGCCGACGTCACGCGCTTCGCGCCAGTGGTTGTCGTCGACGAGTGGCTTGACCATCGCCACCGCTCGGGTCGGATCGTCGATCGCGGCGTGGCGCGCGTTCGTCAGCACGAGCTCGCGCGATTTCTCGATCACCTCTTCGCGCTGCTGCTCGGCTTTGCTCTTCTCGCTGAGTGCGATGCGCGCTTGCTCGTCGGCGCGGTCGCGCTCCTCGCGAATCTCTTGCACGAAGAACGTCGCGAGCCCGAGCAGCACGACCGTCGCCGCGATCGCGATGCCGACGCTCGTCTTGTGCTTGCGCACGAATCGCATCAGCTTCTCGCGCGGCGAGTAGTAGTGCGACGCGACGAGCTGACCGGTGAGAAAGCGGCGCAGGTCCTCGGCGAGGGCGCCGGCGTCTTGGTACCGCTGAGTCGCGTCGTGGGCGAGCGCCTTGTCGACGATCGTCGTCAGCTCCGGTGGCACGCCGTGCACGATCGTGTCGAGCGGCGTCGGCGGTCCGGCAACCGCGGCCTTCATCATGTCGTCGCCGCCCTTCGCGTGATGCGGTGGGCGGCGCGCGAGCAGGTGATAGATCGTCGCGCCGAGCGCGTAGACGTCGCAGCGTTCGTCGACCGGCTTGCCTCGCAGCTGCTCCGGCGCCATGAAGCCGGGCGTGCCGAACACGATGCCGGCGCGCGTCTTGATCGCGTCATCGACTTCGATCACGCGTTGCACGGGCGCGTGCGGATCATCGGCTTCGTCGATCGCCTTCGCGAGTCCCCAGTCGATCACGATCGTTTCACCGAGATCGCCGACGAGGATGTTCGACGGTTTGATGTCGCGGTGGACGATGCCGCGCTCGTGCGCGTGCGCGATCGCCTGCGCGGCGGCGACGATGTGCGGGATCAGCGCGAGCCGTTTCTCGAGCGAGTCCGCGCGCGCGACCAGCTCTTCGAGCGGACGCCCGCCGACCTTGCGCATCACGTAGTACGGCTGGCCGCTGCTCGACGTGCCAGCGTCGTGGACCGGCACGATCGAGGGATGCTCGAGTCGCGCGGTGATCCGCGTCTCGCGCTGGAACCTACGCAGCGTCTCCGGATCGAGCGACAGCGCTTCCTTGAGTGCGACGGTGCGGCCGAGCACGGTGTCCGTGGCCTCGACGACACGCCCCATGCCACCGCGCGCGATCTCGCCGTGGATCGCGTAGCGGCTGTCCTGCGGCATCGCGGGCGGCGCGCTCATCGGCAGCGGTGCTGCCGTCGTCGGCACCATCGTCGACATCAGTGGCGCGGGCAGCTCCGGTGGGCCTGCGCCGGCGTCGCCGCCGACCGCCCGCGCTTGGACGGTCGGAACCGCATCTGGCCCGTCGCCAGGCTTATCCGCCACGACGGAAGTATGTCACGACCGAGGCGAATCGATCGCCGCGTGTCGCGAGCTCGCGAGCGACGCGCGAACCCTACGCCGAGGGAGTCCCGTGGGACGACCGCACCGAGCACCGGCGGCGCACGATGGCGCGCACAGCTCTACGACGCGGGAGCCGGCGCGGTCTTGGGCCGGTCGAGCTCGCGCTT
>DATDCH010000280.1:0-8808 GCA_036524455.1 Kofleriaceae bacterium | reverse complement strand
ATGCTGGTCTCGTCACATTCGGCGCGCCGCGCGTACGGCCTGTCGCACGCGCCGCACAGCGACGCCGAAATGACGAACGCCGAAACGACGAACGCCGAAACGACGAACGGCCCCTCCGCATCGGACGATGCCGGAGCTTGTTGACCAGCTTGTCGAGCGCTTTAGTTCTCGACGAACGCCTTGAGCCGCTTGCTGCGCGACGGGTGGCGCAGCTTGCGGAGCGCCTTCGCCTCGATCTGACGGATGCGCTCGCGCGTGACTTCGAAGTCCTGACCGACTTCCTCGAGCGTGTGATCGCTCTTCTCGCCGATGCCGAACCGCATGCGCAGGACCTTCTCTTCGCGCGGCGTCAGCGTGGCGAGCACCTTGCGGGTCTGATCCGCGAGGTTCACGCTGATCACGCTCTCGCTCGGCGAGATGATGCTCTTGTCCTCGATGAAGTCGCCGAGATGGGAGTCTTCTTCCTCACCGATCGGCGTCTCGAGCGAGATCGGCTCCTTCGCGATCTTGAGGACCTTGCGGACCTTGTCGAGCGGCAGCTCCATGCGCTCGGCGATCTCTTCCGGCGTTGGCTCGCGGCCGAGCTCCTGGACGAGATAGCGCGTGGTGCGCACGAGCTTGTTGATCGTCTCGATCATGTGGACGGGGATGCGGATCGTGCGCGCCTGGTCGGCGATCGCACGAGTGATCGCTTGGCGGATCCACCACGTCGCGTACGTCGAGAACTTGTAGCCGCGCTTGTACTCGAACTTGTCGACGGCCTTCATCAGGCCGATGTTGCCCTCCTGGATCAGATCCAGGAACTGCAGGCCGCGGTTCGTGTACTTCTTCGCGATCGACACGACGAGGCGGAGGTTCGCTTCGACGAGCTCGCTCTTCGCGCGATCCGCCATCCGCTCGCCTTCGTGCAGATCGCGGTAGGTCGAGCGCAGGTCGGGCGCTGTCGCGCGCGCCTCTTGCTCGATCGCGGCGACCTTGCGCATCGCCGTCTTGATCTGCTCTTCCATCTCCTCGAAGTCGGCGACGGTGAGCATCGTCTTCTTGCCGACGGCGCGCGCGCGCGTCGGGTTCGCGCGCATCTCGCGCAGCGTCTTGCGAATCTCGCTGCCGCTCATGCCGGCGCGGCGCTCGCACTCTTTGACTTCGGCTTCCGCCTTGTCGAGCTTGACGATGATGTTCTTGAGCTGCGCGACGATGCGATCCACCGTCGGCTTGTTGAGGCGCAGATCGCTGAGCTCTTCGAACATCTGAGCGCGATTGGCCTTGGTCGCTTCCTTGACCTTCTTCTTCTTGCCCTCGGTGGAGCCCTTCTCGTCGAGCTTCTCCTCGAGCTTCTCGGTGTCGCGCTGCAGGCGCTTGACCTTGTCGATGATCTTGCACACGCGGTCGACGTAGAACTGCTCGTTGAACTCGGCCTCGTCCTCGTCGATATCCTTGACGACATCCTTGACGCGGATCTTGCCGTGGCGCAGGCGATCGCCGATCGCGATCAGCTCTTCGACGGCGACCGAGCTGTTGAGCACGGCTTGCAGCATCTTGCGCTCGCCGTCCTCGATGCGCTTCGCGATCTCGACTTCGCCTTCACGCGTGAGCAGCGAGACCGAGCCCATCTTGCGCAGGTACATGCGGACCGGGTCGCTGGTACGCGAATACGCGTACTCCTCGTCCTCGTCGATCTCGCCTTCCTCTTTTTCCTTCTCGATGTCGAGGCCCTTCGGGGCCGGGTCGACGATGTCAGGACGGCGCGGGCCGGCACCGTCGACGACCTCGATGCCGTGATCGCCGAGCGCGGAGAGCCAGCTGTCGATCTGATCGGTCGACACCACGTCTTCGGGCATCGCGTCGTTGACCTCGTCGTACGTGACGAAGCCCTTCTGCTTGCCGAGCTCGATCAGCTTGTCCTTCGCGCTGGTCGCGGCGTTCGCGTTGTTGCCGGCGCGGCCCTTTTTGCCGCCGGTGCGGGTCTCTGCTTCGAGAGCCGCTGCATCGGCTTCGCTCGCCGAGCTCCGGCGCGGTGCACCACCGAGCTCGTCGTCGTCGTCGTCCTCGATGTCGATCGCAGGCACGGCGTCGTCATCGATGTCGACTAGATCTTCAGGACGCGGGCCCTTGCCCTTGCCCGGGCCTGCCGCCGCAGCGCCCTTCTTGCCGGCCTTCGCTGGAGGCGGCGCGAAATCATCATCGTCGTCGTCCCCGTCCCCGTCGCCGACCTCATCCTCGTCGCGCGGCGCGCTTACCTTGCCGCCCTTGGCAGGGGCCTTCGCTTGCTTGCCCGCGGGCGCTGCCTTCGCAGGCGCGCCCTTGCCGGCCGGCGCAACCTTCTTGACCTTGTCGTCGGCCTTGTCGGCCTTCGCTTCTTTGGCCTTGTCGTCCTTCTTTGCAGGCGCTGCCTTCCCCTTGTCCTTGCTCGGCGGCGCTTTAGCCGGAGTCGGTGGATGCTTACTGCTCTTCTTCGCTGGGGTACGTGCCATCGTTACTCTGCCTGCTTTCGGTTGGACGCGATCTTCTCCATGAGTTGTTCGACCAACTCACGGTCACCTTTACGCTGCGCGATAGCCAAATGCGTCTGCAGACGCACGAGCTCGGGATCACCGCCGCCACGCTTCGCTTCGACCAATGACTTCTGCAGTCCCTGGTGCGCGAGCATGGTTTGTTTTTGCTCGAGTGCTGCGATCATCGCGAGCAGCACTGCTCGCGGATCTTTGCTCTCGGAATATTTTCCGGACAGCACTTGCTTGGCGCTCGGCGGGGGAAGTTGCACGGGGGCAAGCTCCAGGAAGGATTGTCCCGCCCGGGCCGCGGAATACATGGAACGAACCCGCTCGTCCGTCAAGAGCCAAAAAGCCTTGTCTGCCTCGGCGGTTGCGATCAGAGAAGGGTGGGCTGCGAGTAGGGAAATCAGCTCGATCTCCTCGGTCGGCGGCGGACCGGGAGTTTTCCCAGCATTCCCCGTCGGATTGCCGCGCTGCGCCTCGGGTCCGCCCGCATTTCGGCCGTCGGATCCGCCGCTGCCCTCATCGGGTGCGTATGGGTGTCCGGCGGGTGCGTTCGGGTGTCCGCCAGGCGCATTCGGGTGACTCGGGCCACGTCCGGCGTCGCCGCGTCCGCCGCTCGGATATCCGCCGCGTCCGCCGCTCGGATATCCGCTGGGTCCGCCGGATGGTCCGCCGCTCTGATATCCGCCGGTCTGATATCCGCTGCGTCCGCCGGACTGTCCGCCGCCCGACGCCCGGTTCGCGGCCGCGCGCGCAACGGCTGTCCGCACCACGGACGTTTCGACCTCGAGCGCCTTCGCCGTCGTATCGATCACGAGGTCGCGCTTGATCGGATTCTCGATATGAATCGCGAGCCGCGCCGCATCCTCGAGCGCACGCGTCTTCGCGTCCGCGTTCGCGCGCGCCTTGCCCCACACCTCGAAGCAGAAAAACTCGATGCCGCCTTGCGCGCGATCGATCGCTTCTCGCAGCTGCTCGCTGCCTCCAGATGCGACGAGGCTGTCCGGATCCATCCCGTCGGCGAGCACACCCCCGCCACCGGACTTCGCGTTGCCGGGACGCTTCGCGACGAGGACTTCGACTTCCGCCTCGACGCACATCTGCAGCGCGTGCATCGTCGCTTTCTCGCCGGCTTTGTCGCCGTCGTAGAGCAGCACGACGCGATCGGTGAGCCGCTTGAGCGTCAGCACCTGTTCGATCGTGAGCGCCGTCCCCAGTGGCGCCACGACGTCGGAGAATCCGGCCTGGTGGAGCGAAATGACGTCGAAGTTTCCTTCAACCAGGACCGCGCGCCCAGCTTTTTGCATGCCTTCGCGCGCCTGCGCCAGGCCGAACAGCAGCTTGCTCTTTTTGTAGACCGAGCTCTCGGGCGAGTTGATGTACTTCGGCGGCTCGCTACCGTCGGCGCTCGGCGGCGGCGCACCGATCACGCGCGCAGAAAATCCGACGATCTCGCCGCCGGGCACGATCACCGGGCACACGAGCCGGTCGCGATAGCGATCGTAGTAACCGCCCGCGCGCGGCTGCTTCGCAACCAGCCCGAGCCGCGCGGCGAGCTCGAGGTCGAGGCGCTTGGCCTTGAGATAGTCGTTGAGCGCGTGCCAGTCGGGCGGCGCGTAGCCGAGCTGGAACTTGTCGGTGACGTCGGCGGCGACGCCGCGCTTCGCGAGGTACGCGCGACCCGCTTCGCCACGTTTCGCATCGGCGAGGATCTCGCGAAAGAATTCCGTCGCGGCGCGGTTGATGTCGAGCATCGCGACGCGCTCGCCGCGCGCTTTGCGCAGCTCCGGCGATTCGTCGACCTTCGGGACCGCGACGCCGAAGCGCGCGCCGAGCTGCTCGGCCGCTTCGACGAAGCTCTTGCCTTCGAGCTCCATCACGAACGTGAACACGTCGCCGTGCTTCTGGCAGCCGAAGCAATGGAAGAAGCCCTTGTCAGCGGACACGTTGAACGACGGCGTCTTCTCGCCGTGGAACGGGCACAGCCCCTTCCAGTTGCGGCCCGCTTTCTTGAGCTGCACGTGCTGGCCGATCACCGCGACGATGTCTGCGCGACTACGGATCTCGTTGATGATCTCGTCGGCAATCATGTCCAGCCGCGCTCCCCCGAACGCAGTTTCCGCACCATGACCGATCCCTCCCCGGTTGACCAGGTCAGCCGTGACTCACTTGACCAGCGCCGGCGGGATGTCCGCCTTCGGTCGCGACGCGTCGACGAGTGCGTACAACACAAAGCCCAGGGTCAGAACAATCCAGAGCCCGAGCAGGACCTGGATCGCCTTCGTCGTTCCCGCCGCGAGCTTGGGCCCGTGATCCTCTTCGCCGAGGTCGTGCCGGTGCTTCTTGCGCGCCGTCCCCGAGTATTCCTGGGCCATAGCGACGCAGAAGTTGCCCGAGCCGTCTGACATCGTCAAGCCAGCTTCGCGCCACATCGCGGAAACGCCGGAGCCACGCTCAGCGCATGCTGCCGAGCTGAAGCGCGCGCACCAGGATGTTCGACGCGCCGTGCGTGATCGTCGACGCCATGATCGATCCGGTCGCGCTGCGCATCCAGCCGAACACGAGGCCCGGGAAGAACGTGGCGAGGTTTCGCGGATCGCCTTCCTTCGGGATGTGAATGATCGCGAACGCGAGCGAGCTGAGCACGAGCGCGAGCCCGATGCCTCCGCCAAGGAATCGTCGCTTCGGTGGGAACCGCTTCTCGAGCAGGCCGAGCAAGAAGCCGCGGAAGAACAGCTCCTCGGGCAGCGCGACGACGAGCATCTGCACGAGCACGAAGCCGGCCGACAGCATGTACTTCTGGTCGGTCTCCAGCGACCAGCTCCAGTCCGGCCAGTGCAGCGCATCGAGCCCGCCGTACTGCGCGCACATGCCGCGCGGCACGAGATGCGCGAGCACCTCCGAGCGACACGCGATCTCGTAAAACCCGAAGTAGCCGACGACGAACAGCGGGAACACCACGAGCATCGTCACGCCGCAGATCGCGAGACCGCGCTTGATCGGCTCGGCGCGGAAGCCGTAGTCGATCAGATCTTCTTTGCGCCGGCCGAGCACGATCATCGGCGCGTACAGGAACAACACGGAGACCAGTGCGCTGCCGACGTGACCGACGTACGCCAGCGTCACGTTGATCTGCACGAGCACGGCGACGAGCACCGCGACGACCACGTACGTGTACAGCGCGTCGCGGCCGGCTCGTAGGTCGGGCTCGGAAGTCACCTAGCCCGCATCATGCCTCAGGCGGTGCTACTGGCGCAGCGGCTCGTACGAGCCGGTGATCACCGTATCCGCGAGGATCGGGACCTGGAGCTCGGCGATCAGCTTGAGGCCCGCCTTGCCCATCGCGAGATCGGCATCGGTGGGGAAGCCCCACATCTGCACGTAGCCGGTCGGGCTCGTCCCCGGAACCTCGATGATCATGAACAGACCGTCTTCGGAGCCCGCCGCCTGGCGGTTGTGGTGCACCGGCAGGCCGACCTCGGAGTCGAAGTAATACGTGTCTGCGCCCGCGATCGTGTTTGGCATCGCCGGCGTCGACGACATCGTCGCGATGAAGCCGGAAATCTCGCGCTCCTGACAGTCGCGCAGTGCGCCGGCGACGACACCGGTGCCGACCGTGCGGGTCTGGCCGATCAGCGCGGGCAGCGTCGCCGCGGTCGCGTTCGACACGCTCTGGATCGACGTGCGGCACGGCGCCGGATTGCACGTGCCTTCCGGCTGCACCATCACGTCGGGCTTGACCACCTGGTTGAGCAGGAATGTCGGCAGCGCCGTCGACGCGGTCATCTTGTAGCCGAACCGCTTCGTGCCCGTCGGGATCGTGAGCGTCAGGTTCGCGTTCGCGTCCGCCATGACCGCGGCGCCGAACGGCATCGTGTGCTTCTGCTCGGGGAAAATCTCGACCATCGAATTCGGTACCGCGTTGCCGCTCTGGAAGTCTTTGACGACTGCGTTGAGCGTGACCGCGACGCTGGTCGCGAGGTCGGCCGACGGCGTGTTGAGACAGGTCAGGTCGGCAGGCCCGATCTCCATCCATTGGTCTTCGCCGATCTCCATGTTCGCTTTGAGCGTCACGGTCGGCGTGTTGAACCCGATATCGACGGAGGCGTCGGGGGTCGTGGAACCACCGTCATCGCCACAGGCGGCGACGGCGAGTGAGGTCAGGGCGAAAAGAATAGGTAGACGCATTGGCTAACTCCCGGTGTCCGTATGTATCGGGCCGCCGGGTCTCATTGCAACCATTTCCTATGTGGCGCTAAACACTCTGTATGGACATCCGCAACATTCGCGAGATTCTCGGCGACCAGGCCGCTCTGCTCGAGCACCAGAGCAAGACGATTCCTGCGTCATCGCTCACACTGCCGTCGCCGCGCTATGTCGACGAGATCTTCAGCACATCGGACCGTACGCCGCGCGTCCTCGGTGCGATGCAGCGGATGTTCGACCACGGGCGGCTGGCCAATACAGGCTACTTGTCGATCCTCCCCGTCGACCAGGGCATCGAGCATTCGGCGGGTGCGTCGTTCGCGCCGAACACCCAGATGTTCGACCCCGACGGCATCGTGCGGCTCGCGATCGAGGGTGGCTGCAGCGCGGTGGCCTCGACGTTCGGCGTGCTCGGCATCGTCGCCCGCAAGTACGCCCACCGGATTCCGTTCATCGTGAAAATCAACCACAACGAGCTGCTCTCGTATCCGAACACATACGACCAGACGCTGTTTGGCAACGTGCGGCAGTGCTTCGATATGGGCGCGCAGGGTGTCGGCGCGACGATCTACTGGGGCGCCTCGGAGTCGCGCCGCCAGCTCCACGAGATCGCGGCTGCGTTCGCGGAGGCGCACCAGCTCGGCATGTTCACGGTGCTGTGGTGCTACGTCCGCAACAGCGCGTTCAAGACCTCGAACGGCGACCACAGCCTGTCGGCCGACCTCACCGGCCAGGCGAACCACCTCGGCGTCACGATCCAGGCCGACATCATCAAGCAGAAGCTCCCCGAGCTAAACGGCGGCTACAACGACCCAGCGCTCAAGGGCTTCGGCAAGACGCACAAGAAGGTCTACTCGGAGCTGACCAGCGATAATCCGATCGACCTCACGCGCTACCAGGTCGCGAACTGCTACATGGGCCGCGTCGGCCTCATCAACTCGGGCGGCGCGTCGTCGGGCGAGAGCGACATGCGCGAGGCGGTCACGACGGCCGTCATCAACAAGCGTGCGGGCGGCATGGGTCTGATCGCGGGCCGCAAGGCGTTCCAGCGTCCGTTCAAGGAAGGCGTCGAGCTGCTGCAAGCAATCCAGGACGTCTACCTCTGTAAAGACGTCACCGTGGCGTAGTACGAAAGTACATGGCCCGACTGGGCGAGCACCTCGTCGCAGCGCGGCTCCTCGAACAAGACCAGATCGAGCGCGCATTGCGCGCGCAGGTGCTGTGGGGCGGCCGGCTCGGCACGAACCTCATCGAGCTCGGCCTGCTCGATCTCGACGGCATCTCGCGCGCGCTCGGCCGCCAGCAACACGTGCCCGCGGCGCTCGCCCGCCACTTCGAGAAAGCGGATCGCGAGCTCCAGGAGCGGCTGTCCGTCGAGCTCGCGAAGCAGTGGTCGGTGGTGCCGCTGCTCCACGTCGGGCCCGAGCAGAAGATCGCGATCGCGGTGATCGATCGCCTGCCGGCCGAGGCGATCGTCGAGCTCGCCGAAGCGTTTCTGTGCGCGCCCGAGAACATCGTGCAGTCGGTCGCGGCCGAGATGCGCGTGCGCTACCACCTCGAGCGCGTCTACGGCTTGCCGCGCGACGCGCGCTTCCTCCGCCTCAAGGGGCCGAACGTCACGCCGTTTCCGCAGTTCGACAACGTGCCGGTGCCAGTCGACACCGACAGCGACGTCGCGGTGCCGATCGCAGTCGACGACAGCGCGCATCCGACCGGCCGCGCGACCGACGAGGCAAGCGTGGCCGCGGCGCAGCCCGCCACCCAGCCGCAAGCAGTCGACGATCTCGCGAAGCTGATCGACGACGCGATCGCGCAAGCGACCGCGGTCGAGCCGACTGAAGCCGTGGGTCGCGATCGCCGCACCTACGTGCGCACGCTCGCCGATTCGCCGCTGACGCCGTCGCCCGCATCACTCGTCGCGGGCACCGCGGCGCTCGGTCGGATGGCGATCAAGAAGGTACCGATGCCGGAGCGCACGGCGGCACCGGCACCGCCGCGCCTCGCAGCGGCGAAGACCGCGCCGCCGCATAGCCCGCAGAGCTTCGTCGAGGCGACGCGCGCGATTCGCCGAGCACCGAACCGCGATCGCGTCGCCGAGCTCGTGATC
>DATDCH010000279.1:0-42230 GCA_036524455.1 Kofleriaceae bacterium | reverse complement strand
CGGAAGCGACTCGGTCAGCGAGATGAACGGCCTCGAGGCGAACGGGATCTCCGACAGCGGCATGAACATGCCTTGGAACCCAAAGACGCCGCCGACGACGAACAGGGCTGCCAAGGCCACCAACGCCAGCGAGGCAACGCCGCGGTGAATCGGTACTTGCTTGCGCTTGAAGATCACCGCATCCACCGCTGCAACCAACAGCGGAACCGCAACCAGCACAGCGCTGAACTTGGCGACGAGCGTCGCCCCGAGCGCAGCGCCGGCCAACAGCCCGCGCAGGCGCGACGGGTGTTCGCAAAACTCGACGAACGCAAACGCCGCCACCACGGTGCACGCCGCGAGCGGCACGTCGACGGTCACGACCGTGCTATGCGCGATGATGCTTGGTTCGAGACAGAGGAGGATGACCGCCAACGGGCCGGCCTCACGCGGACCGAGCTTCCGCGCGAGCAGAAATGTGCCGGCAACGAGTGCGAGGAACCACGCCGCCATCGGCAGTCTCGCTAGGAAGCGGTCCAACTCGGGGGCATCGGTCGGGGCCCACTGCCGGAACACAACGTTGGGCACGCTGATCGGTGTCTTGGAGTCGTAGCCCGGATTGCTCCAACGCTCGGAGGTTCCGTCCTCGAGGAACCGTTCACTCCACGCGAGATGCAGCTTCTCGTCGTACGTCCACCCCTGCGACTGCGCCGTCGCGACGATGCGGGCCAGCGCGATCACCGTGAACAAGACGGCCGTGAGCAGAAGCGCGTTTCTCGACGCGAATCGAACGAGGCGCGCGCTTACTTCACCTCTCGGAGCGCCGCGCACGTCGCCCAAACTATAACCCGGAGGCAGAGCTACGGCAGCACTTCGTCGAGCGTCAGCGTGACCTTCTCGGCCGGAATCTTCACTTTCACCGAGCCCATGACATCGCCGGGCTGCTTCGAGATCGCGTCGCCGTCCTGATCGTAACGCGCGGTCACGATGACCTCACCGGTCAGCTCGGTGCCGGCGATCATCGCCTGCTTCTCGGTCATCTCGAACGGCAGATCGCCTTTCGCCCACGTCAGCTTCTCGACGGCGAGCGGCGGACCCGATGGCGCGCCGTCCACCGAGCGCTTCACGATCACGAACACCGCGCCACCGGCGGCAACGCGATCCTTCGCCTTCGCGTGGACCTTGATCACGCCTTTGACTTTGTTGTTCGGATTGATCTGGCGATTCGGATCCGGACCCTGCAGGCCCATCGCCGCGACATCGGGGCCGGGCTTCACTGCACCGCCGTGCACTTGATCGACGGGCGGGTGTCCCGCAGGCATACCCGGCTGCGCGTGCGGGTTCGCCTGCGCGTGCGGGTTCGCGCCCGCGTGTGGGTTGTTGCCACCCGGCGCCGGCGGCAAGCTGCCGGAGCTCGCGCCCCACTCTTGCGCGGGCGGCAGCCCTTCCGATTTGTTCTTGTCTTTGCAGGCCGCCAATGTCGCGAATGTAACAACGGCTGCAGCGAAAATTGAGAACCGACCCATGCGGCCGAGTCTAGCAGCTCAAACCCAGCGCGCCGTCGTCAGGACAGTAGCAAGTACTTGCGAAGGACCCGGATACGGCTCGCCGAGCCAGCGCGTGAACTCGTCGCCGCTCATGCCGGGCTCGGCGACAGTCGCGAATTCATAGCGCGTTGGTGGTGCATGGCTGAGCACTGCAACGGCCTCGAGCAAGCGATGACGACGGAACAACGAGAAGCGAACTTGCTCGCCGATCTTGCGTGTCGTTAACAGGCTGCGTAGCTCGCTGTCAGACGTTGCGCGGAATCCGTCGACGGCGATCAGCTCGTCGCCGGGTGAGATGCCCGCGAGTTGCGCCGGTGAATTGTCGAACACATGGCTGACTTTGTTACCGCCTGTAACAACTCCGAGCCACGTGCCGGTCGCGCCGTCGGTGGCGGTCACCGGATCTGCCGACGTGCGGAGCTCGAGCCCGAAGAAGCCGAGGTCGGCGCGCAGATTTGGATCGTCGGTGCCGCGGATCTGGCTCTTGAAGATCTCGCCGAGCTCGAGCTCGGTCGCTTCTTCGAACACGGGCTGCAGCTCGTCGGGATGCGGCACGCCCTTCGCGCCATAACGCTTCCACAGCATGCGCAACACGTCGTCGAGCGAACGCGCGTTGCTCGTGCGGCGACGAATGTGGAGATCGAGCCCGAACATGACGAGCCCACCCTTGAGGTAGTAGCTGACCGTCGTATTGAGGTTCGACTCGTCGGGCTTGTAGAGCTTGATCCACGCGTCGAACGACGACTGCTCGAGGCTCTGCCGCGTACGACCCGGCGTCGCTTGCAGCCGCGCGTAGTCATCGAGCACTTTCTCGAGGTAGCTCTTCGCCGTGATGCGACCGCTCGAGCGCAGCGCGAATCGATCGTAGTGGCTCGTCACGCCCTCCATCACCCACAGGCACGGCGTGTACGCCTCGCGCGTGTAGTCGAATTCGAGCAGCGGCTTCGGTGCGATGCGCTTGCCATTCCACGCATGGAACAGCTCGTGCGACAGCAGCTCGAGCAGGCCCTCGTACGATTTGCGGGTCGCCGCGAAGTGCGGGTTATAGAGGTTGACGCTCGACGCGCGATGCTCGAGGCCGCCATAGCCTTCGTGCGTGAGCATCAGCAAGAACGTGTACTCGTGGAACGGCGCTTCGCCGAAGCGCTTGATGTGATCGTCGACGATCGCACCCAGATCCTGCGCGAGCCGCGACTCCTCGAACATGCCGCCCGGTGCACGCTCGCCCCAGATTGCGAGCTTGCATGCCACCTGCGCGGGTACGTTGTACGTGCGCGTCTCCCCGAGATGGATCGGATGATCGTAGAGCTCGTCGATCGAAGCCGCGCGAATCCGGCTGCCGGTGCCGCGCTTGCTGGTCACGGCCGGCGCCGAGATCTCACCGACCGGCGACGCTGCGGTGACCATCGCCCAAGCATCGGGGAAGCTCAGCTCGACCTCGACCGGCGCGCCGCGCTGGTTGACCGGATACATGAACGTCGCCGGGCTGTGCAGGAACGCATGGTCGGCGTCGATGTGGTTCGTGCGCACGGTGAGGTCGTGCCCGTAGATCGTGTACGTCACGATCAGCGAGCGCGCGCCGCCGGTCTCGATCCGCCACGTTTGCTTGTCGACCTTGGTGACGTCGCACGCCGCGCCGCCCTCGGCGTGGACCTCGAGGTCGCGCACGAACCGCGCGTAGTCGCGGATCAGATAACTTCCCGGGCACCAGGCCGGCATCGTGATGTCGACCGAATCCGCATCCGGTGAGAACCGCAGCTCGATATCGACGGTATGGCGCTCGGGGGCTAGGGCGCTGACCTCGTACCGAAGAGACGACATGCTCGGTACGTAGCACAGCTGCTATGCTGTCCGGGTGCGTCTGGGCCTGGTCCTCGTCGGTGTCGCTCTGCTCGCGCAGGCGGAGGCAGCTCCGCGTGCGGGCAAGGTGGTGCGCGTCGAGCGCCGGCCGAGCGGGCTCGTCGGCACACCGCGTTACTGCACGGTGTCGACCGTCGACATGATCTCGTATTGCGTCAGCGAGAAATCGCCCGAAGTCGGCGACCAGCTGACCGTACTCGACAGCCAGCGCGTGCTCGGTGTGATCCGCGTGACCCAGGTCCAGCCGCTGCCCGACGGCTGCCAGCAGAACATGATGTGGATGACGCAGGGCACGCTCGACAGCGGCGACCTCAACGCGCCGCAGGGTCAGCTGATCGCGACCATCGACGTGCCGGTCGATTCGCGCAGCGCACGGCTGCTCACCGTCGACAAGTCTCCCGGCGGGCGCCCGACGGGCACCGACACGATCTACGCAGTCGATCGCAACGGCGACGGCAACCCCGACGTCGAGTTCGTGCAGTTCCAGTGCGACGACTCCGGTAACCAGTCGATCAACGCGACCGCGACATGCTTCGAGGTATGGGCGACGGTGGCGGGCCGCGGCCTCGAGAAGGTCCGCTCCGAGCGGCAGAAGCATTGTTACTGATGGATCGTCGCGAGCTGCTCGCCGCCGAACGCGGCACTCTCTATAAGGAAGCCGAGACGCGGATCGCGCTCGTCTATCCGAGCCCGTATCGCGCAGCGATGTCGTCGCTCGGCTACCAACAGATCTACCGCACGCTGCACGCGATGCCGCATGTGGCGGCCGATCGCGCGATGTTGCCCGACGACGACAGCGACGGGCGATTCGAGACGCTCGAGACCGGGCGACCCGTCGGCAGCTATCCGATGCTCGCGTACTCGGTCGCGTACGAGCTCGAGATCGCCGGCGTCGTCGACACGCTGACACGCGCGAGCATTCCGGTGCTGCGCGACGAGCGCGACAACCGGCACCCGATCATCGTCGGCGGCGGCCCGCTCACGTTCTCGAACCCGGCGCCGCTCGCACCGTTCTGCGACGTGATCGTGCTCGGCGAAGGCGAGGAAGTCATCGTCGAGCTGGTCACGCTGGCGCGCGAGGTCGGCTTCGTGCGCGAGCGATTGTGGCAGCTACTCGCCGACCGGCCCGGCTATTACCTGCCGCACATCCACGGCGAGATCGTGCCGAAGGTCGCCGCCGTCGACGACGCGTTGCTCCCTGCCCGCTCGGTGATCGCGACGCCTCACACCGAGCTCGCCGACATGTTCATGACCGAAGCGGCGCGCGGTTGCTCGCGCGGGTGCACGTACTGCGTGATGCGGCGGTCGACGAACGGCGGCATGCGAATCGTGCCGCGCGAAGCGATCATCGCGGGCATTCCCGAGGGCACGCGCCGCGTCGGCCTCGTCGGTGCGGCGGTGACCGACCATCCCGACATCGCCGCCATCGTGCGTGACGTCGTCGATGGCGGGCGCGAGGTCGGCATCTCGAGCCTGCGTGCAGACAAGCTCACCGACGAGCTCGTCGGTCTGCTCGCGCGCGGTGGTTACCGTACGCTGACCGTCGCTGCCGACGGCGCGAGCGAACGCATGCGTCGCGTTGTCGAGCGCTCGACGCGCGCCGACCACTTGCTGCGCTCGGCGGAATTCGCGAAGGCGCATCGCCTGCACACGCTCAAGGTCTACATGATGCTCGGTGTGCCGAGCGAGACCGACGCCGATGTCGACGAGCTCGTCGAGCTTTCGAAGGAGCTCGCCGCGATTCATCCGAAGGTCGCTTACGGCTTGGCGCCGTTTGTCGCCAAGCGCAACACGCCGCTCGACGGCACCGAGTTCGCGGGCATCGACGTCGTCGAGGGTCGGCTCGCGCGGCTGCGACGCGGTCTGTCGGCGGCGGGGCTCGGCGGCAAGGTCGAGGTCCGGCCGACGTCGGCGCGCTGGGCGTGGATCGAGTACATGCTCGCGCAAGGCGAGAGCTCGGCAGGTCTCGCCGTCATGGATGCGCATCGCGCGGGTGGCAGCTTCGCTGCATACAAGAAAGCATTCGAGCGACACGGCGTCGTACCGACCGGTCCGCGCGCCCGCGTGCCCTCGAGCCAAGAGCTGATCGCGCTCAAGAAGAAACGCCTCGCGAGTTAGACTGGCGTCGTGAGTGAGCGGACATGACCGCGACGCGCGACCACGGCAATCGCTTCACCGCCGCCGCGCGCAGCTACCAGCGGCTATGGGGTGACGCGCTCTTGCCGCACGGCAAGCAACTCGTCGACGCGCTGCCGCTCGGCAGACTGCGCCGCATTGTCGATATCGGCACCGGCCCGGGCGCGCTGCTGCCGTACATCCGCAGCGCCGCGGCGCCGGGTGCGATCGTCGCCGGTGTCGACATCTCGCGCGCGATGCTCGCGCACGTGCCGCCCGAATACCCCGTCGCGGTGATGGACGCTGCGGCGCTCGGCTTCGCGAACGCGGCGTTCGACGCGGCGGTCTTCGCGTTCGGCATCTACTTCGTGCCCGATCCGCATCAGGCCCTGCGCGAGGTGCGACGGGTCGTGCGGCGCGGCGGCATCATCGGGCTGACGAGCTGGTTCGGCAAGCCGACCTACCCTGCCCTCGACGTCTGGATCGAGGAGATCTCGGCAGCCGGTGCACCGCTCACGCAGTGGCCCGCCGACATGATGAACCCTCTCTCGCTGCGTCATGCACTCGAGCGGGCCGGTTTCGAGACCGCACGGGTGTGGTGCGATCACTTTGACTATCCACACGATCGCGAGCAGTTTCGCGAATTGCGTACGAGCCTGCAGGCACCTTTCCTCGCCTCGCTGGAGGATGGCAAA
This sequence comes from Kofleriaceae bacterium, assembly GCA_036524455.1. GTDB lineage: Bacteria > Myxococcota_A > Polyangia > Haliangiales > Haliangiaceae > JABFXX01. The sequence continues at coordinate 36,034 of DATDCH010000279.1, read as the reverse complement.
CGGCGGCAACTGCTCGAGCGCGTCGACGAGCGCTGGAGCGCACTCCCGATCGACGCTTTCATCGACCGGACCGAAATCATCTTCGCGACCGGAACGTGATGCATTCGGTTCTTGCCGTTCGGATCACGCTTCGTCATCTTTGACGGATGTCGCGCCTGTTGCTTGCCGGTGTCTTGATCGCATTGTGCAGCGCGCCCGCCGTCGCCGATCCGCAAGTGCGGTTCGGCATGACGTTCGGCGTCGACCGCAACATTCCCGAAGCGCACGAGTTCGGTCCGATGTTCGGTGTCGGCGCATCCGCCGGCCGTTTCACCGGCGAGCTCAACTACTCGTACCTGAGTATGTTCGACGACACCACGCGCGTGCATCGCGCCGGCGTCTCGCTGCGCATGGACATCGCCCGTTTCTGGGGACGGGGGCGCCAGTCTCGCGCGTGGTACGGCGAGCTCGGCGCCGCACGGCGCACCGGCTTCTGGAGCGTCAACGACATGGATCCGGGGATGGACAAGAGCCAGAGCGAGCTGCAGATCGGCGGCGGCTACGAGCTGTCGGGCAACGGCGGCGCGTGGCAGATCGCGCTCCGCGTCGGGTTTGCGCGTCGCGATCCGATGCTCGATGTTGCGTGCCGGGGCATGACCTGCCCGGTCGCGATGCCCGCGTCGACCGGCATCGCCGAATCGGTGATGCTCGAGTGGACCTGGCTGCTGTTCCGCGGCCACTGACGCTGGGTACGCTGGGAAACAACGTGTATACCAGTCGCGGCGACGGCCGCCTGGGGCACCGTTTGCAATCCGTGGCTTGCGCCGATCGCGCGTTGGTATGCCGGCTGCTTTAGCCAGCGCCATGCTCAACACCAACACGATCGATCCTCGTTCACTCGACACAGTCACCGGTGGCGCCGGTGGCAAGCCGGAGCCAGTCAAGCCGGCGATCCCGAACTTCGGCGGCATGCGATACACCGCCGACTGGTGGGCGAAGTACAACGCGAGCCAAGCGGGACAACGCTAGGTCACTTGTCGCGCTACGCTCGCGAGGATGGGGTGTCCGACCGCGGACCAATGGCTCGCGTTTACCAAGGGCAGTGGAACGCACAGCGAACGCGCGTCGCTCGTCGACCACGCCGCAGGATGTGCGACCTGTCGCGACGTGCTCTCGACGTTCGCGATGGCGCCAACCACGGTGCCCCAAACGGTGAACACGTTCGCCCCGGAGATGGCGCGCCCGCAGCTGGCGCTGCTCGCACCCGGGACCGCCGTCGGCCGCTACGTGATCGAAGGCAAGCTCGGGATCGGCGGCATGGGCGTCGTGTACGCCGCGCATGATCCCGAGCTCAACCGCAAGGTCGCGATCAAGCTGCTACGCGAGGGGAGATCGAACGAATGGCTGCGCCGCGAAGCGCGCGCGCTTGCCAAGCTCGATCATCCAAACGTCGTGGCGGTCTATGACGTCGGCGAGCATGAAGGAAGCGGCTTCGTCGCGATGGCACTCGTCGAAGGACGCACGCTACGCGACTGGCGCACGTCGGCCCGCTCGGTCCGTGACGTCCTGCGCGTGCTCGTCGACGCGGGTCGAGGTCTAGCGGCCGCGCACGCGGCGGGGCTGATCCATCGCGACTTCAAGCCCGACAACGTGTTCGTCTCCGATCGCGGCCGCGTTATCGTCGGCGACTTCGGGCTCGCACGCGCGGAGGCCGAGGGCGAAGAGGCGGGCCTGATCGCGGGAACGCCCGCGTACATGGCGCCCGAGCAGGTGCGCGGCGAGCCGACCGTGCAGTCGGATCAGTTCGCGCTGTGCGTGACGGCGTGGGAAGCGCTGTACGGCACCCTGCCGTTTGCCGGCAGCGGGCTCGACATCGACCACACCGCGCCCGTCGAGCCGGCACGCGATCCAGGTGTGCCGAGCCGCGTCCGCCGCGCCCTCGAACGCGGATTGCGTGTGGATCCGGCGGCGCGCTGGCCGTCGATCGAGGAGCTGCTCGGCGAGCTCGCAGGGGACCGCGCTCGCCGGCGGCGCGCAATCGCGATCGCTGCACTCGGGGCCGTGCTGACGGTCGGCGGCGTATGGATCGTCGCGCGCTCGACGGCGAGCGAACCGGAGCGCTGCCGGTCGGCCGATGTACGGCTCGCCGAAGCATGGACGCCGGCACGCGCCGCCGAGATCCGCGACGTGGTCGCCCGCAAAGCGCCGTATGCCGGCACGTCGATCGGGCGCGCGATCGCCGCGCTCGACGCCTATGGTGCGAGCTGGAAGCAATCGTGGCAGGACACCTGCCGCGCCGAGGTTTCCGACGCCGGATTCGACCTGCGCATCGCATGTCTCGATCAGAGACTGCGCGCAATCGCGAATGCCGCGGACGCACTGGGCGTGACCGACCTCAGCAACGCGCGCAGCGCGTTCGAGGTCGCATTGACGCTGCCCGATCTCGCACGTTGCGCCGACGTCGCGAGCCTGCGCAAGGTCGCGCCACCGCCGGCGGCGATCGCGTCGCAGGTCAATATGCTCGAGCGCGACGTTGCGAAGGGCGACGCGTTGATCCGCGCCGGTAGGCACGCCGACGCCGACGCGATCCTCCAGCGGGCCCAGCGCGAAGCCGATGCGCTCGGATACGGTCCCCTGCAAGCGCGCGCCGCACTCGCGGTCGGCAGTCTGCTCAAAGCGCAGTCGCGTTGGACCGACGCCAAGGCACAGCTCGATCAGGCGCTGAACCTCGCCATCGCGTCGAGCGACGACGAAACGACCTCGGCTACCTACGTGCAACTCGCCCGAACCGCTGTCGGCCTCTCCGACGTAGCGCGAGCTCGCGAGTACGCGAGCACGGCGGATGCGTCGCTGCGTCGCATCGGCGATCCGAAGGCCTTGCGCGCGAGCTGGCTCGCCATCGACGCGACGCTGCCGGTCATGGAGGGCAACTATGCCGAAGCCCTCACGCGCGTCGAGCGCACGATCGCCACCCTCGAGGCGAAGCAGCAACCGCGACTCGCGTCGAGCTTGTACCGCATCCACAGTGCGTTGCTCGGCGGGCTCGGCCGGATCGAGGAAGCTCGAAAGGCGTATACGCACGAGGTCGACGCGGTGCGCGAGATGCTTGGCACTGCGCATCCCGATTACGCCGATGCGCGCCTCGCGCGTGGCGATTTCTTGCTCACCCACGACGATTTCCCCGGTGCGATTGACGACCTGACGAAGGGCTACGAGACGCTCGTCGCCGCCCTCGGTCCAGACCATGCGCAGGTGATCAACGCAGGCGCGAGGCTGGCGAACATCGACATGATGTTCGCACGCTACGACGCCGCGATCGCGAAGCTGCAGAGGGTTCTCGAGGTGGCCGAGGCCGGCGGCAGCAAGCGCGACATCGCGAGTGCGCGTCGGAGCATCGCCGAGGCGCAGATCGGCGCGAACCGGTACGCGGAGGGCGAGCGCGAGCTTGCACGCGTCGCCGAAATCGACCGAACCCTCCAGGGGCCGGACTCGCTCTCGACGGAACTGATCCTCGCGCAGCTGCGGCTCGAGCAAGGCCGGTTCGCGGAAGCACGCACGCTCCTCGATCGGGTTCGCCCCGCCGTCATCAAGCTGCTCGGTGCAGACAACCCTGCGCTCGCCGACGTCTGGATCCTCGAGGCGCGGCTCGCGCACGCGGCGAACCGTTCGGCGGAGTCGGAGGCGGCGCTCGCGAAGGTGACATCCGGCATCGCGGTGATCCACGCCGAGGTCATTCTCGCCGAGGTGCTGGCCAAGCGCGGCGACAAGGCCGGCGCGGCGGCGGCACGCAAGGCCGCACTCGAGCGAATCGATGCGATCAGCCCCGATGCGTTCCCCGAGCAACGCGCGCAGCTCGCGCATCTGCCTCAGTGAACGCTCGGCGACGGCCAGCGATAACGCGCGAGAACCTCGGCGAAGCCTTCGCTGGCCTTGTTCACCGGCTGTAGCCACTCGTCGTCGACGAGCTCGCGCGTCCACCACGTGTCGGAGCTGTACGGCTCCATGTGATAGAGGTAGCGCCGGATCCGTACCCACTTCGGCGGCACGCCGTCGAACGGATCGATCAGCAGCTCGCGGATCGTGCGATCGCCGTCGAGCAGCTTCCACGCGAGATGGACAAGCCACGGATGCTCGCGAGGCGTTTCGTACATCGCCGCGAACCAGATCAGCCAGTCGAGCCGCCGGTGATACGGGCCGAGCACGCACGGGCGTCGCGTGACGTCGCCTGGTTTGCACGGCAGCTCGTAGGCGCGCCACTCGCCAGTCTCTGGATCGTCCGCGAGCGTGCCTTCGATGACGATCTCGTGCCGCTCGTAGGTGACGGCGCCGAACGCGCCGTACGTGTTGACGAGCGCGAGCGCGTCATAGCTGCGGTTCATCGCCTGCTTCTTACCGGTCAAGTTGTCGATCACGGGCCAGCTCTTCACGATCACGAGCGCGGCGAAGACGCCGACCACGAGTTGGTGCCAGTCGAGTCGCTTCGCGATCGCGAGACCCGTCGCACCGAGCACAAACCCGAAGAACAGCGGCGGCCAGATCATGAGCGGAATGATCGATGCGCCGATCGCGATCGCGAGCCAACGCCCGCTGCGCGGCTGCACCGGCGCCAGGCGCGCCTTCACCCACGCGCGCAACCGGCGCGGCATCACGCGCAAGATCGCATCGTCGTCGAAGCACGCGAGGATCGGCACGACGGTCAACCAGTTGAGGAACGCGAGGTTGCCGCTCAGGATCAGCACGACCTGAAAGCCGAGCATCATCACACCTGCGATCAGCCGCAGCCTGCGCGGACCGAACACGAAGAACGGTGCGATCACCTCGACGAGATGATTCGCGGCGACGCCGGCTGCGAGCAACGGCTGCGGGAGATGGTGAAAGAACGGCGACAGCGGATTCGGGATCGGCTGGGTCTCGAAGTGGTAATCGAGGCACGTCAGATCGCTCCAGCACGCGTCGCCGCGCAGCTTGATGAGACCCGCGCCGAGCATGATGCGAAACACCATCCAGCGCATCAGTACGATCGCCGTCGTCGGCGGCGACCGCGCCGCGAGCGGCCGTGGATCCCACGGGTGCGCGAGGAACGCCGCGATCAGCGTGGTCTCGAGGATCTGGATCTCCCAGCCGAACGAGAACCACAGCTGACCGACGCGCTCGTAGCTGCCATAGATAAACCACAGCGCGAGCAGCGACGGCAGGTTCGCGTAGCCGAGCGTGCACGCGATCGCGAGCGCGAGCCCGACGTAGGCCCACACCGCGAGCGCCGTATCCGACGCGCCCCACATGAAGAAGCTCGGGTTGTCCCAGAACGTCATGCCGTCGCCGGTGACGAGGTCGACGAACGTCGCGACCGGCGTGAGGCCATGCGAGCCGAGCAGCGCCGGTCCCTGGAAGATGAGGCCGAGGAACGCAAACACGTAGACGAAGCCGAGCAAGCGCAGGATCAGCCAGCGCGTCAGCTGATAGCCGCGCGGTGGAGCGGCCACGCCCAACCAACGGGCCCAGCGCAGCCACGTGTCCCACGCCGTGGGAACCCGCATGTCCTCGTCGGCATCGCCAGCCACGGGTCGATCTTACCGCCTCGCTGCGTTACGGTCGCCGCATGACGAAGCATGTGCTGATCGCTGCCCTCCTGTTCGCCTGCGGCAAACCTGCAGAGCCCGGCGCCGACTGGAGCGCAAAGCCGCTCGATGCCACGATCGAGAGCAAGGTCAAAGGCGTGCCGTTCAAGCTCTCGGTGCCGAAGAACTTCAAGTTCGACGGCGTCGGGGACGACAAGGAAGACAACCCCGAGTCGATCACGAAGCGCTGGCGTCCCGACGTGAAGGACTACTTCAGCGAGCCGAGCGTCAGCGTGTCGTACGCGGCGATTCCGGCCAAGGACCTCGACGGCTTCGTCAGCGACGCGATGGTCGACAAGGACAAGGACGTCATCGCGAAGAAAGAGCAGACCGCCGACGGCTTCGTCATGCTCTATCACACGAAGAACAAGGGCATCGTGCGCGTGGAGCTGCTCAAGCGCAAAGGCGACGTCCACCTCAACTGCCGCGCGTCGCAGGCCAAGCAAGGCGGCGTGCCGAGCCCCGACGCGACGATGGCGTGGCTCGAGAAGATGTGCGCGTCGCTGACGCTCTTGTAGCGTCCTGCCATGATGAATCGCCTCTTGCTATGCGTTGTACTCGTCGCCTGCGGCAAGACCGCTGAGCCCGGCGCGGACAAAGGCAACGCGCCTCTCGACGAGCTGATCGAGCGCAAGGTCGACGGCGTATCGTCCAGTGCGTCGGTCGCCGGCGACTGGAGTAACAAGCCGCTCGACGCGACGATCGAGAGCAAGGTCAAAGGCATCGCGTTCAAGCTCGCGGTGCCGGCGGGCTTCAAGTTCCAGGCGCTCGGCAACCAGAGCGAAGACGACCCCGGCCTGATCGCAAAGCGCTGGCGCCCAGACGTCGCGAACTATCTGAGCGAGCCCAGCGTGAGCGTGTCGTTCGTTGCGTCTACGCCCACAAACATGCGCGCCTTCACCGACAGCGCGATGCTCGACATGGATAAGAACGTCATCGCGAAACAGGAGACGACGCCCGACGGATTCGTCATGCTCACGCACACGACCGACAAGGCCACCGTGCGCGCGCACGTGGTCAAGCCCAAAGGCGACGTGGCGGTCGCCTGCCGCGCGCATCAGACGAAGATGGGCGGCGTGCCGAATCCCGACGCGACGATGGCGTGGCTCGAGAAGCTATGCGCGTCGCTGACGCTGCTCTAACGGCAGTTGCCGTTGAACTGCCGCTGGCGGTTCGCGAGCACGCCGTATGCGGGCCTTTGCGTGTCATCGGCGCGGACGAGCGTGCCCGGGCCACCGCGCAGGCGCGTCACGTAGAGGCGCTTGATGCGCGGGCTGATCGTGTGGAGGCGCAGCAGGAACGCGGCGGCGCATGCTTGCTCGCGATCGTCGGGCGCCGTCGTCTGACCGACGCCGTCCTCGGTATTCCAGATCACGACCTCGCCCCAGCTGCCGCGCAGTGCGCGGAGCAGACGGCGCAGCGTGCACGTCTCGTAGCTCGAGCAGTGATCGCCGGCGTTGAGGTAGCGGTTCGAGTCGTGCCAGCCGTGATACGCGAAGTACTTCGGCCGGAAGCCCGTGCCTAGTCCGAGGTCGGGCGCACGATTGTGGATCTCGTTCTTGTAGATATCGAGGTAGCTCGCGCCGCGCCCGTCGGGATTCATGCTGCTCTTCGTCGCGCATAGCTGCGATGGCGGCACGTTGTCGTTCGAGCAGTTCCAGCGGAAGTCGTCCCACATGTTGCCGTTGGACGCGAAGTCACCGGCCGCGACCTTGCAGCCATGCTTACGGCACGCGCGTTCGGCGACGAGGTAGTAACGCGCGGCGACGCGCGGCGGAATCACCTTGCCGAGACCGTTGCCGGCGTCATCGCCGTTGTTCGGCTCGTTCCACGCCGTGTACGCGAGCTTGCCGGTGAAGCCGGTCTCCGCAGCCCAGTTGACCTTGACGAACTTCTCGAACGCGTCCGCGAACGCCGCGGTCGCCGGCGGATCCCCGGGCTGCATCGCCTTGAACGAGATCAGCGCTTCGTCGCATTTGCCCTGCGCCTTCTGCAGCCAGTCGTCGATGAACGCGCGCGACGCGTGGTCGGAGATCGAGCCTGACCACGGCGCTTGATGCGCCACGTTCCACGACACGTACGCGTGGCATAGCCGGGCCGGCGACGGCACCGACGCGGCAAAGAAGCCCGGGTAGTACGCGAACTGCGTCGCGAAGCCGTTATTGAAGCCGACGTTGAGGTTCTTCGGATCGACGTTCGCGGCGGCCAAGACCTCGTCGTTCTCGTCCTCGCCGTCGTCGTAGTCGTAGTCGTCGTACTCCCCGACTCCGCACGATGCCATCACGATCAACCAGTACAGCTTCTTCATGGCATCTCCTCAGCGCAGCTTGATGCGGGCAGCGACCGCGCGGTGGTCAGACCCGAAGTTCGCGCTCCGATACGGACCGCCGACGAAGCCGAAATTGTCGCTGCGCTTCGCGCCCGCGTCGTAGTCCCAGAACAGTCCGTCGAACCGGTTCGCCCCAAACGTCCAGTGCGTCGGGCGATCGTCGCCACCGTCGCCGAACTGCCGGCGCATGTGCCGCCACGGCGCGGTGTCGTACTCCGCGTTGACGTCCATCGCGACGACGCGCGTGGCGTTCGGATGCGCGGCGAGCTTGTTGTCGATCCACGTCATCAGGCGATCGACTTCTTCCGCGCGATCGCCGTTATCGATCGGTACGCCGTTGTGCTTGCGGCCGAGCCACGCGAGCTTGCCGGTGAACATCGCGAGCTCGCGGTTGGTGCCGTTGCGCCTGAGCAAGAGGCCGCCGAACCGCACGCTGAGCGTGCTCGGGCCGCGTGCGGTATCGAGCGCCTCGACCTGGCGCGTGCCGAGCACTTCGATCGGTGTCCATAGATCGCTGCGCCAGAAGATCGCCTCTTGCGTCGACGGCATGTTGTCGGAGCCGCGCCCGAAGTGCTGCACGTTCCACGGGTGGCCCGTCGTGGTGGCGAGGATCTCGGCGAGCTTCTGTGCGTTCTCGACGTTGTCGATCTCTTGCATGCCGATCACGGAGAGTCGCGGCCAGCTATCGCGAATGAACGCGGCCATCCGGCGCGCGGTCCGATACGTGACCGGTCCTTTGGTGTCGAGGTCGGAGAACCTGCCGCCGTAATACGGATTGATCTGCGCGACGGTCGCCTCGTCGGCGGTCGCCATGCGCGCCTCGGCACCGAGTGCGAGCGGCTGTGCGGGCTCGGGATCGCCTTCGTCGTCGGGCTCGACTTCGATAGCACCGACGTCGCATGCGGCAAAACCCAGCACGAACAGACACAGCGTGGAGCGCACGCACTTCGCTTCAGCAGCTCTCGTGCCGATGCCCAACTCGTCGAAACAGCGGTGGCGAGCATGTGGTGGCAGGGGCTCGCGACTGCACACGACGCTGCGCAGGTTGCTATGACGATCGTTCTCTTAGACCGACCAATTTCAACGAGCGGGCGGCTACTTCGCAGGCGCGAACGTGCCGTGGAACGTGATCGGCACCTGGTGATCGAACCACGCGCGCGCGATCGGGCCATCGGGGATTCGCGCCGCGTCGTAGACGCCGAGGCACGCGCGATTCGTCGGTTCGTCGTGGATGAGCGCGACGAGCCAACCGTCGTCCTCGCGGGTCGCGTTCGCGCGCGGCACGAATAGCGGCTCTGTGATGCGCTGCGTGTCGGGCAGCATGTGCTCGGTCAGCATGCTCGTGTGCGCGTCGAGCTTGCCGATGCCGCGCAGCTCTTCGAGCGCGAGGTACGACAGCGCGTGCTCCGTGCCCTCACGGCCCGGCGCGACGCTCGGGAACTCGCACGCGCGCGCGAGCGTCGGCTCCGAGCGCAGCGTCTTGGTGTCGAGATCGATCACCGCGCGGTGCGCACAGCTGTTACCGAGCGCGTTGTAACCGCCGCCATTCGAGAAGGCACCGATCTCGTAGAACGATGCGAAGTCGGGATAGCGAACGTAATCGACGACGAGCTGGTTGCCGCGCGAGAACGCGTTCGTGAAGTGCCACTGGTAGAACGCTTCGACGGTGAACCGCACGGGCTCGCTCGGCCGGTCGATCGGCACGCAGATGATCTCGGTGCCGTGCTCGGGCTTCCACTGGAACAGATCCTGGAAGCCGCCGATCTGGAGCAGCATGCGCGGCACGTGCACGCGCACGGGCGACACGAAGAAGATGAGGTGCGTGTGAGTCGCGATGAAGTCGTGCAGCATCGGCGCGGCCGGCAGGTCGACGGCGCCGAGGCGACGCGCGGCACCCACGTCGGGGAGCTCGTAGAGGTGCAACTTCGTATGGCGGCCGTACTCGAGGCCGAAGTTGTAGATCGCGCGCCGCGACTCGACGCGGTGCGGGTGCGCGCTGAAGAACGACACGATCGTGTTGTCGAGGTTCGTCTCGCCGCGCATCGCCAGGTTGACCGGATCGAGCTCGGTCGGCAGCGCGGCTTCCATCAGGGCGTACAACCTGCCCTGCCACATCATCACGTTCGTGTTCGCCGTGTTCTTCTGGCGATTCTTGATCATGTTGCGCACGCGGCGCAGCCACGGCGCCTTGAGCCCGTACAGCATGCGGCCCGCGGCGCGCTCTTCGACGAGACCCGCGCTCGGCGTGATCTTCGACGCGCCGAACGCGCGACCGTTCTCGATCCTCACGGCCGTGACGGCGCCGTCGGCCTCGAACGGATGCGAATAGCGAGTGCCGTGGATACCGAACTGACCGGGCCCGTTGCGGTACAGCGTGCCGCGCAGCTCGGCAGGCAGCTTGCCCTCGAGCTCGAGCGGCTCGAAGCCGTGCTCGCGCGGCAGGTCTTGCGTCCACAGGCGCTGAGACAAGTTGGACTGCGGGGCGGGTGAATTGGGGAGCTTCGTCGCAGCGACCATGTGAACACTGTAAACATTTTGAGTTGACCTGCAAGCCAAAAAGTGAACAATGTAAACATTCCGAGGCGACAGACATATCATCACGGCAACTTGCGCGAGGCTTTGATCAAGGCCGGCATGCGTGCAGTCGCCGAGGACGGTCCGGATGGTTTCAGCCTGCGCGGTGTTGCCACCCGCGCGGGTGTTACGCCGCCTGCGGTCTATCGCCACTTCGCCGACAAGGACGAGCTGCTCGCCGCGATCGCGGCCGAGTGTGCCGACCGACTCGCGGCGACCGCCGAGGCTGCGTTGGCCGAGGCTAGCAACAACTCGCTCGCGCGGTTTCGTCACGTCGGTATCGCGTACGTGCAGTTCGCAGTCGCGCATCCCGAGCACTTCCGCGCGCTCGCCGTGCCCGGCCTGCTCGCGAAGCTGCCCGACGCACAGCGCGCGGGCATGGACGCGTGGCACGCGCAGCAGCGCGCCGATCTCGAAGCGGGTCAAGCAGCGGGAGAGATCGCAGCCATTCCAGTCGACGAGCTGCTGCTCGCGGCGAACTCGCTCGTGCACGGCCTCGCGCACTTGATCGTCGAGGGCCAGCTCGGCCCTGTCGACGCAAAGCGCGCAAAGGAGCTCGCGATCGCCGCGACCGGCGCGATCGGCTTCGGCTTCATCCCGCGCAACGTGCCGCTCGACGATCCGATGCGACCGGCGATGAAGCGGAAGCGTTAGGCAAGCCGAGGGCCGCGTACGTCGGTCAAGGCGGCGGGCACTCGCAGACGTACGTGCCAGGCTCGGGACAGTTCTCGTCGTTCCAGGTCCCGCCCGCCTCGTCGATCTCGGTGCAGTCCTGCGGCTCGGTGCCCGAGCCATCGTTCGGATTGCCATCGGGACGCCAGTTCGTGTAGCCCGCGCTCGCGCCGGTCACCCACACGAACGTGCCTTCGACGGCGATGTCCGAGTATCCGATCCAAGTCTCGGTCACGAGCAGGCCATCGATGTACACGTCCTCGGTCGCGTCGCCGATCACGACCAGGTGCGCGCCCTTGCTCGCGCAGTCCTGCTGCGCAGCGCTCCACCCGAGCGGTGTCGCCACGGCGCGATAGCGCACCGACGTCTGCGGGTTCGGCACGTACGCGGCATCGCTCTGACACGCGTGCGCCGAGATCGTCGCGTCGGTCATGCCCGCGTCGTCCGATCCGGATCCCGATCCGGAATCCGACCCGTCACCGCCGGCGTCGTCGACCGGCAAATCACCGCGGGCGTCGCCGTGATCGAAGCGGCAGGCGCTGACCAGCAGCACGAGACCGCAGGCGATCGTCGCTGCACTTGTCGACTGAGCCGTCGACGACGTGCCGGCGCGTCGGCCCGGGTCCCTCACACCTCGATTATCACCGCAGGTCCGACGTTCGGTGTGGCGACAGCGTAGTTGCACAGATGCAACTCTTGTTGCTGCGTCGCAAGCAAACGCCTGCAAGCCTCTGTTTTCACATTCGGGTCGTCGGCGCAGGCCTTGCTGAATGCCTGGGTATGATGCGTCTGCTCGGTATCCTGCTCGTCACGGGCTGTGCGGTGTCTGGCGATCCCTTCGCCGAGGATAGCGAATTCGCGCAGGCGCTGACCCAGGCCGAAGCGCAGCGCGTGCTCGACCTCGTCAACTATCCCGGCGTCGATCGCGCGACGCTCGATGGCGCAGTCGATCTCGATATGCGCGCAGCAGTCGCGATCGACACCTATCGCGCTGGAGCGGATGCGCGGTTTCCGAGCATCGATGATAACGAGCTCACCGACGTCATGGAGCTCGACGCGGTGCCGTACGTCGGCGACGCGGCATTTCGCAAGCTCGCTGCGTATGCAGCGGTGCATCCCGCGCCGGTGACGGAGCACCACGAGGGCATCTCGTTCAAAGGTTGGCAGGCCGAGATCGTGGTGTGGGGCGCGAACACGGTGCCGATTGGTGTCCTCAACGGTCTGCTCGACGATCGCGCAGCCGCAAACGTCATGGCCGCACGCCCACTCGCGAACCTGGCCGCGCTCGCTGCGGTACCGCTCATCGGGGGCAACGCGCTCGGCGCGATGCGCGGCCAGGCCACGACGTGGTGGCACGCGCGCAAGCACCAGACGAGCACGTCGCTCGCCGGCACGTTCGACGGCGTCACGTTCGACGAAGCGACCGCGCGGCAGGCGCTCGACATCGCGAACATGCACACGCGCGATCAGATGGTCGCCGGTGGTGTCTACGGCAATGGCGCGTCGGCCATCGTCGGCAACCGGCCCTACACGTCGCTCGCCGGCGTCGCGGGTGTGGCGGGCGTCGGCGCGTCGACGATGCAGGGTCTCCACGCATACGCGAGCGCCCTGCTCGCCTCGGGGACAACGGCGGAGGATGGCGAGTGCGCAGCGACCGACGAGTGCGCGACCGGTTTGATCTGCGCGGGCACGACGTTCTACGACGTCGGCCATTGCCGCCCCGAATGGATGGCCGGCACGTTCAGCGACGCCACCGCAATCGCGATTCCCGATAACGCGACGTCGGTGCAGCGCACGATCGAGGTCAGTGGGCTCGCAAGCGTCGCCGAGGATCTGATCGTTCACCTCGACATCGATCATCCGCGCAAGGAGGACCTCTACATCGTGCTGTTCCAGCCGAGCAGCGCCGAGTCGCTGATCTGGGATGTCGATTCGGGCGGGTACGCGCGCGTCGTGGTGGGTGCGAACCTCGAACGCGACTCCGCCGTCAACGGCACGTGGATCCTTCAAGTAACCGACTACTTCGGCGGGAACGCAGGCACGTTGCGCGGTTGGTCGCTCGAGCTGACAAGTCGCCACGACTAACGTTAGCGACGGTTGGTCGCTCGAGCTCACGACGAGCGTAAGCAACCCGCGGCGGCGGCGTTCGAGGCGTCATGGGCTACGTCCGCATGGCATTCCTCGTCGCGTGCACCCTGCTCGCATCTGGCTGCAGTCACGTGCCACGCAGCGGTGCGCGCTACGGCACCGAAGTCAGCGTCTGGGTCTACGAAACGTTCCCGCCCGAACAGATGGGCTCGCCGGCGCGATTTCGGATGACCGCTGACGAGCTAGCCCGCGTGAACCCAACGCTGCCCGACGTGTCGACCGCGGACGATCACGCGTGCAAGTGTGGCGTCCCGCGGTTTGGCATCGAGCTCTACGAGAAGGGTGCGACGAAGCCGTACGCGGAGGGCCACTTCTTCCATGGTCCCGACGAGCTGACGCTGAGCTTTGACGAACGCAGCCCCGGCCGCCTGAAAGGACAGACCGCGTTTCACGACGCGATCGTCGCCGTGATCCAGGCGCGCAACCTTTGGAAGTAGCTGCACGCCGCGTGGCGACCCGCGTATCATGAGCGAATGCGCGGCGGGTGGCTCGGCTTGATGCTCGTGATCGGAGCGTGCCGCTTCGACCATGGCGAGCCCGAGGTGACCGGCGATAGCGGCCTCGTCGACGATGGCGACATCCCCGGCGACGTGGTGGCGATTCCGCCCGACGCGCAGATCGACGAAGTCGTCGTGACGCTCGCCGCGAACAACGACGACGCGCTCCAGGATCCTCCGCCCGGCGCCGTGCTGGTTTCGTACTCGTGGATGAGCCTCTACACCGCCGATCATTGGGGCGCGATGCGATTCGCACTGCCGCAGGTGCCGCGCGGCGCGACGGTCGTCGACGCGTACCTCGACGTCTATCTCGATACCGGCGCAACGGAAGACGATCCGAATGTGTCGATCACAAGTGAAGCGAGCGCGAACCCAGCTGCGCTGATGTCGCTGAACAACAACATCTCGAATCGACCGCGTGGCACCGCGCGCGTTGCGTGGGTCGCAACCAACCTCGGAACCGGCATGCGGCGGTCGCCGTCGCTCGCGGCGATCGTGCAAGAACGAATCGACGCGGCGGGCTGGATGACCGGTCAGCCGATCCTGTTCATCTTCGACACGGTCGGCCCGTCGTTCGAGGTTCGCCAGCGCGATCACGCGCCCGCCGGCATGTACGCGCCGAAGCTCACCGTGCGCTTCATCCGCCCGTAGCGCAGCTCGTCGCGCTACTCGCCGAGCGTGTCGCCCATGCCGTCGGCGAGCTCGTCGGCGCGGTAACCGCGCGACAGCTTGCGAGCCGCCTGCTCGAGATAGAAGTAGTGGCAGCGATCGCGCTCGCTCCACACGACATGCTCGACCACCGCGTGCTCGCCTGCCTTGCTACCAACGAGCACCGTGACCGCTTCGCCAACCGCAAAGCGTGCGATGCGCGACGTCGTCATGGCGTCCGAATTTATAGCTCGGGGTCGACGCCCTGTCTCAGATAGCTGACTGTGTCCACGAGCGTCAGCTGGGGGTCCCGCGGGCTGAACCCCAGCTCGTGCTGCGCTTTTGACGAATCGATCCACCAGAAGTGCTCCGCCATTTCAACGCTGATGCGGTCGACCGGCGGCTCTTTACCACGCCACCGATACAGCTCTTCCACGATGGAGGCGCCCCACTTGTTCACCTTCGGTGGCAGCTTGAGGCGTGGCGGCGACACGTTCGCCACCCTACCGAGGCGCGCGAAGAATTCCTTTGTCGTCCAGTTCGGACCGCCGAGCAGGTAGCGCTGACCGGCTTTGCCTTGGCCGAGCGCGTTGGCGGTCGCGAGTGCAGCGTCGCGCGCGTCAACGAAGTTGATGCCGCCATCCGGAATCGTCGGGATCTGGCGCTTGATGAACTTGCGGACGTCACCGGTCGATGACAACCGGCGATCGCCCGGCCCGAGCAGCAGGCTCGGATTGACCGCTACGACCTCGATGCCAAGCCGGTCGCCGTGCTCGAACGCGAGCCGCTCTTGATAGATCTTCGAGGCGTAGTACGGCCAGCCCGCGACGATCTCTTCCGCGTACGGCGCGTTCTCGTCGAGGATCTCCTCGCGCTTGGACACGCCGATCGTGCCAGACGTCGACGCGAGCACCATGCGCCGCACTCCCGCCGCGGCCATCCGATCGAGCACGCGGCGCGTGCCGTCGACGTGCAGGCGCATCATGCGTTGCCCGTCATCCGGATCGCGCGACACCGCACCCGCGAGGTGGAACACCGCCGACACGCCGTCGAGCGCGCGATCGAGCTCGTCGCCGGCGAGCACGTCACCGCGCACGTGCTCCACGCCGATACTTTCGAGTACCGCGGATCGCGTACGCGCGAGCCCACGCACGATGTGACCCTGATCGACGAGCACGCGGCACAGGTGCTCGCCCAAGAACCCGGTCGCGCCGGTGACGAGGACAGATGTCTTCATGGTTGTGCCTCTTCCTCGGCGACGGCCTTGCCCTGCGACTCGAGCCACTCTGCCATCGGCGTCGTGCCGGCTTCGCCGAGCGTCCACGCTGCTTCCTGCGGGGCGAGCCGGCGGATCGTGCTCTCGACGTTGTGGGTGATCGCGCGGTACTGCGCGGACCGCGTGCGATCGCCCGCGAGCTTCAACAGCGCCTCGTACGGCAGGTACGGACCGACGTACGCCGCGACTCGTTCGCCGCGCTTCGGCAGGTAACGGCCCTTCGGCATCGCCTCGTGCGTGCGGTGCAGGTACATCGGCAGGATGCCGCACTTGTTCTGCATCGCGAGGTAGCCGAGTGACGGCTTGAAGTCGGCCATCACGCCGGTCTCGCTGCGCGTGCCCTCGGGGAAGATAAGCAAAATGTAGCCGTCGCGGATCACTTCGCCGGCGAGGCGCAGCGACTCGCGCAACGAGCCGTGGCGTTCCATCGGCACCACGTTCGTGAAGTTCTCGAAGTACATCCGGCGCACCGGATCCTCGAAGAAGTAGTCCTTCGCACCGAGCGCGACGAGCGCCTCGCCTTGCTCGCCGAGCGCGTACTTGACGAGGCCGGTGTCGAGGTGGCTCGCGTGGTTCGCCGCGACGATATAACCGCCGAACGGCGGCACCTGCGTCGAGCCGAAGATGTCGGTCTCGAGCACGCGCTCGTACAGCGCCTTCATGCCCCCGCGCAGCGCACGACGACCGAGCGACACGAGCGGTCGCGGCACGTTGATATCGTCGTCTGCGTTCGACTCTTCGGTCTTCTTCGCCTTCGCCGCCTTCGCCTTGCCGGGCACGCCGCGCTGCAGCTCTTGCTTCGCACCGAGCCGCGATACCAGCTTCTCGACGTCGGCGACGGTCTCGAGCCCGGTGAGCTCCGCCGGATCGGGCAGCGCGACGCCCGCCGATTCGATCGCGACCGCGAGCTCGGTGAACATCAGTGAATCGAAGCCGAGCTCGGAGAGCGGCGTCGCGCTCGTGATCGTGCCGCGCTTCTTCTGCGAGACGTCAGCGAGCACGTCGAGGATCCACGACGACGAATTCGCCGGCGAGGCCTGCGCGAGTTGCTTCACATCCGCCCCGCCCTTCGCGGCGCGCTCGAGCCGCTGCAGCTCCTTGATGACCTCGCGGCGCTTGATCTTGCGCGTCGATGTCTTCGGCAGATCGAAGTCCCACAGGTGGAACACCTTGAGCCGCTTGTAGAGCGGCAGGCCCTTGCTGACCTTCTTGATGTGGTCGCGCACTTGCTCGCGCACGAGCTCGCGACCGGCTGGGCCTTGGTTGCCTTCGTAGTCGGGCACGAACAGCGCCGCGACCGTCTCGTTGCCCACCTCGCCCGGCAGGCCGACGACGCTGACCTCTTTGACGTACTCGCTATCGCCGTAGAGCTCCTCGAGCTCGTCGGGATAGACGTTCTCGCCGCTCGGGCCGAGGATCATCTCCTTCTTGCGACCAACGATGTAGAGGTTGCCCTCCTCGTCAATCTTGCCGAGGTCGCCCGTGTGCAGCCAGCCGTTGACGATCGTCTGCGACGTGGCCTCGGGATTCTCGAAGTAGCCCGCCATCACGTTCGGGCCCTTCGCGATCACCTCTCCCACGCCGTTCGCGTCGGGGTTGTCGATGCGCACGTCGATGCCGGGCAGCGAGCGACCGACCGAACCTGGAATCAACTTGTCGCCGGGTCGCGTCACGGTGAGCACCGGCGCCGACTCGGTCATGCCGTAGCCCTCGTAGAGGTTGAAGCCGAGCCCGCGGAACGCCTTCATCGTATCCGGCGGCAGCGCCGAGCCGCCCGAGATGAGCAACCGCATTCGGCCGCCGAGCTTGCGGTGCACCGGATAGAACAGCAGCTTCCCGGTCGCGAAGTCCCACGGCAGCTTGTCGCGCAGCGAGCGATTGAGATCGACGATCGAATCGAACGCCTTCTCGACGAGCACGCCGGCATCCGACACGTTCTTGTAGATCTTGCGCTCGAGCAGCTGCCACAGCGCGGGCACGCCGACCATGCCGGTGACGCCTTCGTCCTCGAGCGCGCGCGCGAGCGAGTCCGCCTCGATCTCCTCGAGGTAGTCGACCGACGCGCCGTGGAGCAGCGGCACCAAGAAGCCGGTTGTGAACTCGAACGTGTGGTGGAGCGGCAGCACGCTGAGCAGCTTGTCGTGCTTGTACAGCGTGAATAGCGAGCTCAGCTTGCTCACCACGCTCGTGAAGTTCTTGTGCGTGAGCATCACGCCCTTCGGCGTGCCGGTCGTGCCGCTGGTGAAGATCAGCGACGCGAGCGTGTCACCCTTCACCTCCGGTCTCACCGCGCCGACCGAGACATCGGGCTCCGTCAGCAGCTCGTCGAACGCGAGCACGGGGCGGCCGAGGAACTGCGCGAGCGCCGGGTGCGCCGGCGACCACACGACGTTGACATCGTCGTCGTCTTCTTCGGCACCGACCGGAATCGCCAGATTCGCTTCGCCGGCGAGCCGCTCGGCGACCTTGCGCGACATCACGAGCGCGCGGGCATCGCTGACCTGGGCGAGGTTCTGCACCTCGGCGATCGTGAGCTCCTTGTCGAGCGGCACGACGGCGGCGCCCGCGAGCAGGATCGAGAAGTAGGTGATGCCCCACTCCGGGCGGTTCTCGCTCATCAACATCACGCGGCCACCGGGGCCGACGCCCGCTTGGCGCAGCACGCCCGCGCCTTGCCACGACAGCTCGCCGAGCTGACCGTACGTGTACGAGATCGGCTCGCGGCCCTCCTCCTTACGCAGCAATCGCAGCGCCGGCCGGTTGCGATGCAGCTTGATCGTCGCCTCGAACAGCTCGACCAGCTCCTTGTACGTGTAGACGCTCTTCGGCTTTGCGCCGAATTCCTCGTCGAGCTTGTCGAACGTCCACTTCTGCAGACCCGGGAAGTGGGTATCGAGCCAGTACGCGCGCCAATCGACGAGATGCGGCGCCCACAGCAGCCGGTCTTGATCCTCGGGCGACACGCGCGCCCACAGCGCCCGCATATTGTCGGCGCGGAACGAGATGTCGTGATCTGTGGTGAACGGCTTGAACAGATCGACGAGCTCGTTGATCTGGCCGGTGAACACCGACACCTTCTGCAGCTCGTCGCGCGCGCGCTCCGCAATCGCCTCGATGCGCGGCGCACCCCACGTCGGGAGCTTCTCGTCGATCACATTGATCAACCCGTCGGCGACGCGCTTGATCATCGGCGCCGACCACTTCTCGAAGTGCTCGTAGCTGACCGGCATGCCTTCGAGGCGCGCGCGCAGCTTGTTGCGCAGCTTGTCCTCGCCGCGATCCACTTTGTCTCGGTGGACGCGCCGCACGGCAAGGCCCGTGAGCTGCGTGAGCCGCTTGCTCGAGATCCGGTTCACGTCGCTCGCGCCGAGCTGATAGACCGGCTCGTGCTGGTCGGCGAGGATCGCCGCGCACGCGAGCAGCATACCTGCCGCGATGAAATCGACCGGAATCACGTCGAGCGCGGTGTCCTCGCCCATCGGCACGTTGCGGTGCCCTTTGAGCATCAGGTACATCAGCGGCGCTGTCGTGTTGAAGCCTTCGTTCCAGCCCGGGAACGGATAACGCACCGAGCTCTCGACGACGGCGGGCCGCACGATCGTGACCGGCACGGTCTTGTCGCTGAGGATGATCTGCTCGCCGAGGCTCTTCGTATACGTATACGTGTTCGTCCAGCCCCAGTGCCGCGCGCGCTCCATGCCGAGCTTCGTCAGCACGTCGTTCATCCAGATCTTGCGCTCGCGGGCGACCGCGATCTTGAGATCGTTTTCGTCGTCGGGGTCGCGCCGTTGCGCGCGCAGCGACTCGGCGCCCTTCTCGCGGAACACCGAGATGTGCTGGCGATCGTTCGCCTGGTCGCGCACCTGATCGATGCTCTTCTGGCAGTCGGCGATCTCGGCCGCCGGATCGAAGTCGCGATCGAGCAGCTCGTCTTCATTACCCCAGTCGCGCGACACCGCGCTCGACCGCGGGAAGTAGCCGACGATCGGCTCGTCTTCCCACACGTCGCCTTCGCGTTGGCCCGCGACGTAACACGTCGACACATGCACGAGCCGCGCGTTGAGCTTCTTCGCGAGCTCGAGCACATTCTTCGCGCCCATCGCGTTGATGCGCAGCGCGCTCTCGAGCGACGGCGCGAACGACACGAGGCCCGCGCTGTTGATGATCACGTCGACCTTTGTCTGCGCGATCTGCTCCTCGGTGAAGTTGCACAGCGGCCGACCGATATCGCCAGGCACCGCGATGATCTTCGACTTCATGAAGTCGATGTAGCCGGCGCCGTACGTCGCGCGCAGCGGATCGAACACCTCGCTGATCGCGACCTTCTTGTAGAACCGTTCGTCGGCAGTGTTGCCGGCGCCAGGCCGCACGAGGCAGTACACGGCGCCAACGTCGGGATACCGATCGAGCAGCATCGACAGCGCGACCTTGCCAACGAAGCCCGTCGTGCCGATCAGTAGGATGCGTTTGCCGCGCAGCGTCTCGGTGACGTCGATGCGCGGCTTACCGGTCACCGGCTCCCGCAGCGGCGGCAGCGGCACCTTCATCGCATCGGGCCATGGCTTGGTCGGCGACGTCGCGCCCCACGCCAGCTCGGTCTCGAGGAAGTAGCCGCCCTTCGAGGCGTTATGCCCGTTGCCCGAAGCCATAGCTCACATCACGTCGCAGATCATGTACGGCGGGTGATGCATCATCGTGATCTGCGCGCTGCGTCCCATCGTGCCGCGCGCCATCGCGATCGCCTCCGCGATCGAACCGGCCGTCTCCCAGCCCATGATCGCAGGCACCGTCGCGTTGTCCGCACCGACGACGATCACGCGGCTGCACTTCTCGCGACCGCGCTGGCCCCAGTACCACATGTAGCAAGGGTGCGCGCCGTGATACGCGTTGCCGCGCCGGTACATCTCGATGTAGCTCGGGTTGTACGCGAGCTCGTCCTGGTACTTCTTCTCGATCGTGTACGCGTCGGTGGTCTCGGTCAGGATTCGATTGAAGAACTCGATGTAGCTCGGGTGATGCACCGGATCGAATTTGTCCGAGCACGGATGCGTCAAGATCAGAACGCCGCCGTCGCGCAGGATCGGCTGGTTCCGGTACATGTGATAGAAGTAGCCGAGCGCCATCACCTGCACGAGCAGCGGATTGAGCGCCTTGCTGTTCACGTTGTACGGCGAGATGTACGGGATGCCGAACAGCAAGATGTCGGCCGCGCCGTCGACCTCGACGCAGTTCTGCTCGTTCTGCTTCTGCAGCGTGCGGTTGTGCGAGGGGTCGCACGCGCCCGCGTAGCAAGCGATCAGCTCGTACGCCGCCGGTGTGCGCATGAAGATCTCGCGACGCGCCGCGAACGGCAGCTTGTCGAGCGTCCACTTCATGGCCTGGTACTTCAGGCGATCGGTCTCAGTGAAGTCATCCTCGTTCTTGGTCAGGAACGACAGCGGACCATCGAAGGCGCGGTTATTGAGCACGGTCTCGATGTGAAAGACCTTGAGCGTCTTCTCGACGAGCTCACCCTGCCGCTTGAACGAGTGGCTCAAGAACGACTTCGGCGGATCCATGTACGAGTTGCTGTTCACGATGCCCGTCGGCGTGTGATGCGCCTTGAGGCTCTCGTACCCGCACAGCCCGACGGCCATCGACTTGTGGCCGCCGTTCATCGGCACGAAGTTCAAATTGACGTAGATGCAGAGGTCGCTCTCGGCGACGCGCTTGTTCATCTCGACGAGCTCGCCGTGCGGCGTCTTGCCGAGCACGACCATGCCGTCGGGATCGCAGCCATCGTGGTTGTACAGGCGATCCGGCCAGTACTCGTCCCACACCTTCTGGCCGACCATCCGCTTGATCTCCCAGTCGTGCATGCGGCGATGCAGACCGAGCGCGATGATGATGTGAACGTCGTCGACGCCGTGATCAGCCAACATCTCGCACACGATCTCGAGCACGAGCTCGCGCACGTCGGGCGTACGCATGATCGGCAGCGGCATCGAGATATCGTCGACCGCGATCGTGACCTTCATGCCGGGGCGCAGCAGCGCGTGCAGCGGCTCTGAGTCCTCGGGGTTGTTCAGCGCGTAACGAATTGCTGCGCGCGGATTCGCGACCGGCGTCATCGGCCGCTTCGGATAAATCACGCGCGTGCCGACCGGCAGATCCTCCATCATGAGGTTCTCGCCGTAGAACATGATGCGCGGTGCCGAGTCGGTATCGATCGTGACGATGTGCTCGCGTGCGTGCGAACGGAGCTTGGGGCGAATGGCGCGCATTAGTTATGTCTCCGAATCGAGCGAGGCCCGGGCGATCCACTCGGGCGAGCGAGCCCCTGCGGGCGGCGCGAAGCAGCGCGGCGCGGCTCCTCGTCGAGCTCGAGCACGGGCCAGTCGTAGCTGCGCGCGAGCGAGCGCAGCCTGAAGTCAGGGTTGCAGGCGGTCGGATGCCCGACGACGGCGAGCATCGGATAATCGCTGAAGCTATCGGTGTACGCCCACGACTCGGCGAGATCGACACCGTGCTGCTTGGCGTACGCGCGCATGATGTCGGCCTTCGTGGCGCCGGCGACGAACGGCTTCTTCAACTTCCCCGTCGCATAGTGATCGACGAACTCGAGCTGGTTCGCGATCAAGTCATCGGCGCCGAGGTACTTCGCGAGCGGCTTCATCGTGAAGTCGAGCGCGCCGCTGACCAGCACCTGCCGCACGCCGGCGCGCCGGCTCTCGTCGATCAATTCCTTCGCGCGCGGATAGATGTTCGGCTTGATGACGTCTTCGAACAATTCGTCCGCCAGCACGACGAGGCGATCCTCGCTCGCACCCTTGTACGAGCGGTAAAAGATCTCGTTGAACCACTTGCGGCTGAGCTTGTCGGCCGCCCAGAACACGGGGATCGATAGCGCGGTCTGCAGCGTGCGACGCGTGCTCTCCGCGATCGACGCGTGCCGCGCGGCGTAGAACGCAAACGCGTGCACGATGTTGATCTTGATAAGCGTCCCGTCGACGTCATAAAACGCCGCGGAATTCTTGTACTTGGGTGATGCGCGGTGCATCGGGAGTCGCCGCACTCTGGCCCACCCTGCTGCGAAGTGTCAATGCCCGCAAAGGCGGCGAAAGTGCGAAGCGTGCTACGCATCCAGGCGTGCGAATCCCGGTCTGGCTGACGCTCGCGATTGCCGCGCTTGTCATCATTTTCGGCTCTTACCGCCTCTACCTGGCGACGCGCCCCACCGTCGACAAAGGCGACGACCCCGAGGCGCCACGCCGCCGCGGCTTCTACTCGATGAGCAAGCGGGCTCACCTGTTCGTCGGGATCATCTACCTGGCCCTCGGCGCCGGCCTGATCGCGACCTCGTTCGGCTGGAACCCGTTCGGCGGCTCGATGGGTCCCGATACCGAGACGCCGTCGAAGGACAACGCGCCGACCAAGTCGAGCGTGCCGACCGATCAGCTGCCGAAGTAGTAGCGCTGCCGCTCGCGACGGCGGTCACACCTACACCGAAGGGTGACCTTTTCGCGCGGCGCAGCCTCTATCGTATGCGCGTGCGATTCGTAGCCCCCATAGCGTGCGTCGCGCTCGCCGGTTGCGGCGACATCGTCTCCGCGCTCGGCGGTGGCGATGACAGCGGCGGTCCGCCCGACGCGCCCGTTGGTGTACGCGTGACGGGCTGCGACGATCCGAATACGTGGACCGAGCCGGCGCTGACACGCGTGTCCTTGTGGGCTCAGCGCAAGGGTGGTCACTGCAACGGAGTGCAGTACCCGCTCAGCCAGGTTCCGATCGGGGGCAAATACCACGGCGTTTACGATGTCGACCACAAGCGGCTCGGACAGAGCTGCTGGCGTGTCGTCGATGCGACGCCTGGCTCAGGCCTCATGACCGGTCAAGAATTCACGTTGACGCGCACGGTAAATCATATCTCCCTCGCAGGCTTCTCGCGCCCGGTGACACTGGAAGGCCGCATCCTCTACGACGACGGCACGATCGTCATGGAGGTCGAGCCTGGCACCGTCGCGCTGGACCCCGCCATCATCGTCGAGCCCGACGCGAGCAACGTGATCGCCGTGATGACGCGCGATACGTGGGCCGAGCGCAACGCCGTGCACATGTGGGGACAGCGCATTGCGACCGACGAGGTCGTGGCCGCGACCGCATCCCCCGGCCTCCCATCCAACCCGATCACGGTGCATCGCACAGCAAGTGGGTTCGTTCGTAGCACGTGGTCGAACTACCCCACGCTTCATCGCGATGACCTCGCGCTCGGGCCCGGCACACGCGCACGCATCGCAGATTTCGGGCGGGCCATCGTTATCGACAACGAGCTCGTGTTGATTCGCGACAACGTCGCCACGCCCTTTGTTCGCATGCGCGTCCCGCTCGCGACCGAGCCGCTCGAGATCGTCGGGCATATCGGCGACTACGGCAGCACCGTGACATTGCACTTCGAGGGCTCGATAGCTCAGTACGCGATCGATGCCAGCGGGATACTGCTGACGCAGTCCCTGACGGTCGGCAGCGGCGCGCTCGTGGCCGCCACGAACGAAGCCGGCTACTTCTTCGACGGCACGCGATTCCATCGACTCGCCAGCTATCCCCACCTCGGCTTTCATACTTGGCGGAGCTTCACGCCGCGCGCCGAGGATCTTGCGATGCTCGGTGCGCCGATCGAGATCGTTGACGATGTCGTGTTCGGCGAGAATGGCCTGATGTTGACGCTCGACACGTCGAGCACGCAGCCAGGTGCTCGTTTCGCATCGACCGCCGATTTGTTTGGCCCCGGTACGCGCGTCGGACCAGTTGCCCAGATCGCCGCATACGTGATCCGCCGCGATGACGGCACCGCCGCGATCTACGCGCCAGAGTACGAGGACTGTTACCTCTAGCTGCTCGACGCAGGCGGAGCCGTAACGGCCGCAACGCTTCATACGTCGAGACGCATAAGAACTGTCGCCCACCGGTGACACATGCGCGGCGTCGTGACCGCCTCGCGCAAAACAATGCGCGCGACAAAGCGGCGACTTCCGCCTAGACATCGCATCTACAAAATATGCGTCGCTCCCTCGCTCTTGCTGTTCTCCTCGCTTCCACCCCCGCGTACGCCGGCGATGCCGACGAACAAGCGCTCGTCGTGCTCGGCGGTCTCAACCTCGGTCAAGCTCGCCACGACGACAACACCGGCTTCTTGCTCGGCGGCGAGCTCAGCGTCGCGTTCACGCACGTGATGGGAGATCACCGATGGTCGAAGGCCGATGCGTCGCCGATTCCGTTTGGCAACATCGACCCGGTGTTCTGGGGCGGTCTCTACGCTGACGTCACGCGCGACTTCGCCGCCGACTTCACGCGCATGAGCATCGGGCCCGAGCTCGGCTTCACGATGCTCGGCGTCGACGGCGGCCTGCTCGCACAGTTCGGCGACGACAATCGATTCGGCTGGACCGTGCGGCCCGTGCTCACCGTCGGCGTCATCTCGCTGTACTGGCGCCACGGCAAGTTCACCGACGAGATGCCGAACGCATCGTTCAACGAGATCGGCGTGCTGCTCAAGTGGGGCCGCCCGGTCTGGGAACGCGTCGAGTAGCTAGAAACAGAGATCGGACGTGCACGCGCGCGTTTCAAAGTTGCACGAGTAGCTCGCACACTCGACGCCGGAGGAGCAGGCAGCGCCATCGGGCTTCGGCGCGCTGCACTTGTCGGCCATGTAGTCGCACACGTACGGAAGCGCGCAGTTGCCTTGTTTCAACACGCCACAAGATCCGCCGCCGCCGATCAGCTGACACGTGGATTTCGTGGTCGAGCACTCGTAGAACGGCGAGCACTCGTCATCTACGTAGCAACGCTCGCCTTGCAGCAACACGCGTGCGCACCGCGCCGTGAAGCCGTCGCATTGCTGCCCTACATCGCGACAGGCGTGGGTGCACGATTCCCCGAGTGCAGGGAGAAGCTTGCACGTGCCCCAGTCGCAGCTCAACCCGATCTCGCACTCGCTCGAGCCAGCACACGCCTCGCCCTCCCCGCGCAGCGGCACGCACAAGCTGTCTTCACAGAAGCCCTCGCGGCATGGCGCGTAGCGACATCGATCGCCAATCCCGCCGCGGACTGGCGGCGTATCGCCGGCGCAGTAGCCGGTGCAGCACGCATCGCTGCACTCGGCACCTTCCAACCAGCACTCGCGCGAGATGCACTCGTAGCCGAATGCGCACGCCTCGCCGTCACGCTTCGTCCCGAGATAGAGCGGAAAGCACGGAGCGTAGCGGTAGTGCTCGGTGGTCGGATCGCAGTCGAGGCTGTCGTACCAATCGATGCAGAGCTGCGCCCGCTCGGCATCCCACTTGATGAACCCCGCATCGACCGCCGCGACGACATCGGGATCAGCTCGCGGTTGGCTAAACTGCGCGCATTGCTCCTCGCTCCCTACGAGCCCGCACCGGACCCAGAACCGACACCGAGCCGCCAGCTCTTCGGCGGGGTACTCGTCGAACGGGACCGCACGCAGGTTGTCACCGCATCCGGCGAGGCACGCGATGACCAGGACGCGACGCACGAACCCAGTCTCTACGATCAGGTGCACGCGCGGCGCAAAAAGCGCTGACATGCACGTCGTCGCAGGCAGCACGTGCGACGGCCACAGGATCTGTAGCTTCTTGCTGTGCTCCACCCTGATACGATGGAGGGGTGTGGCGGTCCGTCGTGGTGTTCGCGGTGCTGGCTGGCTGCGGTCGGCTCGGCTTCGACGCGACCGGTGCGAGCAGCGTCGACGATGCCACCGATGGTAACGGTACCGGCGATGGCAACGGTAGCGGCGACGGCCCGGCCAGCAACTGCGGTGGAACGGTCCATACGCTCGTCGACGACTTCGGCGACGGCGTGACCGCGAGCGCGTTTACGACGTTCTGCGATTCGCCGATCGTGATGGCGGAGAGCGGCGGCGAGCTCGTCGTCACGCTGGCCGCGAACCAGCCTCCCGAACGCCTGTGCGGGTATCGATCGGCGACCACCCACGACCTGCGGGATAGCCGGATCTTCATCGAGGTGCTCGAGGTCCCCAATCCGCAGGCGCAGGCAGCGCTGTATCTGCTCGACGCCCAATACAACGGGTTCGGGATCTCCCGCGAGGGCACGACTCTCGTGATGTCGAAGTGGCTCGCGAACAATCAGATGTACCTGACGAACCCGGAGTACAACGCCACGCAGTTTCGCTGGTGGCAGATCCGCGAGAGCGCCGGCACCACGTACTGGGAGACTTCGACCGACGGCACCTCGTGGACGGTGCGAGCCTCCGAGCCCACGCCGTTCGCGGCGACGGGACTCACGGTCTATCTGCAAACGCGGATGTGGCAGTCGGAGCCGAATCCGGGAGTCGCGCGCTTTGACAACCTCAACGGCGGCAGCGGCGTCGTGCAGTGCAACTGATCGTCGAAGGCAGCACGAGCGACAGTTAGAGGATCTGCAGCTTCTTGCTGTGTTCGGCCGCTTCGCCGATGTACTCGAGCACCTGCGGGTGGCTCATGATCAGATTGCGGAAGTCGTTCGCGGGCAGGCACAGCGCGAGGCTCTTGCCGGTGGCGATCACTTCGCTCTGGAACACGCCGCCCGCGAGGAGCGCGGTCTCGCCGATCAGCTCGCCGGGACCGACGGTGGCGACTTGGCTGCCGCCGCGCTTCACCTGGAGGCGGCCGGCGAGCACGATGTAGAGCCCGTCGGGGCGCTTGTTCGGCAAGAGCAACTTCGTGCCGGCGTCGATCTCGAGGAACTTGAAGCGCGCTGCGATTTCAGCGCGCTGGGCAGCATCGAACGGGCGGAACAGCGGGCTCGTGCGCTGCCAACGATCGACGAGACGATCGCGCACGAAGCGCAGCACCGCGGAGAGCACTTCGCCGTGGGTGGCGAGCACCATCGACAGCGTCTTGCGATCGATGCGGAGCAGCTCGGCGTCGAGCGTGGCCGTCACGGTGGCGGAGCGCGGCTGATCGGTCATCAGCGCGACCTCGCCGATGAACGAGCCTGGACCCATGCGCGCCATCTCGACGCGCGGCGGGCCTTCGGCCGACACCGAAACTTCGCCTTCGCAGATCACGTAGAGCGCGTCGCCCGGATCGCCTTCGTGAAACAGCACCTCGTTCTTGCCGAGGTGAACGAGCGTGAGCTGCTGGACGAGCGAGCCGAGCGCTTCTTGCGACAGGCCCGCGAACAGCGGCGTCGAGGCGAGCGCTTCGGCGGCCTTCGCGCCGACGAGGCGCGGCTCGGGCAGCGGGATTTCCTCGATGTCGTCGACCTCGAGCTCGGTGGAGTCATCGAACGAGTCGACCGACACGCGATCGGACGGCGGCTCGATTTCGATCGCGAGCGGTGCCGACGGCTCGTCGGTTTGCTCCGCCGGATAGGCGTTGCCGTCGTCGTCGGTGGGAGGCAGCTCGCCGTCGAGCGGGATGACGTAGACGCCGGAGTTTTCCTCGCGCTCGAATGCGTCGGGAACTTCGTCCTTGAGGCTGATCGTTTCGATCGCCTGATCGGGCGCCATCGCGATCGGCTTGGACCTCGTGCGCGGGATCGCGATCGGCGGCGGCGTCGAGCCTGGCTTGCGGCCGCGAATCGCTTCTTCGGGCGACTCGCTCGACATGTTCGCGAGGTTGATCGGCGTGACCTTGCGCGGAATCGCGAGCTGCTCGGGCGTGACCTTGCGCGGGATCGCGATGCCCTGCGGCGTGCGCGTGCGCGGCAGTGCAATCGACGGGGTGCTGCTGTCGCTGCGACTGCCATCGGGTTGCGCCGCGTGTTGGCCACTGCCGCGGCCGGCGCGCAGCGCCTGGACCTTCTCGTTCTCGGCGAGATTCGGGTTGTTCTCGATCATCGCCATCGTGCGCGTCGGGCCAGCGCCGATCTGCTCGTTCATCGACGCGAGCCGCACGAGCGCATCGTCGTTCCTCGGATCCATCTGCAGGATCAGCTTGCAGACCGCGATCGCCTGGACGAGGAAGCCGCTCTGCGCGTAGCGGTCGGCCGCGCGCGCGTAGGCGGAGACCGCATCCTTGTCTTTGCCAAGGCGGCGGTAGGTCTCGGCCGCGCGCTTGGACCACTGCGCGTCGCGCGGCTCGAGTCGCTCGAGCTCCAGATACGCCGCGAGCGCGCGCTTGTACTTTCCGGCGGAGGTCGCCTCGGAAGCTTCGGCGCGGAGCTGCCTGACGTCACGGGCCATCGAGTCGGCCACTATATAGCAACCTGTGGTCAGATCGGATCGCCGGATCAGGCCACAGTTTGTGGCCGCAACTCCGCAAGATACCCTTCCTTCACACGCGCCGTCACTTGACCTGCGGCGCGCACGACACCGTCGAGGCGGGTGACCGGGACCACGCCACGCACGGCACTCGTAATGAAGATTTCGTCGGCGGCGGCGAGCTGCTCCGGCGTGAACCGGCGCTCGTGTGCCGTAATGCCGGACTCGGCACAGGCAACAAGCGCGCGCGCGCGGGTCACGCCCGGCAAAACCCCTAGCTCGACGGGCGGCGTGATCACCTCGCCCGCTGCAACGATGAACAGGTTCGCGGTCGCGCACTCTACTACATCGCCGTCGGGACCGAGCCGCACCGCCTCGTCGGCACCGGCATTCGCGGCGAGCTCGCGCGCGAAGATGTGATCGAGGTACGCGAGCGTCTTGTGCCCTGCGCCGGCGCGGCGCGGGAGCGGCCAGTCGACAATGGCGAGCGACAGCTCGGTGGGCTGCGCGGGCAGCGGCTCGACGATCACGATCGCGCGACCGGGGCCGAGCGCATCGGGACGCGCGAGCAGCGGCCCGGGCCCACGCGTCAGCACGACGCGAACGCGTTTTTCGCCCGGCCCGGAATTCGCGAGTGTGCGCACCGTTGCCTCGGCCAGTCGATCGGGCGGCATCGCCTTGATCGCGAGCACGCCGGCCGAGCTGTAGAGCCGTGCGAGGTGCGCCTCGAGATCGACGGCCGTCTCGTCCCACGTGCGAAACACTTCGAACACGCCGTCGCCGAACAAGAAGCCGCGGTCGAACACCGAGACCACCGCGTGCTCCGGCGCCACCAACATCCCATCGATCGACACGGCAATCACGGCCGCAGCGTAAACCACTTCGTAAAAGGGGTCAGACACAACTTCCACAACTTCCTGCACGATTCGCGCAGCAAGTTGTAGAAGTTGTGGTCTGACCCTACTCCACTTCGCCGAGCACGACCTCCGCTGCCCGCAGATGCGTCTCGGATGCGAGGCGCCAGTCGTCGCACGAGGCCGAGCTGCACTTCACCGCGAGGCTCGCCTTGTACGCGGCGATCGCTTTCTTCAAGTACGCGTACGCGCCGGGGCGCAGCGTGCGCCGCAGGTCCGATGCAACCGGCTCGACAAGCAGGCCGATCGCGAGGTCGTGATAGAGCGTGCCGATCCGAAACTCTGCGGCGAGCTCCGCGACTCCGCCGTGCTCGGCGATCGCCCGGAACCGGCGCACGGCGCCCCTCGTCGCATCTTCTTTTTCCCAGACTGCCAGACGTTGGCGCGGTCGCATCGCATGCACCTGCACGAGTGCACGCTCGGCCGCCGCGAATGCAGCTGCGACTTTCGCGCGGACGCCAGGCAGCGGCGTGCCGGTCTTCGGGCCGCGGATATCACCCGCGCCGCTGCCGGCGACGATGTCGGCGCGCACGCGATCCGCACCTTCGCTGATGCTCGTGTCGGCGGGTGCGAGCGCGGTTGCACGCGCGATCCAGTCACGCGCCGAGCCACTCTTGCCGGCACGCGCTTCGAGCTGTGCGAGGTGCAGCGCCGCCCGCGCAGCGACATCGGTCGGCACGTCGGGACCGGCGAGGACCTTCTCGTAGGCCGCGCGTGCCGCTGTGTCGTCGCCGGTCAGCTCGGCAAGCACGCCGTCGCCGAACGCGGGCGCGACGCCATCGAGCTCGGTCTTGACGCCCGTCGCAGGATCCGCAGCGCTGCTGCCACGTGCGGGCCGATCGAGCTGCGCGGCTGCGTGCTGTTGATCGTCACCGCACCCGCCCAGCACGAAGCCCAGCAGGAAGCCCGGCACGAAGCCCAGCACGAGTACGCGCGCGAGCAGCAAACTCAGCGCGGCGCCGACACCAGAGCTTGTCCCACCGGTTGGTTGGAACCCTGATGCCGGCGCCTTCGCCTCGCCCATCTCTTTCGTAACAAAGCGACGGATCGGGCTGATGATGGCTTCGCATCGGGACGTCACGCTCTGGCAAAACGTTGTCACGAGGTTGTCACTGCCCCGCCCAGCGCACCGCGTCCTTGGGGACGTCGAGCTTGTAACCTGCGCCGTGGATCGTGACGAGGAAGCGCGGCTTGTCGGGTTCGTCCTCGAGTGCGCGCCGCAGCTTGACGAGATGATTATCGACGGTGCGCGTGTTCGGGTAGTCCTCGTAACCCCACGCTTCGTCGAGCAGCACGTCGCGGCTGACGACCTCACCCGGCCGGCGCGCGAACACCTTGAGGATTGCAAACGCGCGGCTCGGTAGCTCGATGCGCTTGCCGCCGCGCAGCGCGACCTGGCCGACGAGATCGATATCGATGTCGCCGAACGATAGCCCGATCGGCTCGGCCGACTCGCCTTGCGCGCGCCGCAACACCGACGCAACACGCGCGAGCAGCTCCATCAGCGAGAACGGCTTGGTGACGTAGTCATCGGCGCCGAGCTCGAGACCGCGCACGCGATCGAGCTCTGCACCGCGCGCGGACAGCATGATCACCGGCACGCGGCGCGTCGGGCCGCGGCTCTGACGAATGCGGCGACACACTTCGAAACCGTCGATGTCGGGCAGCATCACGTCGAGCACGACGAGGTCGTAGCGTCCCGACAGCGCCTGCTCGGCGCCCTCGCCGCCTTTGCCGACGACCTCGACCTGATAGCCCTTTGCGGTCAGCGTGTCCTCGAGGCCCATGCGGATCGACGGGTCGTCTTCGATGACGAGGATGCGAATCACGCGACAGCCTCCACACGCGGCAACCGGATCGTGAACGTCGCGCCATGCCCGACCGTCGACTGCACGTCGACACTGCCACCGAGCGCTTCGATGTGACGCTTGACGAGCGCGAGGCCAAGGCCCGTGCCCTCGATACCGGAGCGATATGCCTCGGGCGCGCGATAGAACTCGCGGAAGATCCGCGCCTGCTCGTGCGCCGGGATACCCGGGCCGTGATCGGTGACCGCAATCGAAGCACTGAATTCGTCGGCGCGCACGTCGACCTCGATCGGGCGGTCCGCGGCACCATACTTCGCGGCGTTCGCGAGCAGGTTCAGCACCGCCTGCACGACGACGTCGCGATCGACCTCGACCTCTGATTTCATTGCCTCGGAAGACACGGTCAGCTCGATCGGATTGCGCCGGCCTTTCTCCGGGTCGCGCAAGGTCTCGAACGTCGTAACTGCATGGCGCGCAAGCTTCTCGAGGTTCTCGCGACTCGGCGTGTAGCGACGGGTGCCACGCTCGATCTGCGAGTAGTCGAGCAGGTTCGCGATCAGCAGGCCGAGCCGCTGGCTCTCCTGGACGATCACGCCGTGATAGCGCGCCATCTTGCCCTCGTCGCCTTGCGCGACGCCCTGCTCGAGCATCTCGGCGAACATGCGGATCGAGGTCAGCGGCGTCTTGAGCTCGTGTGACACCGTCGACACGAAGTCGCTCTTGAGCTGTGCGAGCTCTCTCGCGCGCGCGGCGCCGCGAATCGTCGCGAGGATGCCGAGGCCGAGCATGATCGCGAGCGCCGACGTGTACGCGAGGTGCCGGTTGTAACGCGCGCGGATCACTTCGTCGACGGGATCCGGATCGGTCTTCTGGTTGACCAGGTGCAGCGTGAGATGCGGCAGCTTTTCGCCAAACGACGCGTCGGCGAGCTGACGCATCGACTTGGGGTCGGGCTTATTACCAACCGGCAGCACGAGCGGCTGCGCGTTGACGGCAACGTTGTCGCTCGGCGCGTGACCGGCGGCCTGCTCGAGCATCTGCGCGTCGACCGCCATCCCGATCACGCTGCCGTCAGGGCGCTTCTTGTAGATCAGCATGCGCGCCGGCTGTTTCTCCGCCGGCTTGCCGCGCCACGCGGGCGATGCGTCGTGCAGCAGATCCGGCACGTCGTCGGCGAGCCCGGCCGCCGCGCGCGCTTCGTTCTTGATCGCGCTCATCTGTTCGTCGAGCGCGCTGCGCCGCGACGCGAGGTCGGGCGCCATCGCCCCGTCGAGCTTCGCGCGCAACCGGCCGATCACGCCGACGCCGACCACCGGATGGACGTCGTACTTTCCGGCGGCCACCGCCTCGGCGATCTCGAGCAGCGCGCCGCGATCTTTCTCCGCGCGCAGGATCGCGACCACGAGCTTCGCCGGCAATTCATCGACCGTGCGATCGCCGTAGCGCAGCTCGAGGTCCGACAGCGCGCCCTGCGTCCCTCTCGCATCGCCGAGCCGCTGGTAGACGCGCGCGAGCCCGAGCAACGCCGTCGGGCCTGTGTCATCGAAACCTGCGAGCGACGCGTAGATGCGCCGCGCTTCTTGCCACTGCGCAGCGCACGCGTCGCCGCGGCACGCCTCCGCGCGCTGCGCCGCTTGCAGCTTCGCGAGCCGTACCTGGCGCGTCGTCGCATCGCGCACGCAATCCTCGAGTCGGCCGTCGCACGGCGCACGATCGAACGAGCTCGCGAGCTCACGCGGCGGCGACGAGCGCGGCACGACGATCCGGCCGTGCGCCTCGATCCAGAACCAGTAGCGCGAGAGCGGCGGCGCGAGCGGACCGCGCGGAACTTGCTTGCTGCTCACCGCGCTCTCGATCGCGTCGAACGTGTCTTCGATCGCGCGCGTGATCCGGCCGGCGATCGCATCCGCGGTCTTTTTCTGGCGAGCGGTCTGCGCCGACACCGCGCCCTTGTCGTCGCGATACGAGAACGCGCCGAGGTAAGCGATGCCGCCGGCCGGCACGAGCAGCGCCAGCACCGACAACACATAGATCCACGCGCGCCGGGATCTCACCCGGTCCAGCATAGCGCGGGACCCCCGAGCCGCCGAAATCGGCCTGCTTGAACCCCTGCGACGCATTCCTCACGGACACGTGCCGCGCCGCGCGATATCCCCGGCCCCCGCTTTCGGTAGCCGGTCTGGCCCGCTATCGTCCGCCGCCGATGGCCAAGGCGCTCATCATCGTGCCTACGTACAACGAGGCCGACAACGTGCCGGGGATCGCCCAGCAATTGCTCGAGGCGCTACCGGTCGCCGATGTGCTGTTCGTCGACGACAACTCCCCAGATGGCACCGGCGCCCTCCTCGACGACATGGCGCGCACAAACCCACGCGTCCACGTCATGCACCGCGCCGGCAAGCTCGGCCTCGGCACCGCCTACATCGAGGGCTTCGCATGGGGCCTCGCGCGCGAATACCAGTACCTCTTCGAGATGGATGCCGACGGCAGCCATGACCCCAAGTACCTGCCTCAGATGCTCGCGCTCGCCGAGGACGGCGCCGACGTGGTCGTCGGCTCGCGCAACGTCCCCGGCGGCGGCACGGTCAATTGGGGCTTCGGCCGCAAGCTGCTCTCCAAGGGCGGCAGCTTCTACGCACGAACCATCCTCGGCATCGACGTCCGCGACGTCACCGCAGGGTTCGTGTGCTGGCGCCGGCACGTGCTCGAATCGCTCGACCTGACGGGAATCGACTCCAACGGCTACAGCTTCCAGATCGAGATGAAGTACCGCACGCTGCAGAAGGGCTTCCGCATCGTGGAAACACCGATCATCTTCGTCGACCGCCGGGTCGGCCAGTCGAAGATGTCGCGCGCGATCGTCGCCGAGGCCTTATTGAAGGTCTGGGGCCTCAGATTTCGCCGTTAGCGGGGTCGGTTGTCCCTAGCCCGAATCCCACGAATCTCGCGCTAAGTGGGTCCGGCGGCCGTGAAAATTCGAGGTCGTGGAAACAGCGCTTGAGTAGCGCGAGTGCCCGATCCTTTGCTACGGTCGTCGAGGCTTCGAGATGAACATCCTGCGGCTTCGCATCAAGTCCGCCGACGAGTGGCGCGAGCTCGCTCCAAGCGAGAACGTCACCGAGCCGATCTTCGTCCCGACCACCGACGAGCTGAAGTCTGGCGAACAGGTGATCGTCGAGATCTCATCAAATCTCTTGCCCAACAAAGTGCTGATCCGCGGCTCCGTCCAAGCGTGGCGCCCCGCGTTGCCGCGCAGGCGCGTGCGTGCCGGCGCGACGGTTCAGCTCGATGTCGACGAGCAAGTCAAGCTGACGTTCCTGCACGACGTGCTCAGCGGCAAGCGCACCGACGTACCGCGCCGCCGTCACCACCGCCTGCCGGTCCAGTTCGCATGCCGTTATCGCGTCGCGAACTCGCCGAGCTTCGTCGACTCCGCCATCTCCGAAATCGGCGTAGGCGGCGCACTGCTCACCACGCAAACCCCGCTACCGCTCGAGACCGAGCTCACGCTCGAAGTCACTCCGCCCGGTGCCGCTGCACCGATCGCGATCGCCGGCCGCGTCTCGTATCACGCGCCTTCCGGCGGCTCAGGTCTGCGCTTCGTCAGCCGCGACGGCGACGGCGATCGCCGCTTGCGCGAGCTGATTCGCCGCCTGCGCGCGTCGTGACCGGCTCTCGTGGTCGACGCGCACCGCGCTCGCTCGAGATGCGCAGCGCGGGCGATGCCGTCAAAGCTGCACTCGCCTTCCACGGCATCAGCGACCAAGTCCGCGCGCAACGCGTGCTCACCGAGTGGACCGATCTCGTCGGTCCCAAGATCGCGACGCGCACGCGTCCCTACGGCGTCACCGAACGCGTGCTCGTGATCGAGGTCGCGTCCTCGGCGTGGCTGCACGAGCTCAATCTGTTGAAGGCACAGATCCTCAGCGGCCTGCTCGAACGGCTCGGCGAGCCGCGCCTGTTCGATGATCTCAAGTTCAAGCTCGCTGGTCGCAGTGGCGGGCGAGCGACGCTGATCCGCCCCAAGCCGCGCCCCGCGCCGCCGCGCCGTCCCGTGCCGCCGCCTGCGACTGGTGCCGCACGCGAGCAGATCGCGCGCGAGGTCGAACAGATCGATGACGACGAGCTGCGCGAGCTGATCGCGCGCGTGCGGATCCAGAACGATCGCTAGCTACTTGCCGGTCGCGCCGGCGAGCGCCGAACCACCGACCGTGAGCAGCGCCGCGAGGTCCTCGTCGTTGAAGCGCAGCATGCCGCCGAGGAAGTAGTCGCGGCCGAACTGGAACGTCTCGAATTGGATCGGCACGTCGGAGTTGCCGGCGACGATCGTCAGCTGATCGGGCGGATTGATCAGCTCGTCGACACCGCCGAGG
>DATDCH010000278.1:0-9211 GCA_036524455.1 Kofleriaceae bacterium | reverse complement strand
GTCGGCGTCGCGAGCGCAAAACTGTCCTCGCACCGCGTCGATCAGCGGATCGCACGAGGAGGCCACGATGTGCCTCGCGATCGAATCGCGGCGCGCTTCAAGCGGTCGCTCGAAAACCTGCGCAAAGCGATTCCGTTCGTGCCCACCGTTCAACTGTTCGACAACAGCTCGGCCGAAGACCCGTACCGCCACGTCGCGACGTTCAGCCACGGCAAGTTGCAGTGGCGGATGAACGGACGCCTCCCCGCGTGGACGCGAGGTCTCGTGCCCGCGGTTCGCAGCAAGAAGTAGCCGCCTAGAGCACGAGGTTGTGCGGGTTGTTGCCGAACGGTTTATCAGCCGTTCCTGCAAGCGCTGCGAGATACGCCCAAAAGCCTTGGATGCTGGGCGTGCTCCCGGGCAACGCGACGTCGCTGGTAACGCGCCCGGTCGTGCCGAGCTTGACGTACTTGCCGATCACCGTCGCCGTCAGGTTTGCCTGGTGGTTCGAGCCCGGCAGCGAGCGCGAGAAGTCACCCATGATGACGGTGATCACATTGCGATTCGTCATCGCGAGCGTGCGATCGGTGAACGCCTTGAGCGCGGCCATTGTTCCATCGCCGGTCAGCTTGTTGCGCACGACCGATCCGTTGTTGTCGCCGTGCGTGTCCCAGCCGCGCTGGTTCGCGATCACGAGGTTCGCACCGGCGCGGATCATCAGCTCGGCGCCCATGATCTGCATCGTCGTGTTCTGCACGTTCGTCGGCGCGCCGGTGATGCCGTACGCAGCAGTCATCTCCGCGTAGTCGAACGCGACGGTCGGCTGCCGCAGCTGCGCTTCTGCCGCCGGGTAGCCCTCGATCAACGACTTCGCCGAGTTCGGGTTCGCGGTTAGCGCGGCGCTCGACATCGCCTGTGCGGCAGCGATGCCATCCGCCGCGAGCGGGCGAGCCGGCGCGTTCGCCGCAGTCCCGCCGCCGAGCACGGCGATCGTCGTCGACAGATCGCGCACTTGTTGGAGCGACACGTCGCCGATCGCGCGGTGCGTGCCGTCGGGCATTTGCGCGCCGATCACGACGCAGCGCACGGCCGCGGTACCGCCCATCGACTTCGACAGCGCGACGAGCCGGCTCGTGTTGCCGTCGAGCAACAGCGCGTTGCGCGCCGTCGTGTGCGCCGAGATGCCGTGGTCGATACCGATCGACGCCATCTTGTTGAGCGTGCTCGCGGACAGCGTGCCGAGCGTCGAGCGATCGACATACAGGGCGCTCGTGCCGACCTGGCGCACGTTCGTCGCGGTCACGCCGAACGCGTTGCCGATGAACGAGTCGGCGCTGCAGAACAGCGCGTTGTAGCCGCCGATCATGTTGAAGATGAAGATCGCGGGCGGCTCGTCGCCGGGCGCCGCTTCGGCACGGCCGAGCAAGTTGACGCCGGGGATGCGGGAGACACCGAGCGCGCCCGCAGCCATCGCTGCGCCCTTGAGGAATCCACGTCGAGAAGTGTTGCTCATGGTGCTCTCCTAGTACGCAAGGAAGCCAGACGCGCTGATCACGGCGGCACAGGCGTATGCCCAACGCTTACGTGGCGGGTCGGCGGAATCAGTTTGGTTGACGGCGTACGTCGCGCACGTCGCCGCTTCGTCGTCGGTCGCTTCGCGATGCCACGCGCGACGTGCATGTTCGCGGCAGATCAGATCGGCGAGCTGCGGCTCGGGCACCGCCGCATATTGCGGGTCGGCCGCCGTGTGCTGCGTGCACGCGTCGTATGCGAGCGCGAACGCCGCGTAGACCGTGTTCGCGCTGGCGGCCGGCTCGATGTACCAGCGTGCAGGCGGCCGACCGAACGTCGACGCGTACGCGCTGGTGTCGAATGCGGTCAGCCCGAGCGCGGCCTGGTACTCCGCCGACAGCGCCGTAAACGGCTTCACGCGCAACCGATCGGATCCGGCTTCGATCGCCGCGCGGCTTGCCTCGAGCTGGCGGTTGCCAAAGCCGGTGTACGAGCGCGTTGCTGCGCAGACGACCATGTCGTCGTCATCGTCGTCATCATCATCGTCGCTAGGAATTTGGCCGGCGCAGCCCACGAGGGTGAACGCGGCGACGAGGGGCAAGTAAAAGCGTTGTCGCATGGTCGTCTCCTTTACTCGCAGTAGCCGGTGTCGGTGGCGATCGTGCGCAGCGCTGCGCGGATGTCGCCGGTGTTCGTGTATTCGTCGACGCAGCGATCGAACAGCGCCGATTCGCAGGTCGCTTCGGCACGGCCGTACAGGAACTGGAATGCGAGCCTGCACGTGCGGAACTTGTGATCGGTCGATTCGACGAGCGCCTGCACCAGGTCGGCGTCGTTCGCGATCATGCGGCCGTCGAGCACCTGTTGCGGTCCTTCGGTCGGCGGCACGAACACGATCGCGTCGTCGGGACCGGTGCGGCGCGACAGCACCTTCGCGACCTTGTCGAGCGCAAAGTACTCGTCGTAGTGACAACCGCGGCACTGCGTCGCCATGCGACCGGATGCCGAGATATCGGTGCCGGGCAGGTTCGTCACCGCGCCGACGTCGAGGCCGATGACGTTCTGCTGGATGCGGAACGCCGAGTTGAGCCGATAGCCCTGCTCCTCATTGCCCGCATAGCGCACCATCCACGGCCGGCTGCGGAAGTAGCCCAGCCCGTCGGGATCGTCGACGACGCGCGCGGTCGCAGGCATGCCACCCGCAGCGGGCACCGGCTCGACGCGATACTTGCCGTCGAACATCTCGCGCCACGGCCGGTTGTTCGTCAGCACGTGCTGCGCCATGAAGTACGTCGCGTCGGCGGCCGGCGTCATGCCCGGCTCCGGGTTGAGCTCGGCGTTGATGAAGCGCGCGAACTGCTCGACGAACGCAGGATCGGCGAGCAGCGCGTCGACTTGCGACTGCGGGTCGGCCGACGAGAGTAGCGCCGCGCTCGGCGCCCTTCCCGTCAGCGACAACGACAGCCGCGTCGCGCAGCGCATGCGTGCTGCTTCGTCCTGCGGCGCATCACCGCTGGCGGAGCTACCTACGGCAACCCAGGAGGCGAGAGCCGCCGCCGGGATGCCGAACGCGAAGAGAGATCCGAGTCGCATGCCCAGGCAAAGAGCAAGCGGCCGGCCAACCGCGAATGGGCCTCGATGTTCGCGAGTTGCGCAGTTTGGACGGATCGCGTCCTCGTCGTGTCGGGAGTCCCCTACAAACAACGGAATGCACTTCCCGACAACTCGGGTAATGCGCGGCAGTCGGCGAACGCGACGCTCGACTTGCGCGACTATGACGGTGATGAGGCCCGCGCTCGCGCTGCTCGCACTCTGCCTTCCCGTTCTCTGTCTTCTCGTTCTCTGTCCTCTCGTTATCTCCGGCTGCATGTCGATCGACGATGCGCCGCGGCCGTGGGTTCCTGCCGATCAGCTGGCCGCGCCGTTTGTCCCCGAGCTCGGTCCAGCGCCGGCCGCGCCGCCGATCCCAGCGGTGCTCCGCGTCGCAAGCTGGAACGTCGAGCGCGCGCCCGAGCCCGAGCAGGTCGCCCACGAGATCGCCACCTCACCCGTGCTCGCAACCGCCGACGTGATCTTGGTCCAAGAGATCGAGGCGTACGGCGACGAGCCCGGCACGCGCACGTCTCGGCTCGCCACCGCGCTCGGCATGACGTGGTTCTACGCGCCCGCTCGCGTACAGGGCGAGGGCACGCATGGCGATGCGATCCTCAGCCGGTTCCCGCTCACGACGCCCGAGGTCAAGCAGCTGCCGATCGTCGATCAACCGATCAACCCGGTCCAGCGCATCGCGCAGCGCGCGGTCGTCGAGCTTGGCGCGCGCACGTTGCCGGTGGTCAACGTGCATCTCGACACGCGGCTGTCGGTCGTCGACCGGATCCGCCAGCTCGATCCGGCAGTCTCCGACAATCCGCACGAGGTGCTCGTCGGTGGTGACCTCAACACGCTGCCGTGGATCTTTGTCCAGACCTGGGTACCGCTCACCGGCAGCGAAGCGGTGATCGGTCAGGACCAAGCGCTCGTGGTCGATGACTACCTGAACGACCTCGGGTTCACGACGCCGATCATCCATGACGCCGACACGCACGAGTCGCCGATCAATACGCGGCTCGACGCGCTGTGCCCGCGCGGCTTCACGGTCGTCAACGCCGGAGTCGATTACAGCGTCGCGGGCAGCGATCACTACGCCGTGTGGATCGACATCGAGCTGCGCTAGGCGGGCCTCGCTCAGATAGTGCCCGGTCGCGGCGACCGCCCTGAGTACCGCCGAGAGGCCAATGAGGCCAAGAACGCCGAGATCAGAGATCGGTCTCGGATCGCCCAGTGCTCGCGCGATCGGCGACGCGATCGCGTGCCCCGCACAGATGAGCGTGGGCGAACAGACGCGCTAGACCTGCGCTACGCCTTCGGCACGACGCGCAAGCGATAGCCGACACCGCGCCGCACCTCGATCAGATCGCCGACGCCCGCATTGATCAACGCGCGGCGCACGCGAAACACGAGCTGGCGCACGTGCTGCTCGCCGGGATCCGGAACGTCGAGCGAGAGTCGGGTCAGCTCGGTGAGCGCGACGAAGCCACGTGCCTCGGTCGGCTTGTTGGTATCTGTGCGCATGCGTTGCGCGAGCATGTCGAGTAGCTCGTACTGCGGCGTGGTGAGCTGCATCCGTTTGTGATCGATCACGGCGAACGCACCGCCACCACCGCTCGGAACCTGCAACGACATCGCGAGCTCGGGGAGGCCTTCCTGTTGCTTGGGCAGCCGGTACGTCGGGATGTCGAGCCGGTGATCGAGACGCGGCGCCGAGTCGACGAAGAACATCACGATGTCGCCGAACCGGATCCGATCGCTGTGATGGACCTCGGTCGGCTGGGTGACCTTCTGCTCGTTGACAAACGTGCCGACCATCGAGCCGAGGTCGCGGACCGTCCAGGTGGTCGCGAGCGTGAGCTCGGCGTGCCGGCGTGACACCGACGGATCGAGCACGACGATCTTGTCGGCTTCGATGCTGCGGCCGACCGATGTCTTCGCATCTAGATGATGCGGTTGGCCCCAGACATCGACGAGTGCGGCCGGCGTGGAGCGCGCACCGCGAACTTCGATCTGCTCCGGCGAGATCGCGGAGCTGTTATCGAGTGCGTCGCTGCAGGCGTCGCACAGCACGCCGGTGTCGGCGAGGCGTTGGCGGCAGACTACGCATTTCACGCGTATCCACTCTCACATATCGCGCGCGTAGTGATGCAGAGGAACGGGTCGAGTTACCCCAGAAGCAACCTTTGCGCGTTCTTTGCGGCGATTTCTGGTTAGCGGAGTTACGGCAGGTGTAGGCCGATGCGGGATCCCGATGAAATGCGGTACCCGATCGGCGACGCGTCACGCGGCCCGCCGTACCCGAGCCACGACATCGGCTCGCCGAGCGATCGCTACGTTGAGGCGCAGTGAGGGCAGCACTTTCGTGGCTCGTCGCCGGCGCGATCGCGATCGTGCCCGCACGAGCGCTCGCACAGACGTACGACTTTGCGACCTGCGATCCCGCAGTCACCAAGATCACGCCATGCAGCACGACGACGACGCGCTGCTGTTACATCGATACGTCACCGGCGTCCGCGTTCAACCAATCCGGCACCGACTACGCGCTCGTGATCCCGATGGACTCTTGTCATCAGGGCTCGGGCGCCGACGACGGTGGCAAGTATCCGGGCTCGACCGCGTCCAGCTTCTGGTGCCGCAAACCGACGAACGCGGGCGAGATCTTCAAGGTCTATGGTCTCGTGTACCGGATGATGCAGGTCGGCATCCCCGCGTACTGGGTGATCAACCCGTCGAAGGATCCGCCGGCGATGGGCTGCACGAATCCGGGCTCGTGCCGGCAGATCGCGACCGATGTCGACATCTGGATCATGGACGCGGCCGCGACGACGCCACCCGGCGCGACGACCGATCTGTCGGGTCCGAACGCATCGATGTTCATCAAACGGTGGACGCTGACGTCGGCCGGTGGGTTTGCTGCAGACACGACCTGGAGCTACGACAAGCAGCAATTCCCGCTGCGCAGCGGCGCGTTCGTGATCGCGGCGACCGATCGCGCGAAGTTCAACGCGTTCGTGCGCCGGCAGGTGCCGTACGACAAATGGGCAGCGAATCCCGTGCGCAGCTGCGGCAACGGATCTTCGTGCCAGGACTTCAGCGGCATCGACTTCTTCGAGATCCAGCCGACCGCTTCGATCGGCTACACCGATTTCGTCGCGAATCCGACCGGCACGCCGGGCGCGACCGCGTATCAAGCGGGCCGCATGCCGGTCGCTGGGCGCCTCGCATACACCCCGCCGCGCGTCGCGAACCGGCCGGGTCCCTCGGGCGTGTCGAAGAAGTGGCTCGAGCAAGCGAACCTGAAAGACGACGCCAATGCCGGCTGCGGCGGCACGACGATGTTCACGCCGAGCGACGCGGTGCTGTGCGATCTGACGCAAGCCGAGATCATCGCCGGCAACCTCAAGTCGAAGAACTTCGGTTGGCTCTGGCTCGATCACAAAGCGCCGTCGTGCGGCGCCGAGCTGACGGCGATCCAGGATTTCTTGACCGCGACCGCGACCACCTCGGCGGGCAACGTGATGGCGATCGCCGACGGCACGTCGAACGAGAGCTGCGCGAATCAGCAGCTGCTCGGCAAGCAACAGGCGACCGCCGGTCTCGACACGCCGAACGGCAACGCACCGGGCAGGTACATCTACCGTTACCCGGCGAACATGATGAGTCAGTGGGGCAACGAGCCCGCTGATTTCGCGAACGGTCTCGGCGGCGGTGGCTTCACGTTCTCCGGTGGATCGTTTGGCTACAACGCGGCATTCACCGGCGCGACGAACAGCCTGCATCGCCTGGTCACCGTCGACGTGTCGTCGGGGACAAACACGTACTGCCCGTACAACAAGTCGATCGGCGTGTGCGACGTGATGGGCGGTGTCAACGGCGAGACGAAGGACCTCGCGATGTACGGCCGCTATCTCAACGGCGACAACAACGGCATCGTGTTCTACCTGCCGGGCACGCAGATCCACAACACGGCGCCCGAGCTCAAGATGCTGCTCGATTCGTTGCTCGCGATACCGCTCGGCACCGTCGAAGTCACGTCGACGACGACCGAGGTCACGCGCTCCGCGCCGGTCGCAGCCGTCATCACCAACACCGACGCGCTCGTCCAAGGCACGTACGAGGTCACCTCGCCGGTCACGACACCGGCGACGATGAGCCTCGACGCCGACGCGAGCACGTTCACATTCCCGGCGACGAAGGGCCACCTCCGCGCGATTCCCGCGTCGACCGGGCTGAACACGACATTCCGGGCCGCGAGCAAGCTGTTCGACGCTGCCGACGCAGTGCCACCGGCGACGCCGGGCGGCTGCGCGGCGCACTTCACCGCGAGCTGCCGCACCGTGTTCACGACGACAACGAGTGGGTTTCGCCCGGCGCTGACGCACCTCGATACCCAGACCGCAACGGTGAGCGCGCTCGGGCCGGTCATGGCGGCGAACCTCAACGCGACGAGTCGGTCGACACTGATCTCGCGCGTGCTCGCGGGCCGCTGGAACGGATCGAGCTTCTACTCGGCGCTCGGCGGTATCGATCGCTCGACGGCCGCGGTGATCGAGGCGAGCCCGGTGACCGGCGGCGTGCGCCCGACGATGGCGTACGTTGGTGGCGTCGACGGCATGCTGCACGCGATCTGCGCGAGCACGCAGTCGGGCACCGGTTGCGACGTCGTCGGTCGCGAGCTGTGGGCGTATATCCCGCGCACGCTGCTGCCATACCTCCGTTACAACACTGCGCGCATCGACGGCTCGCCCGCCGTGCGCGATGCGTTCGGCGACTTCAATGGTGATGGCCTCCGCGAGTGGCGCACGATTCTGATGTTCCAGACCGCGATGGGCGATGTCACGGACGCCGCGCGGTTGCCTGCGGTCTACGCACTCGACATCACGAACCCGAGCGCGCCCGTCGTGCTGTGGGAGTACGCGCTCGCGAACCCGTCGACCCGCGGTGCGTACGAGCTCGGCGCCGGCATGACGATCGGTGCGGGCGTCGTGATGATGAATGGCAAGCGCCGCGAGCTCGGGTTCGCGCAGACGAACAACGGCGGCACCGCCGGCGCCGGCAGCGTCGTCACCGCGATCGATCTCGAGACCGGCCAGCAGGTCTGGCAGGTCGGGTACGCCTACGCGAATCCCCCGCGCGCGACGAGCGGCGCGAACGCGGTCCCCGCCGGCGGCATTCCGGGTGGTGC
The DNA here is from genome assembly GCA_036524455.1 of Kofleriaceae bacterium. Taxonomy (GTDB): domain Bacteria; phylum Myxococcota_A; class Polyangia; order Haliangiales; family Haliangiaceae; genus JABFXX01. The sequence continues at coordinate 945 of DATDCH010000278.1, read as the reverse complement.
TGTTGTCGTCGATCGCGCGGGTGGCGGTCTCGTCACCGACCTCGTGTACGGCGACCTCTACGGCAACTTGTGGCGCGTCGATCCGGCGACCGGTGCGAACCGCTATGGCACGACCCCACTGTTCGCGTTCTCGACGAACTATCACGCGATCGGTGCCAAGCCGGCGATCTATTCCGACGGTGGTGCGCAGTACGCAGTGTTCGCCAGCGGCGGCTTCGCCGATCCATCCGACACGAACTGGGGCAGCGGCGTGCAGCAGCACGTGGTCTCGGTGTCGCTGAGCGCGCCGGTCTCCGCCGCGCCGCTCGACGAGGGCGACACCGCGCACCTCGGTTTCAAGTACGCGCTCGGCAGCACCGACGAGAAGGGTTACGCGCAGGTGCTCGTCGTCGGCAACCAGATCTTCGTCACGACCGACACGGCCGACGTCAACTCGCAGACCTACGGCGCGACCGGCGCGTCGAGCGGCAAGCTGTACACGCTGTCGTTCGACGGTTCGGGCAGCTCGACGGTGATCGTCAACGGCGCGAGCTCGGTTGTCCGCAGCGACAACGCTACGTACGCCGGCGCTGGCACCACGCTGCAGTATGCGACCGCGGCGACACCGGGTGGCACGCGCGTCGATCCGGAAGCGGTGCCGCGCGTTACGCGCAAGCTGTGGGTGAGGACCGAATGATCCGCAATTCCGAACGCGGCAGCGCGATGCTCGTGACGATGATCTTGATGGCGGCATTGCTCGCCGGTGGTGCGGCGCTCGTCTCGGTGCAGACGTCGTCCACACGATCGGCAAGCATGACCCGCAACGGGATCTCGGCGCAGTACTGCGCGGAGGCCGGCCTGGTCGCGGCGCGGCGCTACGTCGCCGCGAGCTACGCACAGTGGGGTGTCGCCCTCGCGGACACAGCTGCCGCGGCACCGGCGATTCCCGCCGAACCCGCGTTCTTC
>DATDCH010000277.1:0-3518 GCA_036524455.1 Kofleriaceae bacterium | reverse complement strand
AGTCCGTGGTACCGACGGCACATGCGCCGCGCGCTGATCGTCCTCGCCTTGCTGCTTGGCTGTGGGAGCAAGCGCGAGCCCGCGCAACACACACAGCCGCGCATCGTGTCGCTCACACCGTCGGCGACCGAGGTCGTGGCCGCGCTGGGTGCGACCAGCGAGCTGGTCGGCGTCGACGAATTCTCGAAATACCCGCCCGAGGTCGACAAGCTGCCGAAGGTGGGCTCGTTTCTCGCGCCGAACCTCGAAGTGATCGTGCAGCTCACGCCAACGCTCGTCATTGTCGACGACATCCACGGCCAAGTCGCCGGTGCGTTGCGCGACCAAGGCCTCACCATCGTCGAGTGCTCGATGCATGCACTGCCCGACGTCAAGCAAGCGCTGCGCACCGTCGGCGACAAGCTCGGCCGCGCGAAGCAGGCCACCGCGGCCATCGAGGACATCGACCGCGCGCTCGACGAAGCCGCCGCCAAGCGCCCCGCACGGCATCCGCGCGTGCTCGCGATCATCGATCGCGAAGCGCGTGGGCTCGGCAACCTGGTCGCCGCCGGTCCGGGAAGCTGGGTCGACGAGCTGATCGCGGTCGTCGGTGGCGACAACGTGCTCGCCTCATCGGGCGTGCGTTATCCGAAAATCTCGCGCGAAGAAGTGCTGACTGGCGATCCGGAGGTGATCTTGGATCTGTCGTTCGCAGGCAAGAGCGACACCGCCGCGTGGAAAGAGCTCGACGTGGCCGCCGTGCGCGCCGGCAAGGTCAAGGCGCTCAGCGATCAGTACCTGCTCGGTCCGTCGCCGCGCGTACGCCAGGCACTCGCTGCCCTCGCGGCCGCGATTCAGTAGCCGCGCGGATCGCAAAGTCGGGAGGCGCCGATTCCGCAAACGATCTCGCGCCGCTCCCGCCCGGGATCGGATCGTCGACGACGATCGTGTTGTCGCCGCGCATGTTCGTGTATGGTTGACACTATGGAGTTTACGTTCTTCTTCACCGAGGCGTCGCCGTTCTCGCAGTGGCATCGCTGCCGGTTCGTCGTCGACGGCACCGCGTTCAACTGCGCCGAGCAGTTCATGATGCACGGCAAGGCGGTGCTGTTCGGGGATGCGGAGATGGCCGACGAGATCCTCGCTGCCGATCACCCGCGCACGCAGAAGGCGCTCGGCCGCAAGGTAAAGGGCTTCGACGCCGGTGTGTGGGAACGTGACCGCATGCGGATCGTCAAGGACGGCAATCGCGCGAAGTTCACCCAGAATCCGGCGCTGCTCGCGCAGCTACTCGCGACCAAGGGCACGACGATGGTCGAGGCGAGCCCGTTCGACAAGATCTGGGGCATCGGCCTCGGCGCGAGCGATCCACGCGCCAAAGATCCGAAGCAGTGGAAGGGCAGAAACCTGCTCGGCTACGTGCTCACCGAGCTGCGCGACGAGCTGCTCGCGAAGTCGTAGCTGCGCTCGTCGCGCGCTCGGCTGTCGCAGCCGCGCTAATGCGATTGCTCGTCGCGGATGCGGGCGTGCTCGAGCAGCAGGTGCGTGACGGTGGTGTCGATCTCGATCTTGCCGGTCGACGGATCGCCGGCCGTGAGCTCGAAGAAGCCGTGCCGCCAGTCGAGCACGTTCATCAGAATTTCGCGCGCGTTGCCGTCGACCTCCGAGCAGCGCGCGCGCACGATGTGGCCGCCGACGAAGTCGATCCACGCGACGACCTGATCGCGGGTCACCGACAGCTGGCCGGTCTTCTTCTCCTGCTCGAACATCTGCAGCAGCGTCGGCAGGTTGATCTCGTCGAGCGTGCCGCGCAGCACGACGCGCTCGGTGTCGCGCTGGCTCACCCTCGCCCACCGGCGCGCGCGCAGGATCACCTCGAGCACGGTGAACGGCTTGGGGATGAAGTCGGCCGCGCCGAGCTGAAATGCCTGCAGCCGGGCGAGGTCGGTCGCGTTCGCCGACATCATCATGACAGGCACGCTCGCCAGCTCGCCGTGGCGTCCCATCTCTTGCAGCACGTGCAGACCATCGACGACCGGCATGTCGCGCTCGATCAACGCGACGTCGGGGGTCTTCGACAGGCAGGAGCCGATCGCTTCGATGCCGTTGGTCGCGGTCGCAACCAGAAAGCCCGCGCTGCCGAGCGCCGTGGACAGCCGCTCGAGGATGCGCGTCTGCGGATCGGCGACCAGGATGCGGAGATCGGCGTGCGGGCGCGCTTGGTCGTGGTTTTCGAGCAGCCGACTGATCGCCTCGAGAAACGCCTGCTCGGTCGGCCGCATCGCCTCGCGAAACATCACGCCGATGCCGGGGAACCGCCCGAGCGTGCGGGCCTCGACCTCGTTGAGGCTGTGGGTGACCTGGCCCGTGATGACCTGGCGCTGGCCGTTCGGTGAAATCACGACCTGGATCACCGAGCCGGTCGGCAACGGCGGCGATAGGCGAATGAACATGCCCATCGGCGACAGGTCCTGCGACACTGCGCGCACCTTCTTCCCGCCGGTGATGATTTCCACCGGTAGGTTCATGATCACGCGATCGTTACGGCGGCGCACGACTCTCTTGGCTACCGCGTTTCCGCCGACGATTCTACTTGGTAAAAGCGGTCCGTGTGGCTCGAGCTCACCGATGTCGATGTCGCGCTCGGCGGGCGAACCGTCGTGCGCGGCGTTAGCGCAGGTGTGGCACAAGGTGACCTTGTCGTCATCGTCGGGCCGAATGGTGCCGGCAAGACCACGCTGCTCCGCGCGATGGCTGGTCTGATCGAGCCCAGTGGGGGCGCGGTACGCAGTTTCGGTCACGATCCGTGGCGCGCGGCGCGCCGGCTCGTCGCGCGAGACCTCGCGTATCTGCCGCAGCAATACGAGCTCGCATTCCCGTTCATCGTCGAGGAGGTCGTGCTGCTCGGGCGCTACGCGAACCAGCGCGGGCTCGGGCTACCGAGCGAGGCGGATCTCGCAGCCGCGCACGCCGCGATGGCAGCGTGCGATGTCGAGGCGCTCGCCACGCGCCGGTTCGACGAGCTGTCGGGCGGCGAGGCGCGCCGCGTGATCATCGCGCAGGCGCTGTGCCAGGGCGCGAAGTGCCTGCTGCTCGACGAGCCGACCGCGGGCCTCGATCCCGCGCACGCGCGTGCTGTGTTCGAGATGCTGCGCACGCAGTGCGATGCGGGCAGCGCGGCCGTCGTCGTGACCCACGATCTCGATCTCGCGCTCCGCCACGGCGGCACGATGTGGCTCATCGCCGACGGCCGGCTCGCCGCGCGCGGTGCACCGGCCGAAGTGCTCGCATCGGCGGCAACGCGCGCTGCATTTTCGATCGACGTGCACGTCGGCGAGCTGCCATCGGGCACACGATTCGCGGTGCCACTGTGAACGTGAACGAGGTCAGTGGCTCGCTGCCATCGGGCACACGATTCGCGGTGCCACTGTGACCGTGAACGAGGTCAGTGGCTCGCTGCGTGACCGCACAACTCGCGGTGCCGCGATGAGATGGCTCGCTGCCATCGGCACACGATTCGCGGTGCCACTGTGAACGTG
>DATDCH010000276.1:0-5294 GCA_036524455.1 Kofleriaceae bacterium | reverse complement strand
TTGGCTCGTCATGAAATGGTCACGTTGTCGGCGGACCGTGAGCGAACGCTGACGAGACTCGCACCGCACCGTTGCCGTCCCGGCCCCATCGTGGAGGCATGGCCGAGGCAGTACCGGACGCCCACATCGACAGGCCGCGCTGGAAAGAGAACTATCCGTTCTGGACGGTGCACGTTCTCGCCGCGGTCGGCGCGGTGATCGTCGGCTGGAGCTGGGCGGCGTTTGCGTGGCTCGTCGGCAGCTACGCGGTGCGCATGTTCGCGATCACGGCGGGCTACCACCGTTATTTCGCGCACCGAACGTTCAAGACCTCGCGCGCGTTCCAGTTCATCCTCGCGCTGCTCGCGATGTCGAGCGCGCAGCAGGGCGTCCTGTGGTGGGCCGCGCACCACCGCAACCACCACAAGTTCTCCGACGAGCCCGCCGACGTCCACTCGCCGGTCCAGCGCGGCTTCTACTGGTCACACATCGGCTGGATCCTGTCGAGCCGCCACAAGGCGACCGACTACGAGCGCATCAAGGACTTCGCGAAGTATCCCGAGCTGCGCTGGCTCAATCGCCACGACCTGTTCATCGCGATCGCGTGGGGCTTCGTGCTGTTCGGGATCGGCGGCGCGACCGCGCTGTTCTGGGGTCACTTCGTGTCGCTCGTGATCGCGTGGCACGTCACGTTCTGCATCAACTCGCTCGCGCACGTCTGGGGCCGCCGCCGCTACAACACGAGCGACGACTCGCGCAACAACGCGCTCCTCGCGGTGTTCGCGTTCGGCGAGGGCTGGCACAACAACCACCACCACTACCAGCGCACCGCGCGGCAGGGCTTCTACTGGTGGGAGATCGACATCACCTACTACGTGCTCAAGATCCTCGAGAAGCTGCGGATCGTGTCCGACGTCCAGGGCATCCCGGCGCACATCCGTGATGCGCGGGTCGCCCCGGCGCGCGCCCGGATCGAGGCGGTCCGGCCCTCCGCGGCGATATCTTCTGCCGCTCCGCAGTGAGGCTTTGATCTCCGTCGCCGCCCGCGTCTAGGGTGCGCGCGATGTCAGAACGCGATCTCGAAGGCCGGGTGGTCGTGATCACCGGAGCGAACATCGGCATCGGCCGCGCGGTGGCCGAGGCGCTGGCGATGCGCGGCGCGAGCTTGCGCCTCCTGTGCCGGTCGATCGCGAAGGCCGAGCCCGTGGTCGCCGCACTGCTCGCTCACACCAGCGACGTGGTCGTGATCGAGTGCGATCTCGGTCGGCTCGCGAGCGTGCGCACCGCCGCGCTCGAGCTACTCGCACGCGAGGAGCCGATCCACATCCTCGTCAACAACGCGGGCGTCGCCGGTCAGCGCGGCGTCACGTCCGATGGCTTCGAGCTGCACTTCGGCGTCAATCACCTCGGACACTTCTTGCTGACGCAGCTGCTCCTCGATCGGCTGCGCGCGTCGGCCCCGGCGCGGATCGTTCACGTCGCGAGCGGCAACCATCGCAAGGCGCGGGGCATCGACTGGGAAGCCGTGCGGCGTCCGACCGAGAGCGTCAGCGGGCTTCCCGAGTACGGCGTCTCGAAGCTCGCGAACGTGCTGTTCAGCGCCGAGCTCTCGCGCCGGCTCGCCGATGCCGGCGTCACGTCGTACGCGGTGAACCCGGGGCGCGTGGCGTCGAACATCTGGCAGCGGGTGCCGTGGCCGATCCGCCCGCTGTTCAAGCTGACGATGAGGTCGACCACCGACGGAGCGCGCTCGACGGTGCTCGCCGCGACCGCCAAGGATGTCGACAGTGGCCGGTACTACGGTGCTGGGGGTGATGAAGAAGTACCGAGCGCGCCAGCTCGTGATGCCGCTCTCGCCGGCGATCTCTGGCATCACAGCCTGCTCTGGACGGCGCCCCGCTGAGGTTCGGAAGAGAGGGCTCGGTTGCGGGCGCGTGGGAGCAGAAGCCGAGCGCAGAGCGGGGCGAATGCACCCGACCCTGCGGGAGCCGAGCGCAGAGTTGGAGGAGACGCTGAGGTTCGGAAGAGAGGGTTCGGGTTGCAGGGAACGGCGAGATCAGGCGGCGCGGCGGACGCGCTGATGTGCGGGGCGTATGGTCTGTGCAGAGGCTGTCGCCTCCCCACTCCCCACTCCTACGTCCTGTCTTCGTGTCTTCTCTCTGCTTCGTGGTTTCCCGTCTCTGGGTCGGCCCCGTTCTGCAGAACAGGGCCGGGTTCGTTCGCGTGGGTCGGTATCGTGATCGACGCGCGGTTCAAGAGCGTCTCTCCAACTCTGCGCTCGGCTCCTGCTCCGCAGGTCGGGTGCCACATCCGCTAGTTCGCTCTAGATCGGTACTAGGTTGCGATCGGCGGCGGCGGGATCACGTAGTCGAAGTACTCGTTCGGGTTGCCGCGCTTACCGTCCATCGCCGCGCGCGCGATGTTGAACATCTCGCGTGCGGTGACGTAGTGAAGCTGATCGCCACGCCGCATGTACTCGGCGAGCGCGGTGTGAAGCGTGCGGCCGCCGGCACCGAGCAGTGACTCGGCGGTGTTCTCGATCGCGCCGTGGGTGTGGACCTTGACGAACACCCACTCGGGGCGGCCCTCGATGTGGATGCCCTGCTGGATCCAGGTCTCGACGCGCGACGCGGTCGGCGGATCGTCACCGGTGAGGGCACCGTTCTCGAGTCGCAGCCGGAAGCCGTCGATCGCGAAGCCTAACGGACCGGTGATCATGAGCAGGCGATCGTCGTGATGCGTACCGACCCGCGCGCGCTCGCCGTGCTCGTAGCTGCGCCGCTTCGTGAGGTCACCGACCGGCCAGTAGATCTGGTTGACCTTGTCGGGCTGACACGGATCGGGTGCCGACGGGAACGTGAGGTCGACATAACAGCCGAGGCGATGCAGCATGACGAGCTCGTCGTCGACGCCGCACCAGCGCCCGTCGGGCCGGCCGTTCGCGAGGCTCCAGTTGCCGTGGATGAACGCCCATCGGAATCCGCTCGCGTCGCGGGACAGGTGGCCGTGCTCGGCAAACGTCTTCAGGTGTGCTTCGACGCGCGGTGCCAGGGACTCCGCGGTGTCGCCGTCGTGATGGAGATGGAATTCGACCTCACCGAATCCGCCTCGGGCGAGCGCCGCAAGTCGATCCAGAAAGTGAGGGCGATATTCCTCGCCGGGAAAGAACCAGCCGTGGCGCGGCGGGCGGCCGTCGCTGTCGCGAAACTCCGAGAGTTGCGGATATCGCGCGGCCCAGACATCGACGCGCGCGTGACCGACGTCATCGGGAGCATGTCCCCACAACGGCTCGTAATGATCGCATAAAGCGAACAGGATGTGCCGCGGTCCGCTCGGCTGTGGCGCACGCGCACGCCTGAGTAGATGGCGGGCGTAGTCGGGGAGCCAGGTGTGGAGGTTCTTGTTGCGTAAGCGCGTGAGCACGCGGGGTGCATGGTAGCGCATCGACGCCGTGCTGGATCTCTATGGCCCGATACTCGCGAAGGCTTTATTTCCTGCCTTCGAAGCCGCGCGTGGGCGCCCGACGGTGCCGCTCCTTCGTTACCTCGAAGGGACCGAGCGCTGGTCGCTGGAATCGCTCCGCGATCTGCAGCTCGGTCTGTTGCGGCGACTCTTGCGCCACGCGTATCTCCACACCGACCACTACCGCGACGTGCTCGTCGAACGTGACGCGCTGCCGGAGGACTTCGGAGCGCTCGCCGATCTGCAACGCCTGCCCCTGCTCGATCGCGACACCGTCCGGTTGACCCTCGACGCACGGACGTCGAAGGCGCCACCTCACTGGGTGGTGAAGAAAACGACCAGCGGCACGACCGGGCAACCGGTGGTCGTCAAGTACAACGCCGAGTCGCGACACTGGCGCGATGCGACGCGCTGGCGCGGCTATGGCTGGGCCGGTTACCACGTGGGCATGCGCGCGCTCCATTACTGGGGCTTCGGGCCGCCGAACGACAGCTGGATCAAGCGCACCAAGATCGAGCTCGATCGATTCTTGAAGCGCGATCGCTACGTCGACTGCACGCCGCGCAGTGAAGAGGCGATGCACGCGGCGGTCGAGGAAGTGCGGCGCTTCGACCCGCAGGTGATGTGCGCGTACTCGTCGGGCGCCGCGGCGCTCGCCCAGTTCGTGATCGACAACAAGCTCCGCACGTGGGGCAACATCCCGGTGCTGTGTGGTGCCGAGCGCCTGTGGCCGCACGATCGCGCGTTGATCGAGGAAGCGTTCGGGCCGGCATTCGAGACCTACGGCTGCCGCGAGGTGATGCTGATCGGATCCGAGTGCGAGGCTCACACCGGGCTGCACGTCTCGATGGAGACCATGATCGTGGAGATCCTCGTGCGCGAGCCCGACGGCACCGCGCGTGCGGCGCGTCCAGGCGAGGTCGGCGAGGTCGCGATCACCGATCTGCACAACCTCGCGTGCCCGATGATCCGCTACATCACCGGCGATCTCGCGACCGCGCACGATCACGACGAGGCCTGCCCGTGCGGGCGGAACCTCGAGCGCATCGGCCCGATCGAAGGCCGCGTCACCGAGACCTTGCGCGATGGCCACGGCAATCCGGTCGGCGGCCTGGTGTTCAACATCCTGTTCGGCGTCCTCGACCACGTGGCGCACAAGTTCCAGGTGATCCAGAAGCGCGACGGCAGCGTGGTGATGAAGGTCGTGCCGAACGGCACCGAGCGGTTGCCACAGAAAGCGTCGCGCGCGATCCACGCGTTCGCGAACAAGTACCTGCCGGCGACGCGGTTCTCGGTCGAGTACGTCGACGACATTCCGCTGTCCGCGGCCGGCAAGCGCAAGGTCGTGGTCGTCGAGCAGCCCGCCGCCTGAGCACGTGATCGTTTGTCCGGAAGTTTGGAGATCGCGGCTATGCTGCAGGCGTGCGTGTGCCGCTCGTCATCCTGACTGGATTTCTCGGTAGCGGGAAGACCACGCTCGTGAACCGGCTGCTCGCGCGGCGGGCGGAACGGCAGGCCACCGGCAAGCTCGGCATCATCGTCAACGAGCTCGGTGCGGTCGACATCGACGGCGCGCTGCTGCAGGGCGGCGAGACCCGTCAGATCACGTTGCCCGGCGGATGCGTGTGCTGCGTGATGGGCGACGATCTCGATCGCACGCTGCTCGAGCTGTGCGACGCCAATCCCGATCTCGAAGCGATCGTGCTCGAGACCACCGGTGTGGCGGAGCCGCTTCCGATCGCGTGGGCCGCGACGCGCGAGCCGATCAGCGAACGCGTGCGACTCGCCGCCGTGGTGACGCTCGTCGACACGACGACGTTCCGCGCGACGCGGTCGCTTGCACCCGTGGTCGA
>DATDCH010000275.1:0-6430 GCA_036524455.1 Kofleriaceae bacterium | reverse complement strand
CGAACGCGAGTGCGCGCGGCGTGGCGAGCTTGGCTTGGCTCGCGGGACCGCCGTCACCACCAAAGGCCAGCGTGCCATCGCCGGCGAATGTCGTGATCACGCCCGACAGATCGATTCGGCGAACGCGGTTGTCATTCGCGTCGGCAATGTACGCGTTGCCGACCGAGTCGAATGCGATATCGGTGGCGCTTACCAGCGCCGCACTCCTGGCATCGTGGCGATCACCGATCGCCGCCGAGCCGCCCGCGATCGTCTCGATGATGCCCGCCGGGTCAATGCTACGGATCCGGTTGCTGCCCGAGTCCGCGATCACGAGAGAGCCGGCCTTGTCGCTCGCGACACCGCGTGGATACGCGAGCCGAGCGGCGGTCGCCGGACCACCGTCGCCTGCGACCTCCGGCAGCAGATCGCCGCTGCCGGCAGCGCTCGTGATGACGCCGCTCGCGTTCACTCGCCGCACGCGTTGGTTGCCGTTATCGGCGATGAACACGTTGCCGAGGTCGTCGACCGCGATCCCGGCGGGAACGCTCAGTTGTGCGGACGTCGCCGAGCCGTTGTCGCCCGAGAAGCCGGACGTGCCGGTGCCCGCAACGTTCGTGATGATGCCGGTCGTCGCGATCTTTCGAATGCGGTGGTTCTGCGTGTCGGCGAAGTAGATGGTTCCCATCGCGTCGACCGCGATGCCGGTCGGAAAATACAGCGTCGCGTTGACCGCGAGGCCGCCGTCTCCGGATCCGCCTGCGGCGCCGGTACCTGCGATCGTGGTTATCGTGCCGGTCGCGACGTCGACGCGCCGGATCTTGTTGTTGACCTGATCGGCGATGTAAATGTTGCCGAGGCCGTCGACGGCAACGCCGCTCGGGTTGGCGAGCGCGGCAACCACAGCCGGACCACCGTCGCCACTCGAACCGAAGACGCCGTTGCCCGCGACGGTCGTGATGAAGCCGTTCGCGCTGATGCGCCGAATGCGGTTGCCGTCGGTGATGTACACGTTGCGAAGGCCATCGACCGCGATCGACCAGATGGTACCGAGCGCGGCGCTGGTCGCGGGGATACCGTCGACGCTCGATCCCGGCGAGCCGGTACCCGCGATCGTGGAGATCACGCCCGTCGCGTCGATGCGCCGGATTCGAAAGGTTCCGGAATCCGCAAAGTAGACGTTGCCCGCGTGATCGTACGCGACGGCAAATGGGGCGCTCAGTGCGACCTCGGTCGCCTGTGCGTCGTCGAGCAGCGCGGTTGCGCGCCACTGGGTCGGCACGCATGCATCGCAGCCATCGGCGGGATTGGCATTGCCGTCGTCGCAGCCTTCGCCGTCGTCGAGGATCGCATCGCCGCAGTCCTCGACTTTCCTGCAGTCCGCGCGACAACCATCGCCGCTGGTCTGGTTACCGTCGTCGCACAGCTCGTCGATGTCGACGACGTTGTTTCCACACGCGGCAGGCAGGCAGACTCCGCGGTCGCAGAATCCAACCGCGCCGCCGAACGTGCACGCGCCGCCGTCGGCAACGCCCTCACACGCATCGAGTTGATCCGCGCTCGCGCACAGCTCGTCGTCGACGCAAGTCGACGAGCTCGGACAGACGCGACTTCCGCATGGCACGGACGCGGACTGGATACACGATGCGAGCACGACGGCGGCGATCGCCGGGAGCCTCATCGTTCTAGTCTCGCATGCCGTCAGCCGCCGTTTGTTTATCGGCTCTTCTTCTTCGGGCGTGGGAGGCCGAGCGCGTTGAGACGATTGACCAGCGTGCGCCGGGAGATGCCGAGCTCCTGCGCGGCCTTGGTCTGATTGCCACCACACAGCTCGAGTGCGGCGCGAATGCGCGCGGTCATGTCGTCGGGTTCGCTCGGGGGTGCTGGGGGCGCTGGCTCCGGCGGTCGCACGCTCGCACGGATCTTGTCGACGGGCAGATGCGAGGGCTCGATGACCCCCTCGGTCTGGAGTAGCACAGCGCGCTCGATCGCGTTCTTGAGCTCGCGGATGTTTCCGGGCCAGTCGTAGGCACGCAAGAGCGCGAGCGCTTCCGGATCGAGCGTTGGCTCTGCTTGCTGCGTGCGCGCGGCGGCGGCGGCGATGAACCGACGAGCGAGCGGCTCGATCTCCGCGACGCGGTCGCGCAGAGCGGGAATCACGATCGATACGCCGTTGAGTCGGAAGTAGAGGTCGGCGCGAAATCGGCCGCGCGCGATCTCGGCGTCGAGGTCGCGATTCGTCGCGGCGAGGAAGCGAACGTCGATCGCGCGGGGCTTGATCGCACCAACGCGCTGTACCTCGTCCGCCTCGAGCACGCGCAACAGCTTTGCTTGGATCGCCGGCGGCAGCTCGCCAACCTCGTCGAGTAGCACGGTGCCGCCATCCGCACTCTCGAGGATGCCGAGCTTGGTCGTGGTCGCGCCGGTAAACGCTCCCTTCTCGTGACCGAACAACTCGGTTTCGAGCAGTGCCTCGGGGAGTGCTGCGCAGTTGAGGCGAATCAGCGGGCGACTCGCACGCGGTGACGCGCGATGGATCACCTCGGCAAGCACTTCCTTACCGGTGCCGCTCTCGCCGAGGAGTAGCACGCACAGATCGCTGATCGCGATGCGGACGGCGAGCTGATGCAGGTTGCGCATGCGCTCGTCGACGACGAGCGGTGATGACGGATCGTCGGTCGTTTCGCCGCGAGCGGTCGCGCGCGCTGCCGCCGCCAGCGTTCCGGAATCGCGGCCGTCACGCGGGTAGGCGACGACGGCGCCGCGCACGCGAGTACTTTGCGGCGCGAGCGCGACGCGAATCCGCTCGAGGATCTGTTCGGCCTCTGGAACGCCGACCTCCGGCAGCAGGATCTGATACTCGCCGGGACCCCAGGCGCCGACGACGTCCACCGAGCGCACCGCGGTCGCAACGATCGAGCGCGTGGCAGCGGTCGAGCGCTCGCCGTCGACGACGACATGCACGAGCGCGAAGCTCCAACCGAACCGCTCGGCTCGCGCGCACTCGTCCTCCAAACGGACCTCGAAGTAGTCGTGGTTCCACAGGCGATGCGCGCGCGACGACGCTGCACGCCGCTGCACGATCAGCGAATAGTTGCCAACCGCGATCACTTCGTCGATCGCGATGTCGACGGATGCGCCCGCCTGCAACGCGGCGCCGCGCACTCGTACTCCGTTGCGGCTGCCGAGATCTGTGATCTGCAGCGTGGCGCCGACGGTGAGCGTCGCGTGGCGGCGCGACACGCTCGGATCATCGAGCCGGACCTCGCAATCCTCGCCGCGTCCGATCGTGATCGCGCCTGCCTCGAGGGCGACGTGTCGTGCTGCCCCGTCGTCACCGACGATGAGCAACGAGTAGCCGGTCGCTCGGGTCTCGGCCACGCCTTGCAGGGTGGTGTTTTCGCTGTTCCGAGGGCCCCCGGCGGACAACGACCCATCGTATCACCTCGCGCGAGCCGGAAGCACCCACACCTATGGCGCGGTCTTGCCGGCGAGCCACTCGGTGATCTGTTGCGAACCGCTCCTCACACCGGCTGCCTCCTGCATCTGATCGCCCTTGTCGGCGGCAATCACCGTGCGCGCCTGCTCGGCCATCGTCACGGCGCGGCGGCGGTCGGCATTGGTCTCCCACAGTAGACGCGCGAGCTCGAACCTGACGCCGGCTTGCCCGACCTCGGTTCCCTTCGCCTCCGCGATGCGGAGCGCCTCGTCGAGCACGGGCTTCGCTTCTGCGAGCTTGCCGAGGTCGACGAGGCATCCACCGAGAAACGTCAACGGCAGTACCCGTATCGGATGATCGGCAGGCAGCTTCTTGTTCTGGATCACGCGTGCCTGCTCCAGGTATGGCAGCGCTTCAGTGCATCGCTTCTGTTCGCGGCGCAACCCACCGAGGTTGGCGAGCGCGATCGCGATGTAGGGATGCTCGTTGCCGAGCTTCTTCTCCCACAACACACGAGCGCGGTCGATCAGCTCGAACGCCTCGTCGAAGCGGCCGAGCGCCCACAGCGGCTGCGCGAGCCCGTTCAGGCTCTGGCCGAGCTCGGGCGAGTCGGCGCCGAACCCCGCCTCGGTGACCGCGATCGCGCGCTTGTTGAGAGCGATCGATTCCTGGAACCGTCCCTCACCGAATTCGATCCCGGCGAGATTGCCGAGGATCGCGCCGCAGCGCGGATGGTTCGGGCTAACCGTCTCCTCGATGATCGCGAGCGCGCGTTTGTAGATCGCGGCCGCCTTCGCTGGCTGTTCGCCCTCGACCGTCAGCGCAAGTAGGTTGAGAGGGCCTGCGAGATGAATACTTCGCGGACCGTGCTTGGTCTCGATGATCGCGATCGCCCGGTCGAGTGCGGTCCTAGCCGCCGCGACATCGCCGTGCGTGAAGTCGACGGCCGCCTCGTTTGAGCTCAGCACCGCGACGAGACCGGGCGTGGATCCGGCGAGTCGCACGGCCTGCCAGGCGAGCGTGCGGAGCGGCGCGGCATCGTCGAAGCGAGCGCGCCGGAAGCCGACCTCCCACACCAACTGGATCCACACGCGGGCGTAGAGCGTCGAGTCGCGCGCGCGCGCGGCTGCGTCAGCGGCCTTGCGCAACGACGCCTCGGTATCTTTGTCGATCAGGTCGCCTTGCAGATGGGCGAGGGCAAACGCGAGCTCTGCCTCGATCGGGGGATAGTTCACGGTCTTCGCGCGTTGCGAGATGTTCGTCACCAGCTCGAACGCCTCTCGGTAGCGGCCGACCGTTCGCACCACGTTGGCGCGCTCGAGGTCGGCACGAAACCCAACGACCGTCGCGCGGATCATCGGATCGGCGGGGAGCGCGCGCTCCGCGAGCAACGCGTCGACATCGGCACAGTCCTCGGGGAGCGGCAACGATGCAGCCGCCATGACCGACTCGCGCACGAGCGCGGCGTCGGGTTTGCGCAGCAGCTCGACGAACGCATGAACGCGGCTGCGCTGCCGCAACAGACAAGCGACCCGTCGATCGTAGAGATCATCGGACTGCGCGTGCGAGACGTGGCTCTCGCAGGCGTCGCGCCGGCCTCGTTTCCATGCCTGGCTCCAGCGATCGAGGTGACGCGACACGCGCGCGACGTGATCGGCGGCGAGCGGTGATGCGGTGGCTTGAAATGCGGTCTGGATCGCCGAGCGGGCCTCTGGATTCCAGGTGTCGGCAAGCTCTTGATCGTCGACATCGCACACGTCGCGCTCGCGATTGGACGCGAGGTAGCTGGCGCCGAATGCGAGCAACGCGACGATCACCAGCGCTGCGGCGAGCGCGATGCGCTGCCGGCGCCGCAGGGCCGGGTCCTCGGCAAGGCGCTCGAGCATCGCGTCGAGTTTCGGCCAACGATCGCCCGGCGCATCGACGAGAGCTCGCCGCAGCACGGGCACGATCCACGGCGGTGCTCCACGACCCTCGACCGGCGGCCGCACCGCGCCTTGCTCGATTGCGCGCAGTAGCTCCGTTCCCGATCCCTCAAACGGTCGCTCTCCATAGACAGCCTGCCAAGCGGTGACGGCGAACGCGAATTGATCTGCGCGCGCGTCGACGACTTGCCCTCGATGCTGCTCGGGCGCCATGTACGCCGGCGTGCCGACCGCTGCGCCGGTACGCGTCAGCTCGATCGCGAGCGGGGTGACACCCGACGGATGTGTATCGTCGGAGGCATTCGCGATCGATCCCGGGTCACCGTCGTCGAGGCGCGCGATGCCAAAGTCGGTGACGCGCGCGCGTCCGTCGGCGCCGACGAGCACGTTAGCGGGCTTGAAGTCGCGATGGACGAGCCCGGACTGATGAGCAGCGGCGAGCCCGCGGCCCGCGTGCAGCAACACGTCGCGGATCTGCCGCCAGGTGCGCGGCTCGGCAGCGAGCCACTCGTCGAGGGTCAAGCCATCGACCAATTCCATGGCGATGAACATGGTGCGGCTGTCGAGCTCGCCGACGTCGTACACCGACACGACGTTGGGATGTGACAGCCGTGCCATCGCCTGTGCCTCGCGCATCAGCCGGAGGCTCGCCTCGCGCGATGCGCCGCCGCCGTGACGCAGGAGCTTGATCGCGATGCGCCGATCGAGCTCGGGATCGTAGGCGGCGTAGACGATGCCCATGCCGCCCGCGCCGAGCTTGCCAAGGATCGAGAAGCGACCGACGCGAGCGCCGACTGCGAGCACGGTGACGGTCGCAGGCGGCGCGGGTGCCACCGTTACCGTCACGTCGGCGGGCGAGGGCGAACCCGGATCGGAAATCATCGCGGTCGCCGGCGTGGGATCCGACGCGGTCCCGGCCGGGCGAACGCTCGAACGCGCAACTTCATCGGCGGGCTGGTCCCCCGGCTCTGCCCCCATCAGACGAGCTTATCAAGGCGCACACGCTTCGAAGGATCATTCCGGCCGTTTCCGGCGCTTGACGAGAGTGGCGTACATCTGCGCGGCGCTCGTTCATCCGTTCGACGCT
>DATDCH010000274.1:0-10582 GCA_036524455.1 Kofleriaceae bacterium | reverse complement strand
GGACACCGCCGGCACGCGCGTTGGCACCCAGGATCCGCAAGATCGCGAGTCGGCGTTCTACAGTGCGAGCTGGCTCGCGACGAATCGACCGGCCGGCGCCGCCGAAGCGATCGCGCCGAACGCGGTCGGGCGCTTCACGTGGACGATGGTCGCGCCCGAGGTCGAGGCGTCGACGACGTACGACGAAACGTTTCAGCTCGTGCAGGAAGGCGTGACGTGGTTCGGCCCGAAGCACACGCTGTCGATCGCCGTGCATCCACGCGACGGCACCGGTAGCGATGGCGATGGCGACGGCGATGGCGATGGTGCGAGCTCGGGCTGCTCGACGAGCGGGCAGGGCGGGATCGCGGGCCTTGTGTTCGTGCTGCTCGCGATCAGTCGACGGGGTCGACGAGCTGCGGCCCGAAGCGCGTGCCGTCCGCGGCAACTCCGCTGACGCGCAACCGGCCATGGCGCGGCGTGTACGCGCGCACGATGTGTTGGCGGCCCCAGTCATCGTGGCGGCACCACGTATTCAGTCGGTCGCAGTTCGCAAACCACTGCTTCTCGTAGAACCAACCCACCGCTTGCCACTGGCCGTCGGTCTCGAGCTCGACGTGCAGCTCGTTCGAGAGTGCTTGCGAGAACATCACGTACGCGGTGTACGTTTTCGTGCCGTCGGCGTCGGTGTCCCACCCCGACCAGTGCGCGCTGATCGCAGCTGGGCGGCTTGCGGTCGAGAACGCGGCCGTCACGCGCGTGTCATCGACGCGGGCGGTCGCGCTGTAGATCGGATGCTTCCAGAGATCTTCGGGATCGAGTGAGAGCTGGAGCCGATAGTTGGTGTCGCCGAACAGCGGCTCTGCCGGCTGCATGTACAGATATCCAGGCGCGCACTTCGTGTTGACTGCGATCGAGGTCCGCCGATCGAGATCGATGACGGTCGCGGACGGCAGCCGTTCGGGTTCGTCGCACGGTGAGTCGGGATACATGCCGAACGCAGCGATCGCGAACGGGCGGCCGGGGGCAATCGCGGTCTCGTCGGGTAGTGGGTAGACCGGGTACCACCACGCCCGGTCGTCGGTGCAGCCGGTGAGGACGGCGAGGGCGATCGCGAGCACGCGCACCGCGAGCCGTGGTGCAGCGAGGGTGCCGCGGGCGATGCAGGCGAGTCGCGGTGTTGCGCGCGACCAGATCGGGTTCATCTGTGTGAGACCGACATTGCTGTCACAGTGTGGCGAAACCGCACGAAGTTCACTGATCCCAACCAGCAGGCGTTGCACTGGATTTCGGCCGCCTCGCGTATGCTCGACAAGCTCTATGTCCGAGCCCGAATGGAGTCCGCCCGACGCATTCGAGGAGTACCGCCTCGTGCAGCCGCTCGGGCGCGGTGCGATGGGTCAGGTGTACCTCGCGCACGATTCGCTGCTCGATCGTCCTGTCGCGGTGAAGTTCCCGCGCGCGGCCACCGATGGCGCTGCACGCGAACGATTCTTCAGCGAGGCGCGGGCGATCGCGCGCTTGCAGCATCCGAACGTGGTCGCGATCTATCGCGTCGCGGAAGTCGCTGGGCGTCCGTATCTGGTCTCCGAATACGTACGCGGTCGGCCGCTCGATCAGTTGCAACGCCCGGTGCCTTGGAAGCAGGTGCTCGCACTCGCGATCGATCTGGCGCGTGGTCTCGCAGCCGCGCATCGCTGCGGCGTGCTGCATCGCGACGTCAAACCCGCGAACGCGATGATCACGGATGATGGTCACGCGAAGCTGCTCGACTTCGGCCTCGCCACGATGGTCGATGGCCATGTCGACGCGATCCCGGCGCCGCCGAGCGAGCGCGAGCCCACCGCCCGCGGTAGCAACGATCATCTCGCGGCGATCGATGCCACCGCGTCATCGCACAAGCGCGAGGACCTGACGTTCAGCCGCGGCTCGCCGGTGCCGGGTGTCGAGGGCACGCCGCTCTATGCCGCGCCCGAAGTATGGCGTGGCGAGTCGGCGACACGACGCTCGGATCTGTACTCGCTCGGCATCCTGCTCTACGAGCTACTCGCCGGCGTCGCTCCCCATCGCGGTGTCGCGATGGCCGAGCTCGCCGATGTCGTGCAGAACCGCGACGTGCCGAGCCTCGGCAGTGTCGTGCCGGATCTCGATCCGGCGTTCGCCGCGATCGTCGATCGGCTTGTCGATCGCGAGCCGAGCGGGCGCTTTGCGTCGGCCGACGCGTTGCT
The DNA here is from genome assembly GCA_036524455.1 of Kofleriaceae bacterium. Classification (GTDB taxonomy): domain Bacteria; phylum Myxococcota_A; class Polyangia; order Haliangiales; family Haliangiaceae; genus JABFXX01. The sequence goes on along the minus strand of DATDCH010000274.1, from coordinate 8,375 downwards.
CGTCGCGCTCGAGGAGATGTCGAGCCCGAGCCGCACCGCGAGCGTTCCCGACGGGAACCCGTATCGCGGCCTCGCGGCGTTCGATTCGGCGCAGTGCTCGTTGTTCTTCGGTAGGCGCGGCGAGATTCGCGAGCTTGTCGATCGCGTGCGCACCGATTCGCTCGTGATCGTCGGCGGCGACTCGGGCACCGGCAAGTCGTCGCTGTGTCGCGCGGGCGTGCTGCCGTGGCTCGCCGAGCACGACGGCTGGTCGTGCGTCGACGCGCTTCCGGGACGCCGGCCGCTGCGTGCGCTCGCCGCTGTGCTCGCGCCGTGGGCGGGCGTCGCCGAAGATGCGCTCGAGAAGCAGCTGCGCGAAGCGCCCGATGAAGCAGCTCGCCGGATCCGCCAGACGCTCGCCGACGACAGCGCGCGCAAGCTGGTCGTGTTCGTCGATCAGCTCGAGGAGCTACTCACGCTCTCCGATCCGGCCGATGCTCGCGCGTTTGCGGCGGCGCTTGCCGCGCTGGCACCACGCACGCCCTCGGTGCGGGTGCTCGCGACCGCGCGCTCGGACTTCTTGTCCCGGCTCGCGATGTTGCCCGGGCTCGGCGACGAGATGGCGCGCGGCCTGTACTTCTTGCGGCCGCTCGCCGGTGAACGGATCCGCGAAGCGATCGTACGCCCCGCCGCAGCGAAGGGCGTGCGATTCGAATCCGACGCGCTCGTCTCCACGCTTGTCGAGCAGACCGAGAGCGCGCCGGGTGGCCTGCCGCTGCTCCAGTTCACACTCGCCGAGCTGTGGGACGCGCGCGATGTCGACGCAAAGCTGATCCGCGCTGACGCGCTTGCTGCGCTCGGCGGCGTCGGCGGTGCGCTGAGCCGTCACGCCGATCGCATCCTCGCCGGTCTCGACGAGACGGGACGCAATGCCGCGCGCCAACTGCTCTTGCGGCTCGTGACTGCGGAGCGCACACGTGCGCGGCGCAGCGAGGGCGAGCTGTTCGTCGACGGCAGCAAGCGCGCCGCACTCGAGGTGCTCGTGCGCGGCCGCATCGTCGTCGCGAACGACGCCCAGGATGGCGCGTACGAGATCGCACACGAAGCGCTGCTGTCTACCTGGTCGACGCTGCAGGGCTGGCTCGACGAGACCGCGGCCGAGCACGTCGTGCAACGCCGGCTCGAGCAGGCGGCGATCGACTGGGAACGCGCCGCGCACGATGACGATCTACTGTGGCGCCGGCGCAAGCTGGCCGAGACCAAGCTGCTCGAGGTCGACACGCTTGGACCGCGCGAGAAGGCGTTCATCGCGGCGGCGCGTCGCCGCATCTTGCGCACGCGTGTCGTCGTCGGCGCGAGTGCAGCGCTGCTCGTCGGTGGCGCGATCGCGACGAGCCTCGTGCTCCGCGCCCGGGCGCGCCGTCAGGTCGAGGCAGTGATCGGCGAGCAACTCGGTGCGACCACCAAGTCGATCACCGCGGCACGCGAGCTCGCGCGCGATCGCGATGCGGCGCGGACGCGCGCGTTCGCGCTGTTCAACGCGCGCCAGTGGGGAGACGGCGAGGACGCATGGACCGAGGCCGAGCAGCTCGGCCTCCAGGAAGCGGCGCAGTATCGTGCGGCATCGCGCGGATTCGAGAGCGCGCTCGCACTCGACCCGGCGCGGACGACCTTGCGCGAGCAGCACGCCGATCTGTTGTTCGAGCGCCTGTTGCGCGCGCGCCGCGATCGCTCCGCCGATCTCGCCGAAGAGCTGGAGGGCCGCCTCGCTGCCTACGACGACGGTCACCGCCGCGCAGCGCTCGCAACGCCGGCGCAGATCACGCTCGACGTGCCGCCGGGCGCGCAGGTCTGGCGCGAGCGCGACGGCAAGCGCGAACCCGTGCCGCTTTCGTTCGCGACGACGCCGGGCCACTTCGTGCTCGCGATCGAGGCGCCGGGACGTGCCGCCGCACGGTTGCCGGTCCTCGTGGCGCACGGCGAGCAGCTGAAGCTCGCGGTCGCGCTGCCGCCGGCTGCTGCGGTACCGAAGAACTTCATCTATGTGCCCGCCGGGCGGTTCTTGTTCGGCAGCGCCGACAGCACGGCGCTGCGCACCGGCTTCCTCAACTCGCCACCTCTCCACGAGAGGACGACGCCGGCATATCTGATCTCGCGCTTCGAGGTCACGTTCGGCGAATGGATCGAGTTTCTCGACGAGCTGTCGCCCGACGAGCGCAAGCAACGCATCCCGAGCTCGCAGATTCCGCAATCCACACTCACGCTCACCGAGCTCGGACCGAAGCAGTGGCGCTACACGTACCTGCGCGGAACGAAGACGTACGTCGCCGACCTCGGCCAACCGATTCGCTACGAAGACCGCAAGCAGCGCGTGGAACAGGACTGGCTGAAGTTTCCGGTCTCGGCGATTTCCTACGAAGACGCGCTCGCGTACGCCGCATGGCTCGATCGCACGAAGCGCGTGTCGGGCGCACGCTTGTGTGACGAGCACGAATGGGAGCGCGCGGCTCGTGGCGCCGATGGCCGGACCTGGCCGACCGGCGAATCGCTCACCGGCGACGACGCGAATATCGACATCACCTACGGCCGGCAGCCGCACGCGTTCGGGCCTGACGAGGTCGGTTCTCACCCAGCCTCACGCAGCCCTAACGGAGCCGACGACATGGCGGGCAACGTCTGGGAGTGGACGCGCTCGGTCGAGACTCCGGACGCGCCAATCGCCCGTGGTGGTGGTTATTACACGCCGGCACTGAGCGCCCGCGCCGCAAACCGCGAGCCGGGCGAGCCGACCCAGCGACACCTTTGGATGGGGGCACGCATCTGCGCGAACCCACCCGTACCCGACAACGACAAGGCAACGAGGTGATGATGCTGATCATGAAAGAGGGAGCCTGGTTGCTGGTCGCGTTGGGCCTCGGCGCGTGCTTGCTGGAAGAACCAGAGCCAGCGACGTCCACGGTCGAGCAGCACGGCATGAACATGCAGGGCATGAACATGCAGGGCATGAATATGCAGGGCATGAACATGCAGGGCATGAACATGCAGGGGTTCATGTTCGATGGCGCGACGATCACGAACCACAACCTAGACGACGTGCGCGTCGTCAAAGGCGAGGTGATCGCCGAACGCGGCGGTCACACGCTGCGCGGCACGGCGCTCGTCGGCGCACGGTTCTTCGCGAGTGTCGCCAGCACCGCTAATCCTCCGGTGCTCACCGAGGCGGAGTATCGAATCACCGCGATCGAGACCGAGAGTGGGTCGTACGATCCGACGGGCAGCGGCAACACCTTCCTCTATACGCTCGAGCAGTACCGCGCGGACACCAATGCGTGGGTACCGGCGTGCGATGCCGATTCCGATGGCCGTCGCGTCGCGATTCCGCTCGCTGCAACCTGGAACACGCTCGGCGCTCGCGTCGAGTCGTCGACGCTGTTCACGTTCGCGTGCACGACCGGTGTGATCGCGAAGTGCTATCGCTGGGGCTATCGCCCGTGGCTCACTGGCTACGGCGCGAACATGGCCGACATGCACCAGTCCTGCACGCGCATGGCGCGCGCCGATTATTGCGGCGACGGTGTGCCACACACCGAAGACGGCACGTGGATCAATGTGTGGGACCGGCTCTCGTATCCGGGACCGATCCAGCGCCACGGCCTGTTGCCGCCGCTCGGCATGTTGTTCGAGGCGGGCTGGAACACCGACGGTGCCGTGTGCCTGAGCCACGCGCGCTGGCTGCTCGACGATACGCTCGCGAATCTGTGTCCCGAACGATTGATTCCGCCGGGCCTGCTCGGCGCGACGGTTTGCGACACCGTGGTCCAGGTGCTCGGCCAGGACCCGAACGCAAAGCTGTTCAACGAGTCGTACCTGAATCTGTTCTGAGCTACTCGAGATCGCCGAGCCACAGCTCGATGGCGGCTCGCTTCGGCGCCGGAAGTGCGGCGACCGCAGCGCGCACCTGGGCGACGATGAACGGCATGCGCACGACGCGCGTGTAAGGCACGCCGTTCGGGCCCTTCTCGATCGAGCCGCGCACGATCACACCGACGAGATTGCCTTCGCGATCGAAGGCGCCACCGCCGCTCATGCCGCCGACGCCGTGCCCTTCGAGGAACAGCTCGGCCTCGGGGTCGTACGCGATGCTGCCTTCCTCGTCGTTCGCTTTGCGCAGGAAATCCTGCGCGGCGGCTACCTCGCGGGCGTCGAGTACGCGTGCGACCGAGGCAAATGCAACGACGTGCCCTTTCGGCACGCCGACGAGCATCACCACATCGCCGGCCTTCGCGGCGGCGAACGTAGGCGTCGCCGTCGTCGCACGGTTTGCATCGTCGAGCTCGAGCTTGCGCGTCTGGATCTTGCCGGCGGCCGGCGCGAGACCAGGGTGTGGCGTGGTGAATGTCTGGCCGTCGACGGCGGCGAGCACGAAATCGTGGCGCGGCAGGATGTCTTCGAGCTTGCCGCGCGTCTCGTCGCCCGGCACCGCCGGCACGTAGAGCGGCCACAGTGCGCTCGCCGCGCTCGCGAACGATCCCTTCGCGTCGGGCGCGAACAACCGCGGCACGCCCTCATCTTGCGTGGTCGGATCGAACAGCTCTTGTTTGATCGGTTCGCCGCCCGGACCGAACCAACCACCGCCGAGCGTGTGCATCGCAGTGACCAGCACACCGGTCTCGTGCTTCGTGCGGCGCGACCACAGCACTGCGCTATCGAGCGTCTGCCGGAACACGCGGCGGTGCACCGCCTCCACCCACGCGTGGCATGGATGCTTGGCGTCGGCGAGCACTTCCGGGACGTCGAGAAAAAGACTCGACGGTCGATCGCAGCCGTCGATCATCAGTGATGACCCGCGCGCGGTCGGTGAAGGCGGCGGTGGCTCCGCGTTCGGAGCTCGGCTGCTGCACGCCGCGCTCATGCCCACTGCGATCATCCAGAGCCGCGTCTGCGTCATGCGGCGGCGATAACGCGGGGCGCGTGCTCGCTCAAGGTGTAAATCGCGCCAATCGCCGGCGCACAACACGCCAGCTAATCGACGATGTGAAACTGCACAGCGGCACGCGTGATCGCCCGGCGCTCTGACTTGAGCTGCATCAGCGCGGAGCGCGCGACGAGACCGCGCCCACCACGAGGCCGATACTCGCGCGGCTCGATGCCATGCTTCTTGATAAGGCGGTGCATGCTCTGCCGCTCGATGCCCGCAGCGGTGGCTGCACGGGTGACGTGGCCATCGCTGCTTTCAAGCAGCTCGATTAGGGCTTGTCGAGTCATTGCCAGGCTCGCAGAGCACCGCGCGTGCCACGGCCCAGGACGTCGAAAACGGTCACTTGCATCCCGGGGGGCCGTTGCGTCTGGTAGGCGCTTCGTCGCGGCGAGTTGGCGATGCCCCGAGAGTGAAGCCTCGAAGTCTCGCGGAGATCCGCGTGGCACGAGGTCTGCTCTTGTTCGGCTCACCAATTCAAGGAGTGCATCCCCCATGACTCGAATGACCACGATTGCAATGGAAGCCCTCGAAGGCGTGACGGGCGGTACCGGTTCCAAGCCGTCCGTCACCACCGGTAGCACCGGCAGCAGCAACGGTTCCAGCGACAAGGTGCTGGCGGCGCTGCAGGGCATCCAGGGCCAGATCAGCGACATCGGCAAGAACAGCGGCAACCAGAACAACAACACGTTCATGTTCATGGGCCTCGCACTCGCGATGCGCCAGCAGCGTCAACAGACGGTTGTCGTCGGCGGCGGTCGTGGTGGCTACTACTGGCAATCGTCGTGGGCGTGAACCAGATGTTCACAACCATCTCGAACGATGTACTCGGCACCGTCATCGGCGGTAAGGCCGACGCCAACGAGGCGCTCACCGGAATGCTCACGCAGATCTCGGGCGCGATCAAAGACCTCGGGAACAAGCCCAAAGACAGCATGGACCCGATGGCCATGATGATGATGGTCATGATGATGGGTAAGGGCGGTGGTGGCGGCGCGCAGCAAGTCGCGGCAGCGCCTCCTCCCGAACCGCCGCCGGCTCGGCCGAACATGGTCAACGTCTCGGTTGGCTAGAGCCCCAACCGCGTCAGTTCGACTCGTTCGTGTCGGCAGGGTCCGTGCACTGGGCGTCATCGCCGTCGATGTCGCTGTCCATGTCGTTGTCGAGCCCGTCATCGCATTGCGCGTTGCCGTGCTCGTCATCGTCGGTCAGTGAAGCACAGCCCGGATCGCCGTTGATCACGCGGTCGTCGATGAGGCCATCACCGTCGTTGTCGATACCGTCGTCGCACGCGATCGTGCCGAGCTCGCTCGGGTCGGACGGGCTCGCGCAGCCGGTGTCGAACATGCCCTGCGTCGCGAACGCTGCATGGCCATCGCCGTCGGCGTCGATCTCGTCGTCGCACACGAGCGAGCCGCGCTCGTTGGTGTCGGTGACGCTCGTGCAGCCCGGATCGCCGCCGGTGAGCTGGAAGTCGCGCAGGCCGTCGCGGTCGTTGTCGACGCCATCGTCGCAGACCGCCATCGGGGCATGCTCGTTGTTGTCCTGGTTGTTCGCGCAGCCCGGATCCATGTTGTCGACGCGACCGTCGTTGTCGTTATCGAGCCCGTCGTTGCAGGCAGGCTGACACGCACCGGCTTCGGTCGCGTCGGCTGGGGATGCACAGCCGCAGTCGGCGAGGTCCGTCTTCGTGTCGTTGTCGTTGTCGAGGCCGTCATCGCACAGCGCACAGCCGACGCCCGAGCAGTTCTCGCTCGCGTCGTCGGGCGCGGTGCAGCCCGGGTCGGAGACCGTTGCCGACGTCGAGAAGTCGGCGAAGCCATCGCCGTCGTTGTCGCTGCCGTCGTCGCACGCGATCGTTCCGCGTTCGTCGTTGTCGGCCGGCGTCGCGCACCCGGGGTCGCTGAGCGCGGCGGTCATGTGGAAGTCTGCGCGGCCGTCGGCATCGTTGTCGACGCCGTCGTCACACGCGAGCGTTCCGCGCTCGCTGGTATCGAGCACGCTCGCGCAACCGCTGTCGTGCAGCGAGGGGGTGAGGTTGAAGTCCGTGCGCCCATCGCCGTCGTTGTCTGCGCCGTCGTCGCACTCGCCGGTACCGCGTTCGTTGGTGTCGCTCGGCGCGGAGCAGCCCGGATCGCCCGAGGTGCCGGTCCGGTAGTCGAGCTTGCCGTCGTTGTCGTCGTCCATCGCGTTGTCGCACGCGATCGCGCCGGTCTCGGTCGTATCGGTCGGGCTCGAGCAGCCCGGATCGCCGCCGGCCTCGACGTAGTCGCTGACGCCGTCGCCTTCGTTATCCATGCCGTCGTCGCAAATGGTCGTGCCCTTCTCGCTCGAATCGGTGGTCGACGAACATCCCGGATCGGCCGCGTCGGCGAGGCCGTCGCCGTCGTTGTCGACTTCGTCGTCGCACGCAGCGGCGCCGAGCTCGCTCGTATCGCTAGGCCCGGTGCATTGCGGATCGGCGGGCGCGTCGGCGAACGAGTCGACGTCGTCGTCGGCGCCGTTGTCGCAGGCGGCGCAGCCCGTACCGCTACAGCGTTCGCTCGTGTCAGTCGCGTCCGCGCAGCCCGGGTCGCCGCTGTTGTCGGTGTAGTAGTCCAGCTTGCCGTCGAGATCGTCGTCGGTCCCGTTGTCGCATGCGATCGCAGCGTCGCGCTCCGACGGGTCCTGCACCGCTGAGCATCCCGCGTCGCCACCGGTGAGCTGGAAGTCGAGCGTGCCGTCGCCGTCGTTGTCGATCGCGTCATCGCAGACCGCAGAGCCGTGCTCGGAACCGTCGACGATCGCCGCGCAACCCGGATCGCCACCGGCGGCCATCGTGAAGTCGGCGAGGCCGTCGTTGTCGTTGTCGGTGCCGTCGTCGCAGACTGCGGTGCCGCGCTCGTTCGGATCGGCGACCGATGCGCAACCCGGATCGCCGGTGCCGTCGAGCCGGAAGTCCTGAGCGCCGTCGCCGTCATCGTCGCTGCCGTTGTCACACATCGCGCTGCCGCGCTCGGAGGTATCCGCGACACCGGTGCAGCCCGGATCGCCCATCGTATCGGTGCGGTAGTCGACGAGGCCATCGTTGTCGTCGTCGGTGCCGTTGTCACACGTGCCACTGCCGCGCTCCGACGTATCGCTGACACTGCTGCAGCCCGGGTCCGCGGCGTCGATGACGCCGTCGACGTCGTTGTCGATCGTGTCGCTACACGCGGTCTGGCCGCCTTCGTTGTCGGCGCTGTCCGTGCAGCCGAGGTCGCCGGTACCGTCGAGCCGGAAGTCGGCGCGCATGTCGCTGTTGTTGTCGATGCCGTCGTCGCATTGCGGGCACCCCACGCCGGGCGTGCAGTGTTCGCTCGCATCCATGGGCGCCGAGCAACCCATATCGCTGTTGTCGGCGCTGCCGTCGTTATCGTTGTCAAAGCCGTCGTCGCACGTC
>DATDCH010000273.1:0-5947 GCA_036524455.1 Kofleriaceae bacterium | reverse complement strand
GTTAGCGAGCGCAGAGTCGTCCGGTTCTTCGGTCCGCGCGGCGATCTGCTCGTCGCCGATGCGGGCGGCGTTTCGGTGTGCGACGCATCCGGCAGCCTGCGGTTCCGCGTCCCGCTCGACGGCACGCTCGACGCGGTCGCCGTCGGCACGGAGCTGTGGGTTGCGGCGCGCGAGCGGCTGACGCGCATCGCGATCGCCAGCGGCGAGATCGTTTCCAGCGAAGCGGTGTCTGGGATCGACGCTCCCGGGCAGTTCATTCAGTCGCGCATGGTCCCGACGCTGCCCGTGTGGCACGGCGCCGTGCCGCTCGTGATCTCGGTCGGCCCGGGGCGCGCCGAGCCTCTCGACCAAGACGCGCGCGTTGCGTTGCCGATCGCGCCGGGGCGATGGCTACTGTGGGAAGCGGGGCAGCTGCGTTACTGGCGCAGCGGGTTTGGCGAAGCGTGGCGCCGCCAGGTCGGCGATCCGGCTGCCGAGGCGATCGACGCGCAGCTCGTCCTCGACGGGAGATTGCTCGCGCTCGTGCAACGCCGAGGCGCGGCGGGCAGCGACGGCGGGCTACGCATCACGGTCGCGCAGACCTCCGACGGCGCGCAGAACATTCACGTGCGCATGCCCGGCGTGACGCGCGTGGCGATCGCGGCGCGGCGTGGCGTGGCGCTCGCGCTGGCCGGCGATCAGGCGCGGCTGTTCGATCTGCGGTTCGGGCGCGTGATCCGCGAGCTGACGCTGCCGGCGGGCGTCGAAGAAGTCGCGATCGATGATGGGCTCGAGCACGTCGCGCTCGGGTTTGCGGGCTCCGTCGAGCTCGTCGGGATCGACGCGCTGGCGACCGCCGGACCGGCGAGTCAGGACGACGCGCGCACCGACGACACTTCCTCGGAGGGCACAAACGGCCATGCTGCGGTTCCAGCGATCGCCGCCGTGGACGCGCCGGAGGCGCCAGAGTCGTCGCCGGCGCCTTCGCTTCCAGCAGCCGACGACCACAGCTGGCTGCCCGACCTACCGCTGATTCGGTTGGAACCGCAGTCTGCCGCACCGTCGGCGAGTCCCGACGAGCGGACGCAGGCCCTCGACCTTCACCTGCGACTGATCGGCGCGCTCGCCAACGTCGCGATCGCGACGGCGTGGGACGAGGGCCGCATCGTCACCGCGGCACCAAACCTGCCGCCGTTCTCCGAGGAGCTCGGCGGCCTGTTGCGCATCACGCGCGGGTTGCGCACGCAGGAGCTCGCCGACGCCTACGATCGGCTACGCGCCGTGGACCAACAGGTCGACGCCGCGCAGGCCGCGCGCGAGGGTCGCGCCACCGCCCTCGAAGCGCTGGTGCGCGACTTCGGTCTGTCGCCACTCGCCGGGATCCTGTTGTTCGCGATCGCGGCGCCGCGGCTGCGGGGCGAGCTCGCGCGCGTGTACGGCATCCTCGCGAACGATCCGGGGCGCCCGCTCGTCGACGAGCACTTGCTCGCGATCTTGATCGGTGACGATCCGCGCGTGGTGTCGCGCGAGCTCGACGCAGATCGCCCGCTGCGCCGCCACGGCCTGGTTCACGTCGGCGCGGGGACGCGACCGTTCGCGGCGCTGACCGTCGAGCCACTCGTCGTGCGCTACCTCGCCGATCAGGATCTCGAGGGCGAGCACGACGACGTGCTCGTCGCGCGCCACGCCGATCGCCAGCTCACCGAGCTCGACCTGCCGCGCGACGTGATCGTCAATGCGGTGCAGTTTCTCGCCGCACCTCGTGAGGAACACGATGCACGCATCGTGCTGCGCGGCCGCACCGGCGCCGGCCGGCATACGCTGCTCGCCGCACTCGCCGCCCGCGTTGGGCGCGCGATTGGCGTGATCGATCTGATCGCCGCGCCGCGCGATCCGACGCGCATCCCCGGCGTACTCGAGGGTGGGCTCCGCCGCGCGAAGCTGCGCGGGCTCGTGCCGTGCGTCGACGGGCTCGAGCTCGTCGGCACCGACGATCCCGACCTCCAGCTCCAGATCACCGCGGTGCTGCGCCGGCATCCGGGCCCGCTCGCGCTGCGGCTACCACTCGAGGCGCGGCCGCCGCTCGATCCGGGCTACCTGGCACTCGATCTCCCGGCGCGCAACGAGCACGAGCGCTCGATCTCGTGGAAGGCGGCGCTCGAGCGTCACCGGATCGACCTGACCGACCCAGGCGACCTCGCCGCTCGGTTTCGCGTCGGCCCCGGCATCATCGAGCGCGTGTGCTCGGAAGTCGCGCGACGCCCCGAGCGCCCCGCCGACGCGGCCGGCTGGATCCGCGAGCTCGATGATGCCGTGCGCCAGCATCTCGTCAATCGCATCGGCGGCAGCGCGAATCGCGTCGCCCACCTCGCGAGCTGGGCTGACGTGGTCCTGCCCGAGGACATCAGCGACTCGCTCCTCGAGATCACGTCGCGCGTTCGCCACCGCAAGACCGTGTTCGAGAAGTGGGGCTTCGGGCGCTCGCTCACGACCGCGCGCGGCATCACCGCGCTGTTTCAGGGCGGACCTGGTACCGGCAAGACGATGGTCGCCGGCGTGATCGCGCGCGACCTCGGCCTCGAGCTGTATCGAGTCGACGTCTCGCGCATCACCTCGAAGTGGATCGGCGAAACCGAGAAGAACCTCGGCGCGCTGTTCGACGCCGCCGAAGAGGGCCAGGTGATGCTGCTGTTCGACGAGGCAGACTCGCTGTTCGCCAAGCGCACCGAGGTCAAGTCGTCGGTCGATCGCTACGCGAACATGGAGGTCAACTACCTGTTGCAGCGCCTCGACTCGTTCGAGGGCATCGCGATCCTGACGACAAACTTCGGCAACTCGATCGACTCCGCGTTCAAGCGCCGGCTCACCTACCGCGTCACGTTCCCGTTCCCCGACGAGGAAATGCGCGAGCAGCTGTGGCGGTCGCTGATCCCGCCGCAGGTGCCGATTTCGGGGACCTTGGACTTCGCGAGCCTGGCCCAGCGGTTCCGGCTGTCGGGCGGTTACATCCGCAATGCGGCGCTGCGCGCGGCGTTCCTCGCGGTCGAAGAGGGAAGCGGGCTCACGCATGCGCACCTCGAGCGTGCGATTCGCATGGAGTTCCGCGAGATCGGAAAGCTGGCCGAGACCGGCGCGCTGGAATAGGCGCGACGGCATCGAGTTGACGTAGGCTATCGGGGCCATGGGGACCGAACGCGTCGAAAGTCAGGGCCACTTCGAAATGCTGTGGGACTGCGACCACTGCGATACGAAGGGACTGCTCGCCAAGAGCCAACGTTATTGCGCCGAGTGCGGCGCGCCGCAGAGCGCGGTCAAACGCTACTTCCCGAAACCCGAAGATCAAAAGAAGGTCGACGGCCACGTCTACGAGGGCGCGGATCGGCAATGCCCGGCGTGCAACGCGCCGATGGGCGCGAAGGCGAAAGCGTGCACGCAGTGCGGCTCGCCGCTCGACGGCAGCGCGCACGTGCAGCGCGTACAGCAGGCCGCGCCGCCGCCGAAGAAACGCCGGCGGATCTGGCCGTACATCGTCGCCGGCATCGTGCTGATCATCGTCGCGATCTGGTTCTTCTTCATTCGCACGCGCGATGCGCAGCTCGAAGTCGCGGCGCACCGCTGGGAACGCTCGATCGCGATCGAGCAGTTCGGCGAGCACCAGGAATCGGCGTGGCAGAACGAAGCCGCGAAAGATGGGACCGCGATGCGCTGCGTGAAGAAGGAGCGGTCGCGCAAGCAGGTCGCCGATGGTGAAGAGTGCAAGATCGAGCGCGTCGACAAGGGCGACGGTACGTTCGAGCAGCTCAACAAGTGCAAGCCGAAGTATCGCAGCGAGCCCGTCGAGGACGACTGGTGCACGTACACGGTGCGCCGCTGGAAGAAGGTCGACGAAGTGGTCGCCAAAGGCGACGGCATGACGCCGACGTGGCCCGCGAGCGTGCCGCCGTCAGATGGTCTGCCGTTGCTCGGCACGAAGCGCGCCGGCGCCCGCACCGAGAAGCTCGTGCTCGACTTCGGCAAGGGCAAGGCGTGCGCGGTACCCGAGGCGACCTGGAAGAAGCTCGCAGACGGTCAGAAGGTGAAGATCGAGGTCCGCGCGCGCTCGGGCGATCTCGTGTGCGACACGATCCAGCCGAAGTGATCGGCGACGGCGGCTCGTCAGAAAAACGCCGCCCGCTGGCCGCAATGGCAACGAATTGTGGCCATCGCGACCAGCTTCACCAACCCCACGCCACGCTAACACCCGTGGGGACCGACCGAGCATAGTCATTCCGTTGGGTCACCTCGCACGTTCGACCCGAGTCCGCGGTTATGCTCCGCTCGCTATGAGACGCGGCGCCATTGATGCGATCGAGGCGGCGTATCGTACGGGCGGTACCACCACGGAGTGGATGCGTGGTCTCGCCCAGGCGATGCCGGTGCGGCGAACCGGCCTTGGCTTTATCTGTTACAGCTACCACATCACCCAGACGGGCCAGGTGGCGATCGACGATCAGCTCGCCGTCGATGCACCCAGCAGCGTGCTCGAGCCGGCGCTGGGTGCGGTCAAGAGCTTGCCGGCAGAGTACGTTCGCGAGACCTGGGCGAGGCTGCCGTTCGCAACCGCGACGACCAGCGGGTCGACCGAGATCCGCGCGCAGACGCGGCAGTTGCTCCACCATTACTTCGGTCGATACAACGTGCGGGACATCGTGATCACGAACGGTCTCGATCCGACAGGCGCCGGCGTCTACATCGGCGAGCTCCAATCTCGAGAGGTCGACGTCAGCCGCCGCGACCGCGCAACCTGGAGCCGCGTTTCGGCTCACCTCGCCGCGAGCTTTCGGCTGCGGCGGTCGACGTCCAACGGTGAAGCAGCGGTTGTCTCGCCCAACGGCGCGATCGCGCATGCGGTCGAAGACGCGACATCGCGAACCGCGCAGGACGCGCTACGGCGAGCCGCACTCGCCATCGATCGCGCACGCACCAAACGGTACCGCCACCGAGATCAAGAGGCGGTGGAAATCTGGCGTGCGCTCGTCGCAGGCCAATGGACGCTCGTCGACCGCATGGACAGCGACGGACGTCGCTACTACGTAGCTCGCAAGAATGATCCCGACGTCGCGCGTCACCACGCCCTGACTCGGCGCGAGCGTCAGGTTCTTGGCTACGTCGTGTTGGGGCACTCGAACAAGCTCATCGCGTACGAGATGGGGATCACGACGTCGTCGGTCGCCGTCTACCTCGAAGCCGCGATGGCGAAGCTCGGGACTTCGTCGCGCGCCGCACTCATTGCAGCTGTCCATGCACTCGGCGGCGCATGACACGGCGTACAGCGGCGCAAAAAGCATCACCGACGCCGAAGCGACGTGCCGCGAAGGTCACGTACTTCTCGCTGGCAGGCCAGGAGTTTGCTTTGATCGCGACCGAGGTTCCCGCTGCGTTGCCGGCGACGCTGACGGCTGCAGAACGTGCGGTCGCCGCGGAGATCCTCGAAGGGAAGTCGAATGCCGCGATCGCGCGTGGACGCGGTGTCGCGGTGCGCACGATCGCAAATCAGGTCGCGTCGATCCTGCGCAAGCTGGGCGTTGGCTCGCGTGCGGGGCTCGTCGCACGGCTGACGCGCGCGGCACACAGCTCACCGTGAGCCGGTGAACGAGAAGCTGCGAAAACTACGGGGCGGACGTCGCCGGTCGGCTCGAACCCGACTTGCAAGCAACTTCCGAACTACGGGGCGGACGACGGGGCTCGAACCCGCGACATCCAGGACCACAACCTGGCGCTCTACCAACTGAGCTACGACCGCCGTGGGTATGTGGTCTACATGACTCGCGCCCCTCTCGCAAGACCGTGTAAGGCTAGACCTCCTGCACCGTTACCAAGCCATGGACCTGCTTGGGCTTGTAGCCGGGGTCGGGGTCGCGCTCGCGGTCGCGTCGCCCGAGGCCCGCGCCCAGCCCGTCGCCGCCGATCCGAGCAAGTCGCAAAAACT
>DATDCH010000272.1:0-6790 GCA_036524455.1 Kofleriaceae bacterium | reverse complement strand
GAATGCCGGCAGCGGCGGCGCGATCATCGTCCCCGGCGACACGAAGCGCGATGCGGCGAGCACGAACACGCCCTCGCGCTCGCGCGCTTCGACGAGACCGCGCGCGACGAGCTCATCGTACGCGGCCTGCGCCGTGTTCTTCGACAGCCCGAGCTGCTTCTCGAGCGCCCGCACCGGCGGTAACCGGCTGCCCGCCGGCAGCGCCCCGCTCTCGATCTCGCGCTGCACGCTCGCGACGATGTCGGCCGCGGTCGCCCGCCGATTGGGTGCCGTCACGTGCAGGCCAATATAAGGAGAGCGAGTCATGACCTCCGTCATACCGCTGCGCCGGGCGGCCCGCGAAGGGACAGCGCCGGGGACGCGCGAGGGACAGGCTTTCTACCGCGGCTACGTAGTTTTGCGCAGCTCGTCATTTTCCGCGCCCCTCCCGCGGAGGCTCGAAGGTGGTACGGTGCCGCCCGATGGCGGATCGCAGTTTCGCGCTCACTCCTGGTAAGCGCGTCCTCTATCTCACGAAGGATCCCGAGCGCATCCGCCAGCAACTCGCCGGCACACTCACGCTGCGCATGAGCGAGCTGACGCCGGGCGAGCTACTCGACGACATCAACACCGACGCGATGACGCCCGCGTGGGTGTGCTTCGATTTCGATCCGAACGAGATCGCGAAGAATGCGTACGCCGGGCTCATCGTCGCCGGCGAGCGGCTGTTCCCGACCGGAGCACTCGCGAACGGCAACTTCGAGGTGATCGTCGCCGGCGCGCAGAAGGGCGTCGGCTCGAGCCGCGAGCAAGCCGCGCAGTGCGAAGTGTTCAGCGGCAGCCGGCTCGCGATTGCGAGCTCTTTCGCGCCGATTCACGCGCGCAACAACATCAACATCGGCCAGCTGATGGGCGACCACGACACGATCCGCCGCCTCGAAGCCGGCGAATCGATCCCGCTCTCCGAATTCACGCGCGGCCACGATGCAATCACGGCCCTGATCATCGAGAGCGGCGGCCTGTTGCCGTTCTGCGCGCGGCTCGGCCGGCACGAGATCGAGGTGCCCGCGCCCGGCACCGTCGGGCGGGCGATGAACATCGCCGAGAAGATTCTCGCCGCGAAGCTGCTGCCCGGTCAGGGCGAGCACGTCAAGCCGGGCGACGCGGTGCTGGTCAAGGTCGACGCTGGTTACTCGCACGAGTTCACGACCGCGCAGGTCGACAAGTTCCTGTCCGACGAATACGGCGACTACAAGCTGCAGAACCCGACGAAGTTTGCCGTGTTCGAGGATCACCTGATCTACGCGACCGGCGTGCCGTCGATGGCGAAGTTCGCGCCCGCGATCGAGCGGCTGCGCGAGCTGCAGAAGGCGTTCGCTGCGAAGACCGGCGTGCGCAACTACAGCGCGGTCAACGGCGTAT
The DNA here is from genome assembly GCA_036524455.1 of Kofleriaceae bacterium. Lineage (GTDB taxonomy): Bacteria > Myxococcota_A > Polyangia > Haliangiales > Haliangiaceae > JABFXX01. The sequence continues at coordinate 5,389 of DATDCH010000272.1, read as the reverse complement.
CGCCCGGCATCTGCCATCAGGTGGCGCGCGAGCAGTTCATCGATCCCGGCGACTTCGTGCAGGCGACCGATTCGCATACGTGCATGGGCGGCGCTTCGGGCGCGCTCGCATGGGGCGTCGGTGCGACCGAATACGCGGCGCTGCTCTACTGGGGCTTCACCCCGATCGCGGTGCCCGAATCGATCCGCTTCGAGCTGACCGGTCGGTTGCCCTCAGGCACGAGCGCGAAGGACGTGATGCTGCACATCCTCGCGACGTACGCGAAGCGCGAGCAGACGCTCAATCGCGTGATGGAGTTTGGCGGCGAGGGCTTGTTCGCGCTTCCGCCCGACGAGCGCGCGACCCTCGCGAACATGGCGACCGAGTGCTCGGCGCGCGGCGCGGTGATGGAGGTCGACGGCACGATGCTGCGCTGGATCGCGGAACGCCGGCCCGGCGCATCTGTCGATCAGCTGCGCGGCAAGGTCGTCACACCCGACCAGGGCGCGCACTACCACGGCGGTGTGCACCAGATCGATCTCGGCGCGATCAAGCCGATGGTCGCAACTCCCGGCGATCCGGACCGCGGCATCGCGAGCGATCCGAAGAACGGCGCGCTGGTCACCGAGATCGGTCACCAGAAGATCGACATCGCGTACGGCGGCTCGTGCACCGCGGGCAAACGAGACGACATCGACATGTACGCGCGCGTGATGCGTGACGCCGAAGCACATGGCAAGCGCGTCGCCGACGGCGTGCACTTCTACATCCAGTTCGGTTCACAAGAAGTCGAGCAGTACGCGCAGAAACAGGGCTACATCGATCTGTTCAAGCGCACCGGCGTCGAGGTGATCAAACCCGGCTGCGGCGCGTGCATCGGTTGTGGGCCAGGCGTGTCGGATCGTGGCGACCAGGTCACCGTGTCCGCCATCAATCGCAACTACAAGGGCCGCTCTGGGCCCGGCAAATTGTTTCTCGCCTCACCACTCACGGTGGCGGCGTCGGCGGTGTCGGGGGAGATCGTCGAATACGAAGACGGCATGTTCGGCCCCAAGAAGTAGTCGTCTTTGATACGTTGTTCGCAAATGGCGCGAACGGCCAAGAAGCCGGCCAAGGCTGCAGCCAAGAAGTCGGCGAAGAAACCGGCGAAGAAAGCTGCGAGCAAGAAGCCGGCGAAGCAAGCCAAGCCGGCGAAGCCGACGCGCAAAGCCAAAGCGCCGGTCAAGGCGAAGTCGCGCGCCAAGCAGCCGCAGCGCAAGAAGGCCGCGCCGCGCGTAGAGACGTCGATCCCGATGGAGGCCGCCTCCGATTCCGGCGTGATGGAGCCGATGGCGGACACGTCGTCGGATGCGATTCCGCAGCCGATCGGCTTCGAGCCGTCGAACGAGAGCGGCCGCCGCTCGCTGTCGGCGCGTGAGCGTGCGCTGCGATCGTCGCCGGTGGTCGAGATCCTCGACGACCCGTATCCGATCGGCGCGCTGCGCCGGTTCCTCGACAGCATCAAGGGCCACGCCACGCCGCAGCAGGCGCAGATCGCGCTCGGCGCCGCACAGCTGATGCTGTTATCGATCGCGCGCGAGCATCGCGGTGGCGGCGAGGTCAAAGAGATCGTCGACCTCGTGCTCGGCCACTGGAGTCAGTTCGGCGATCGGCGCAAGGGCTACCACGCGCAGGAGTTCCTCAGGAACGCGCTCGTCGCGATCGGTATCGATCGGGAGAGGATTCAGCGACTCGTTGAGCTCGTGCCCGCGAGTCCGAGCTCGGATCTGTTGTTCAGCGTCGCTGGTGCGTACGCCGCTGCGCGCGACAAGGTGGCGATGCTGAGCGCCGTCGAACGTGCGCTCGAGGCCGGTGCCCCACCCGCACAGTTCCGTCGCGACACCGACTTCCTGGTGTACGCGAACGATCCTGATCTCTCGGTGCTCCTCGCACGTGCGGAAGTGCCGCAGATCCCGGTCAACGTCGAGCCCCACGTATCGGCCGTGCGTGCCGCGCTCGATCACCTGGTCTCCACCCTCAAAGAATTCGGTGAGCCGATCGAGTTGCGCCCGCCCGTGCGCCTGGACGCGATCCTCGACGCCGAACGCATGCGAAAAATCTCCTTGCCGAACGACTACCGCGCTCTACTCACGATCACGAACGGGATGACGCTGTGGGAGCACATCTTCTTCAGCGCGGGCGATTACCGAGAGCCGACGCAGTTGGCGCTATCGGCACAACGCTACCTCGACGCGACCGCGAGCGACGGCGTCACCGGCATCGACGAGTGCGTGCCGCTCGCGAAGTGGGGCACGCCGACGGATTGGTTGCTCTACGATCCGCGCGGACGCATGCGCGGCGGCGAGCCCGGCTACATTTTGCGCCTCGATAATCGCGCCCACCCGATCGACGATCTGTCGTCGGCACTCGCGCGCATCGAACATATGGCGCGCGAGACGCTTGGCACGAACTAGCGGCTTCCGAGAACGTCGCAGCGCGCCGATGCTCGGCGAGCGCCCGCGCCTAAGGTACGCGCCTTGCTCATCAGCCAGTTATGGCGTCCGATCTGCTGCCGCTGATGGAGCTTCCCATCCTGCCGCTGCGCACGATGGTGTTGTTTCCGCACGCGGCACTGCCCATGACGCTCAGTCGGGCGAACGCGAGCCAGGCAGTCGCCGCTGCCGGTGAGGAGGGCCTCGTCGCGGTGGTGACGCAAGCGCACCCGGAGGCCGAACTGCCGAGCGGCGGCGATTTGTACGCGATCGGAACCGCAGCCGTCGTACGCCAGCTCACACAACCCAGCCCCGACACGGTGATGGTGATCATCGAAGGGCTCGAGCGAATCGCGATCGTCGACATCGTGCAGACCCAGCCGTACATGCGCGCGCGCGTGCGGCGGCTCGCGAGTGAACGACCGCTCTCCGATTCGATCTATATCGCGGCGCGTTCGAACTTGCTCGATGCGTTTGCCGAGATGGTGAGGCTGTCGTCGGTGCTGCCCGACGAGCTCGGCGTGGTCGCTCGTACGATCAGCGATGATTCCGCGCTGACCGACATGATCGGCTCGGCGCTCGTCGAGACTGTGCCGGCGACGCGCCAGGACATCCTCGCGACGCTCAACGTGCGGCGCCGGATGGACAAGCTGCTCGAAGTGATCGCGCGAGAGATCGAGGCCCTGAAGATCAGGGAGAAGTTACGCGTCGAGGTGCAGTCGAAGATCGCCGACTCGCAAAAGGAGATCGTGTTGCGCGAGCAGCTCAAGGCGATTCGCAAGGAGCTCGGCGAGGAGCGCGGCGAAGAGCATCACATCGCCGAGCTGCGCTCGAAGATCGAGGAAGGCCTGCTGCCAAGCGAAGCGCTCAAAGAGGCAACGCGCGAGCTCGATCGGCTGCAGGACATGCCGGCCGGCTCGCCCGAGTACTCGATGGTGCGCAACTATTGCGAGTGGATGGCGGAGCTGCCGTGGAGCAAGACCACGGCGACGTCGATCGATCTCGTACGCGCGAAGCAGATCCTCGACGAGGATCACTTCGATCTCGACAAGGTCAAAGAGCGCATCCTCGAGTTTCTCGCCGTGCAGCGGCTGCGCCATTCGCAGCGCGGCCCGCTGATCTGCCTCGTTGGACCGCCCGGCGTCGGCAAGACATCGATCGGCAGGTCGATCGCGCGCGCGACCAACCGCCAGTTCGTGCGCATCTCGCTCGGCGGCACCAACGACGAAGCCGAGATTCGCGGCCATCGCCGCACGTACATCGGCTCACTACCCGGCCAGATCATCCGCGGTCTGCGCCGCGCCGGTAGCTGCGATCCGGTGTTCATGCTCGACGAGATCGACAAGCTCAGTCGCGATTTTCGCGGTGACCCGGCGGCGGCACTGCTCGAGGTCCTCGATCCGGAGCAGAACAACGCATTCCGCGATCACTACCTCGATGTGCCGTTCGATCTGTCGCGCGTGATGTTCGTCGCGACTGCGAACGTGCTCGACACGATCCCCGAGCCGCTGCGCGATCGCATGGAGCTCATCGATCTGCCCGGCTATATCGACGAGGACAAACTGCAGATCGCGAAGCGCTACCTCGTGCCGAAGCAAGTCGAGGACAACGGGCTCGTGCTCGGTACCGACCTCTCGTTCACCGACGACGCGCTGCTCGACGTGATCCGCGGCTACACGCACGAGGCCGGCGTGCGCAAGCTCGAGCAGCTGATCGCGGCGCTCTCGCGCAAACGTGCACGCCAGCTCGCCGAAGGCGCAACCGGCCGCCTGGAGATCGATCGCGGCATCGTCGCCGGCATGCTCGGGACCGCGAAGTACCGCGTCGAGTCACAGGTCCACGAGCGCACGAAGCGGCCCGGCGTCGCGATCGCGCTCGCGTGGACCGCTAGCGGCGGCGAGATCCTGTTCATCGAGAGCTCGGTCCTCGGCCACGGTCACGGCCACATCACGCTGACCGGGCAGATGGGCGACGTGATGCAGGAGTCGGCGCGCACGGCCGTCAGCTGGGTGCGCGCGCACGCCGACCGCTACGGCATCCCTGAGAACATCTTCCAGAAGCACGACATCCACATTCACGTGCCCGCCGGTGCGGTTCCCAAGGACGGGCCGAGCGCGGGCATCGTGATGGTGCTGTCGCTGGTCTCGCTCCTGACGAACCGGCCCGTCAAGCCGTACACCGCGCTCACCGGCGAGATCACGCTCTCCGGCGTGCTGCTGCCGATCGGCGGGATAAAGGAGAAGGTGCTCGCCGCGCGGCGCAGTGGTCTGCACACGATCATCGTGCCGATGGAGAACGAGGCGCACCTACGCGAGGAAGTTCCCGAGCACCTGCGCGGCCACGTGAAGGTCGAGCTCGCTGCGAGCATCGATCAGGCTATCGATTTTGCATTGTCACCAGAGGGAGGTTCTCTCATGGCTACCCAGAAGATTCAGGATGTAATGACGAAGCTGGTCCACAGCGTCGGCGAGGATGCGTCGATTCGCGAGGTCGCGCGGCTCATGCGCGATCAGAAGATCGGCGACGTGCTCGTCACGGACGCGCAAGGCAAGCTCGTCGGCATTATCACGGACCGCGACATTGTCGTGCGTGCCGTGGCCGACGAAGGCAACGACCTCGATCAGCTACGCGCGAAGGACATCTGCACGACCGATCACATGGTCACGCTCGAGCCGACGGCTGGCGTCGACGAAGCGGTGCGGCTGATGAGCGAGAACGCGATCCGGCGCATCCCGGTCGTCGAGAACGAGTGCCCGATCGGCATCGTGACGATCGGCGATCTCGCAGCGCAGCGCGATCCGAATTCGGCGCTCGGCCAGATCAGCCAAGCGGCCCCGAATAACTAGTCGAAGCTGGAGTTGCGCGCAGCGACGACCTGAGCCGCGATCTTCTTGATCGTATCGATCAGCGCTTGCGAGTCCTGGCCCTTGCGGAACATC
>DATDCH010000271.1:0-17268 GCA_036524455.1 Kofleriaceae bacterium | reverse complement strand
GAGACCGGTCACCTGACGCCGAGCGCCTTGGGCGTCACATTCGTGCCGGGAAAGCTCGGTATGGCCGTGAGCCTCGACATGTACGCCTGGATCAGGATCCAAGATACTCCACTGCTCGACGAAGCCGCGGTGACGATGGAGGCATGGATTCGCCCGACCTCCTACCCGATGTCGTCGGGAGGCCGCAAAGTGATTTGGGAGACCGATAGTTCGTATTGGATGGCCCTCGTCACACATGGCGAGCTCCAGTGTCAGGACAGCCGGACCGGCTTCGGCACGATTTTGCTTGGCGGCTGGACGCACGTCGCATGCACGGTTGGAAATGGCGGCTCACAATCGTTTATCAATGGGGTGCCGAAGGCGCAGAGCACGCTCGGAATCTTTGGGACCAGCACCGACGGCGCCGGTATTGGGGGCGGTCCCACGGGAGGCTGGCCGTTCATCGGAGAGATCGATGGCCTCCGGATCTATCGAGGCGTGCGAACGCCGGCCGAGATCTGCGCCGCTGCCGGCCGTACCGATTGCCAATGACTACGAGCCCGCCGCACAGCGTCGCTCGTGCATGACTGCAGGCGAGTGATACGATTGCGCGATGGATTCGTCGGGGAGGCGACCTGTCTACGGCTCGATCGCCGAAGGCGGCACCATGAGCACCGGCGGGCTCGGCGGCGAGCCGGACGAGGAGCGCGACACGACCGAGCTCCTCGGGGGCCAGCTCGTCGGCGAGTATCACATCCTCGGCCCGCTCGGTGCCGGCGGCATGGGCCGCGTGTACTCGGCCGAGCATCCAGTGATCGCGAAGAAGGCTGCGATCAAGGTGCTGCACCCCGAGCTCAGCGTGAACAAGGAAGCCGTTGATCGGTTCGTGCAGGAAGCGCGCTCGGTCAATCAGATCGGTCACCCGAACATCGTCGACATCTTCGCGTTCGGCAGGCTGCCCGATGGCCGCAACTACTTCGTGATGGAGTGGCTGCGTGGCGAGAGTCTGCGCGATCGGATCAAGCGTGCACGGCTCGCGTTGCCCGACGCCCTCGCGATCCTCGAGACGATCACGCTGCCGCTCGAAGCGGCGCACGAGAAGGGCATCGTGCATCGCGACCTCAAGCCCGACAACGTGTTCCTCGTCGACATCAAGGATGATCGGCCGCAGGTCAAGCTGCTCGACTTCGGGATCGCGAAGCTGATGGGCACGACCGGTCTGCAGCGCACCCAGACCGGCAACCTGCTCGGCACGCCGGGCTACATCTCACCCGAGCAAGCGCGCGCCGAGGGCGTCGATCACCGAACCGATATCTACGCGCTCGGCGCGATGACCTTCGAGCTCGTCACCGGAGAGCTGGCGTTTGCCGCGACCAACGCGGCCGACATGATCGCGCATCACTTGTTCACGCCGCCGCGTTCGGCTCGCGCGCTCAACCCGCACGTACCGCTCGAGCTCGACGGACTGCTCGAGCGAATGCTCGCGAAGCAGGCGCAAGATCGACCAACGCTCGCGCAGGTTCGCCACGAGATGCGCGCCATCCGCATGCAGGTCGGCGGCGCGCCGACGCCGCCGCATGGCGTGACCGTCACGCACCCGCCGTATGGTCGCGCGACGCCGATGCCATCGGCGGTTCCTGCGGTGCCGCTGAGCACGCTGCGGTCCACGTCGGTCAAGCGCTCGAAGCTGCCGGCGGTCGTGATCGGTGTGCTCTTGCTTGCGGGTATTGGAGCCGCAGCGGTGTTCTGGACGAGCAAGGGTGCGGCGACGACGGCCGCCGAGACCGTCGAGACACCGGTCGAGATCAAAGCGACAGCGCCCGAGCCGAAGCCGGCCGAAGCGAAGCCGGCCGAAGCAAAGCCGGCCGAGCCACCTCCAGAACCGGTCGAAGCCAAGCCGGCCGCGGGAGAGTCGGAAGCGGCCGAGACCAAGGCCGTCGAGACCAAGCCCGTCGAGACCAAGCGTACTGAAACGAAGCGCACGAAGCGCGATCGAAGGAAGACCTCCACCAAGCCGGCGCAGCAAGGCAGTGGCTCGGCCACCAAGCCGTTCGACCCCGACGCTCCGATGTAGAGGACCTATGCACCTACGATCGATTGTCCTGTTGATCCCGCTCGCGTTTGCATCGCCCGCGCTCGCGCAGCCCAGGGCCCCCGGCGAGGTCGCGTATCAAGAAGGCCGCAAGGCGTATGACCTGCGCGAATGGGACAAGGCGATCGAGAAGTTCAAGGAAGCGTATCGCCTGCGCTCGGATGCACCGTCGCTGTTCAACATTGCGCAGTCGTATCGGCTCAAGGGGGACTGCGGCGAAGCGCTCGGCTTCTACAAGACGTACAAGCGCAACTTCCCGACCGCGCCGAACGTCAGCGCCGTCGACAAGTTCATCACCGAGATGGAGACGTGCGCGAAGGAGCAAGCGGCAAAGCAGCCGCCGCCACCGGATCCAGCGCAGCCGAAGCCTGTGCCGGAGACCCAGCCGATCGAGAGAGTCGAGCCCATGCCGCCGCGCGATCAGGGCAAGGGTAAGCGCACGGCCGGCATCGTGCTCGGCATCGGCGGCGTTGCGATCGTCGGTACCGGCTTCGTGTTCGGTGTGATCGCGAAGGGCAAAGCCGACGACGTCACGGCTGGCGGCAATCCAAACGATCCGCCCGAGTTCGACGGCTCGCTCGACGACAGCGGCAAGCGCTTCGACCTGTTCGCGAAGATCTCGTGGGGCGTCGGTGGTGCTGCAATCGTCGGCGGCGTCGTGCTCTACATGATGGGGCGCAGCGCATCCACGTCGGAGGTCGCGATCACTCCTACGAACGGCGGAGCGGTCTTCGCGTGGGGCTGCGCCTTCTAGGGTGCGCCAGCATTAAAGTGCTCTTCGAGCTCGGTCCCGTCGAGCACGCGCCCGTAGATCGCGACTTCATCGACCGCCGCTGCGATCCTCATCGCATCGAGCGTATCACCTACCGATTCGCGAAGTGCGTCATCACTTGCATCGGCGTGAGCACCTTGCGATAGAACGCCACTTCGTCGATCGCGCCGTCGAAGCCGCTCTCTAGCGTGCCGTTGTCCCTGCAGCCGATCGTGAAGTCGGCGCTCTCGATCGCAACGGACGACTGCATGAACACGTCCGAACCGGCGTCCTGACCGTCGACGTAGAACCGCACCGTCATCGTGGTTGCATTGAACGTCGCGACGACGTGATGCCAGGTGTCGAGGGTCAATCCGTTTCCGGTCTCGCTTTCGCCCATGGTGCCGTCGCCCATGCGCAGTCGGATGCGCGACATCCCCAGCGACGGCTCCCACTGCAGGCCGAGCGAGTACCCCGCGTCGGCGGTGACTGCACCGAGCTTGCCTACGATCTCGCGATTCACCGTCTGCGAGTAGGCCTTGAGGTTGACCCAAGCCTCCAGCGAGAAGCTGTCGCCGGCGATGATCTCGTAGATCGGCAAGCTCGTTACTGCGGCACATTGCGCGCCCGCGCCTGGATCGAACGTCGCCGCGGTGCTGGTGTCGCTGAGCGCGCCGGGTGTGCCGAGCATGACCGACGGCGTGTACGTACCCAATCCGGTGCCTGCGATCTCGTTGATGGCCTGCGTGGCCCCAGCCATCTCGCCCAGCCGGAAGTACGCGATGGGGTCGTCGGCGAGCACGGCGGTCGGGTAGCTCGAAGGGAGGACATCGATCCGGCCATCCGCGCCACCAGGGCTACACGCGACCGCCGCCTCGGGACTCTCACGACAGAAGTTGTTCACACAATGCAGGCCGCTCGGACACGGGCCAGCGTTGCACGTATACGAGCAGTCCTCCGCCCGTGGCGAGTAGCAGCCGGTAGCGATCAGCGCTGCAACGATCGCCCATGCGATGCCCATCGCATCGAGCGTATCACCAGCGCCGGTCGGCCGGATTCGTGAACGCGCCGAGGATGCGCGCCACCGGTCGCTTGCGCACACCGGCGTAGGCGGTCGCCGCGTCCTTGCGAATCTCGGCGTAGCCGCCGCCGCGCGCGAACGCGAGCACGGCCGCTTCGAGCGGCGCGGCGTTCGAGAACAAGAAGTCGTTCGTCATCAGCAGCGGCACGCGCGTTTCGGCCGAGACCTGCGTCTTCATATACGTCGCCGTGTGACACGCGATCGCGATCGTGCCTTTGACCTGCTTGCCGGCGGCGGGCCACTTGTACTCGTCGAGATCCATCAACCGGTTGTGACCGACGAACGCGACGAGCTGCGCGTCGCCCGTGCCGGAAACATCGGCGGCATAGGCGGCGAGCGCGCGATCGATCGCGGAGCCTCGCCACGCGCGAATCACGAGCTCGAGCTCGAACGTCTTCGGTGCACCGCGCTTGCGCCACGCGGCGGGCGTGTGGATCGTACGGCGATAGACGTGACGCTCGAGCACGTCCTTGTCGCCGGTGTCTTTCGTTTGCGCGGTGACGTGCGTCCAGCCGCTGCCTTTGCGCACGAACCATTTGCCGAAGCCCGGCGTCGTCGCCCAGTACAGATTGGTGCCGGGCGTATCGCCATCGCCGAGCTTGGCGTTGCCACATGCCGTGATCCCGGTCTGGCAGAGCGGCACGTGAACGTCGACGACGAGCGGCTTTCCGGCTTTGAGGTCGGTGATCACGCGATCGGTGAGGCCGTCGAGCCAGTTATCGGTCGTCGTCGATGCAACGGCATTCGTCGTCAGCGCGAGCAACACCAGCAATGCACGCATGCAACCGTGGTGACACGAGCTGTGTCTCCATGCCAGCTACAGCCGATTGCGTGCTTCGTCGATCGCGGTGCGAGCGGCGATCCGGAGACGTGCGAGCTGCGCGAGCTCGTCAGAGGTCGGCTCCGGCGTGCGCTCCCAGTAGGCGTCGAGCCAGCGCAACGCTGCGAATGGCGACGCGATCACGATCGCGGCGGCAGCGAGCGACAGCGGCGGCGGCACGAGCACGAACGAGAGGCCGACGAGCCCAGCCGCCCACAGCGGGTAGACGACGAGCGCAGTGGCGAGCTTGATCGTCGACACCGCGTCGGGATCGGCCGTGCGCGCGACGAGCCGCGGGATGAAGTACGGGATTGCATAGAGTGCGAAGCCCGGCGCGGCGAGCGGTGCGAGCGCGGCGCGGCGCAGCCAGCGCGTGCGCGGCTTCTTCACCGCAGCGCGCGTCGCCGATAGCTGCGCGTCGCTGCGGCCGAATCGACACAGCTCGGCGTAGTACGCGTCGACTTTGTCGCGCACGTGCGCGACGACTTCGGGGTCGCACGCGCGCAACGTACGGCCCACGAGCTCGACCTGGCGGCCGATCGTGCTCCAACCCGACAGCGTCGCGTCGCCGGCGTCGTTCGCGAGCATCTCGGCGATGCGCGCGACGAGGCGTCGATCATCATGCGTGTCGCCCTCGACGAGCAGGTCGCTGAGGTCGGCGTCCATCTGCGCGGTGATCGCGCGCACGCGCTCATCCTCGCCGGTGCTCGCCTCGCCGAGCCGCCGCACCGGTCCCCACAGCACGAGGCAGCGCGAACGAAACTGATCCTTCTCGTCGAACTCGAGCGCGACGGCCTGGTACGTGAGCGGTGCGCCGAGCTGCTCGGCCGCGAGCAACATACGCGCGGCGCCGGTGCGCAACGGCGCGAGGTGCGGCTCGCTGTGACTCGTGCCCTCGGGAAAGATCAGAATGTTGCCGCCGTTCGCGAGGTGCGACGCGATCTTCGAGAACACCGCGTCGTTCGCCGCGGCGTCCTTGTTGGGATCGTCCTTGCGGCGATACAGCGGGACGGCTCCAGCGCCGTCGAGCAACCACTTGAGTCCGGGGATTTGCCACAGCGTCGACTTCGCGATCGGTGAAATTTCGCACTCTGCATCGGTGAGCACGAGCACCGGATCGATCAGCGCGTTGTGGTGATTCGACACGAACACGCGGCCACGTGTCTCGGCGCCCGGTGGCTCTCCGACACGCTCGATGCGCCGGAAGTACAGCCGGATGATGCCGCGAAATGTGGCAACGAGCGCGCGGCGCAGTGAACGCGGCCGTGCGGTTGCGTGCGGCTCGTCCGCGGTGGCGGGCATCGCGTGCATAGCCCACGATGCCACCGCCGGGCTCACTGCATCAAGTTGCCTTTGCTCCACGTCGTCATCGGCGACACCGCATTGTGCTTGACGCGGTGATCGTCGCAGAACCAGGTCGTGCCTTCGCTGTCTTCGCGCAGCGCCGAGCACTCACCGCATTGCAGCGTGTCGAGGTGCTTCGGCATGCCGACGACGAGCGTCGGGCAGATCGCGTGCGCGAGGATGCGTTTCGGCACGCCCTTGCGGTGCAGGCCAAAGTCACCGATCACGATCATGTCGGCGAGGATATCGGCGGCCAGCATCGTGATCTGCTCGTCGGGCTTACCGACGCGAATATGCAGGCGCGCGCGCCAGTCCTTGGCGTGTTCGTTGAAGACCTGCAGAGAAGGATAGACCGCAGCCGACAGATACTCGCCGAGCGTGTTGATGTCGTATTTGCGGGACTCCTTCACGTGCACGAAGTGGAGATCGGGCGACGGATGGCGAGCCGCTTGATCGAGCGCGTGCTCGATCACCATGTGCGAGTACTCGGTCAAATCGACGCCAACGACGATCCGGTAACGACGGGTCCTGCCGTAAGTCATGCTCGCTTACCAGTGCACCTCGCATGCCCGCCAGCACCGAGCTCGCCCGAGCTCGCCCGAGCTGCAATGGGCGCGGGCGCACGCTGCGCGCGGCTTGCCTGTTGAGAACGCCCGTCGAGCCGTGCCAGTCTTGGCTCGATGGGGAGTGGGACCCGAGAACAGGCGAAGGAGCTGCGCGCTATCGCTCCGCTCGTGGTGGTCGGGCCCACGCTGCAACTGGTTGGGCCGTGCACGTTAGTGACGAACGGTACGCTGACGATCGCGTTCTCGAGCGCCGAGCTGCTGCGGCAAGCCGGTGAACCGCTTGCGATTGCCATCTCGCTCGATTGCACGAAAACAATTCCGGTCGCGTCGTGGTCGATGGGGCGCGTACCGCACATGGGCGTGATCGAGCTGGGCGCGCCCTTTCCGAAGGGGAAAAACTATGATGTCGAGCCGCTCCCGATCGGCTCGCTGTGCGCAACCGTCGACACGCGCGGTGCGCCGTCGGCGCTCGTTACGGTGCAACCCGCGAAGACCGGTGTGACTCGTCGCGTGATTCCCGTGCATGTCGACGCGATCGACGGCGGCGGCATGAGCGACGACATCCTCACGCGCCTCGCCAGCCCCGACGACGCCTCCGATGCCAACGCGAATATCGACGGCGCAGCGCTGTTTACGTGGATGCCACCTGATCCCGTGCTCGGCCGACCGAGCGAGGTGCTCGTGGTCGCGCTCGCGTCGCCGTATCGGCAACGCGCGTTCAAGCCACGCGAGCTCCCCGCGCTTGCCGAGCTGTTCGGCCTCGACGACATGGGGCGCGCACTGCCGTGGGACGGCACCAAAGCCGAGGGCAGTAACGAGCTCGGTCAGATCGCGGGCGAGCTGAAGGTCGCAACCGGTCCGATCGACAAAGTCGACCTCGAAGGTGACTAGACCGATCACGTACGCGTACACGTACACGTGCTCGTGCTCGTGCTCGGTGATCCCCAAGCACTCAGCGCCCGACCGCACTGACGTAGCACCGGCCGAGCTCGATTCCGAGCAGGCAAGAATGGAGTGCCACCGTCGTGTACGTGGACGTGCACGTGACACGAGCACGTGGACGTGCAGGTGACACGAGCACGTGGACGTCAGATCTACGGCGGAATCGACTAGCGCTGCGCCGGATCGTACGGTGCTGGATCGGTGGCGTCGGGTGTGCCGTCGTCGTCGAAGTCGGCGATCGGTGCGCGCGTGCTGCGAACACGCGGCGCCTCGCCGGCGCGGTGGCTATCGAGGATCTCGGCGACCTGCGCGTGCGTGTCGTAGATCGGGTTCGTGATCGTGATCGGCGCGGGCAGCCGCGGGAACGGGGTATCGCCGGCGTGCGGGAATCCCGGGAGGTAGCGCAGGATGCCTTTCTCGCTGCTCCAGTTGCCGCCGTGCGTGGCCGGCGCGTATTGCACGAGGATCGCGGTCTGGCCGTCGCGGTTGCCGGCGGCCGGCGATTCGATCGAGACGACACCGTCGGGCGGCGCGAGGTTCGGCGCGAGCACGTCGAGGCCGAGCCCGCGTGCGAGCGCATCGGTTCCCTCGTTCGACAGCACCTGATCGCCGAGCACTTCGATGCACACGATGCTGCGCGGGCCGAGCACGGTGCCGTCGATCGTGAAGCGATCGCGCAGCACGTGCGGTGCATAGGTCAACGGATCAGCGCCGTCGATCACGGACTGCATCATGCCGATCAGCGAGTTGAAGCGATCGACGCGGTGCTTCGGACCGTAGATGCTCTCGACGAGCGGAATCGCGAGCGAGCCGATCTCCGCGCTCGACGTCAGCAGGCGATCGAGGATGCCGCCGCCCGGCACGTCGAGCACGTAGAGATCGACGTTCGGTTCGATCGCCGAGAACACGCTGCCGACCACCGTGCCGAACGACTCACCGAGGTACGCGATGCGGCGCGTGTCGAGCTTCGGGTTCGCGCTGCCGGGCCCAGCGAGCGCCGATAGATCGAGATCGGGCCGGCGGATCATCTGCGCGACGCGACCGAGATCGAGCGCAGATTGCCGAATCGAGTCGCGCACCGCGGACACGCCGAGGAAGCCCTCGAAGAAATCGAATTGCGTGACGAGACCGGTGACGTCGCCGAACCCGTCGCGCGTGGCACCGTCGCCGGAGAACGACGGCAACTGGTTCGCCATGTTCGCGCGGTTGTCGCTCGGGTCGAAGCGCGAGCCGTGGCCCGCCATGTCGATGCCGACGATCGCGTAGCCGCGCGACGTCAGGGGCTCGGCAAAGCTCAACAGCTGATCGCGGCTGGCGCCGAGCCCGTGTCCGTAGATGACGATCGGATAGCCATCGGCCGGCATCGGCGTCGCCGGCAAGATGAACGTGACCGGGATCGCGTCCATCGCGACGATGGCGGGTGGATCGGCGAACGTCTCGTCGTCGGGCAAGTCAGTGCCCGTGTCGTCGCTACGAAACCGCGCGGTCGTCATTTCGCCGCTGCCGATCACGCCGACGTGCTCGTGTGCGATGCCGGTTGGATTGTCATTGCCCCAGCGCTCGAGGCCGGCGCGCGGGCCATCGCTCGCGCGTGTGGCGACACCGATCACGCGATCGAGTGCGGTTCTCCCGCTAAAGATGATCGTGGAGTCGGGGAACGTCAGCTCCGATGGCGGCAGCCGAGCAACGATGTCGCGCGCAGCGACGAGTGGCGCCGTCGCGTGCTGCGTGGTGAATACAGTCACGCCGGCGATCTCGTCGGCGATCGCGCCGGCGCGATGCATGGCGTCGAGCTCGCGCACGGCCTCGGCGGTGGTCTGCCAGCGACCGCTGGTCGGCAGGTCATCGAACGCGCTCGCGCGGCGTAGCGGTTTGATCGCAGTCGTTACGAACCCGGCGTAGCGCGTGCCTTCGCGCAGCCGCTCGCCGCTCGCCGGTGCACCTTGCAGCACGAGGCGCTCGGCATCGTAGCGCCAGTCCATCGCGATGACGCGACCGCGCTCGGGCGAGCTTGGATCGATGTCGATCACGACGGCCGCATCAGTGGGGCTCGCGGTGCGCACGGGCAGAGCGGCCTCGTCGAGCTCGCCGGTGACGAAGAACTCGACGAGCGGGCGCACGCCGAAGCCGTCGAGCGACGCGAGGTGCGCGGCGATCTTGTCGGCGTGGCGATCGACGAGCGCGTCGAGCCCGCGCAGCACGCCGAGGCGGTTGCCTTCACGCAGCGCATCGGTCGGGAACGGCGTTGTGCCGTACGCGGGCGCTTCATCGGCGGTCGTCATGACGACGGTTGTTCCCGGATCCGAGCACGCGCTTGTCGCGCCGATGATGCAGAGCAGGCCGATGAGGCCGACGCGACCATTGGCAGCGATCGTGCGAACCGACGGCGCGCGAGCGACGACCGGATGCGAGCGACAACGATCCGAGCGAGTCATGATTTCTCCTTCGGCAAGATCGCGTGTGCAACGGCGAGCAGCTCGTCGCGTAGCTGGTCGAGCTCGAGCTCGTCCCACACGGCCCAACGCACGATCTGGATCTCGAGCGCCCCGACGAGCGCCCATGCGAGAGCCTTCGGATCGGCGACTTCGATGCGGCCGCGACCACTCAGCGCCTTGAAGTAATGCGCGAGAAACCCGGCGAGCATCGCGTACGACTTGCGACGCGTCGACAGCATCGGCACGAGCGAGCCGGACTCCGCGACGATCAAGCGCACGAGCGCTTTGCGCGGACCGAACCGCGCGCACAGGAGGTCGATGCCGCGTTCGATGCCGGTCTCGACGTTCTTGACGTTGCGCAGCGTCATCGCGGCTTCGAGCTGGAGCTCGGCGAACAGCCGCTCGGTCAGCGTGTCGAGCACGGCGGCCTTCGAGTCGAAGCGCGCGTAGAACGCGGTCGTCGATACACCCGATGCGGCGATCAGCTGGCGCAGCGAGACTTCGCCGTAGCCGCGGTTCGCGAACAGCGTCTCCGCCGCGGCGAGGATGCGGTCCGCGCTGGGGCGGGTGCGAAGCGCGCGGCGGGGCATGCCTCAGAGGTACGCCAGCGTGGCCACTTCGATCAAGACAAAAACAAACGTTCGTTTCTTTTCGACCGAAACATACATGAAATTAATAGTCTGAGTCGTTCAGGTTCGAGATCTCTCACCCCTATGCGGACCGCTTGGGAGGCAGACGCCTCGCCAGCGAAATGCTACATCCGTCGCGCGATGAAGATCGCGACCTGGAACGTCAACGGCATCCGCGCGCGCTCGTCGCAAGTCGTGCACTGGATCGACGGCGAAGAGCCCGACGTGATCTGCCTGCAGGAGATCAAAGCATCGGCCACACAGGTGCCCGAGCCGCTCAACCAGATCGCCGGCTATCACGCGCACTGGCACGGCAGCGGCGGTTACTCGGGCGTCGCGCTGATGCTGCGCACCGCGAAGTTCCCCGAGCCGCCTGCGTTCGTGCATCCGCCGTTCGATCTCGAGACGCGCATCGTCGTCGCCGAGGTCGGCAGCTTCGTGTTCGCCTCCGTCTACGTGCCGAACGGCGGCAAGGATTTCGCGGCAAAGATGGTATTTCTGCGCGAGCTCGAAGCGTGGACCGGCGCGCTCGAGCAGGCGGGCAAGTACCTCGTGCTGTGCGGCGACTTCAACGTCGCGCGCGCGCCGGCCGACGTTCACCCGTCGCTGCGCAAGGACATGGTCGGCCAGCTGAAGATCGAGCGCGACTTGATCGACGGGCTGTTCTCGCACGGCCTCGTCGATGTCGGCCGTCACGTCGATCCCGATAATGATCGGCTGTTCACATGGTGGGCGCCGTGGCGCAACATGCGCCAGCGCAACATCGGCTGGCGACTCGACTACGTCGCTGCTCATCACGCACTCGTCGACGGCGCGGCGACCTGTAAATCCTACCGCGAGGTCGGCTCGAGCGATCACGCGCCCGTCATCGCGCACCTGCGCGATGAGCCGCTTTCGCTCGCCGCTCGCTGAGCTCGCCCGACCGCGCCGCCGCTCGCTGCGCTCGCCCAACGCGTGTTGATTCGTTGACTAGGTGCCTTTCGCCGATGCCTTGCGGCGCGTGCCGCTCGTGCGTGCGATGCGGGCCTTGCGGCGCAAGACGCCGACGCCGCGCGGGCCAGCGGGACGTGCAGCCATCTCGCCGCGCTCGCTGTTCGCACGT
The DNA here is from genome assembly GCA_036524455.1 of Kofleriaceae bacterium. Taxonomy (GTDB): domain Bacteria; phylum Myxococcota_A; class Polyangia; order Haliangiales; family Haliangiaceae; genus JABFXX01. Next base: position 5,527 of record DATDCH010000271.1, on the reverse strand, counting down.
TTGTTCGCGGCGCGTTGCTTCGCGACACGCTTCGTTACACCTTTGCCCGGCGGCACACTGCGCTTGCGGCGCTCACGGCTCTGCGTCGCACGCGCAGCCGTGCGCCGATTTCCCATTCCCGCCCGATCGCCGCCCGACTCCGCCTCGATCACCGCGTCATTGCCGCGGTTGTCGACGACGCGCTCGATCTCGTGCGGCTCGTCGTGATCGTGCCACCTGCGGCCGTGCATGCGTGGACCACCGTCCTTGCGGCGCTCGTCGCGGTAGCGTTCTGTACCGGGGACGTTCTTCGCTGCTTTGCGAGGCATCGGGATTCTCCTGCGCAAACCAAAAGCAAGCTGCGTGCCCCTACGAACATCGGACTACCCCGTACGTAACCGGGAGTAGTTGCCCGAAAGGGCAAGCTCACGACCATGGTGGGTCTGCGTTGGATGGTGGTGGGACTGATGGTGGTGACGGGTTGCGGTGCCGACATCGACGAGCACGAGTCGGTGGTCGAGAGCGCGATCGGACCACCGGAAAATCCAGGCCCGCCCGACGATCCAGGCCCGCCTGAGGATCCGGGGCCGCCACCCAATCCCGGTCCGCCGTGCGCGAGTGGGTTCGGCAACTGCGATGGCATTGCGAGCAATCGCTGCGAGACGCCGCTCGATACCATCGACAACTGCGGCGGTTGCGGTAACGCGTGCACGTTTGCGAATGGCGCTGCGGCGTGCACGAACGGTGCGTGTGAGCTTGCGGCTTGCACGAGCGGCTTCGGTAATTGCGATCTCGACGCAGGCACCGGTTGCGAGACGGTGCTCGATACGAACGACAACTGCGGCGCTTGCGGCAACGCGTGCGCGTTCGCGAACGGAGCCGCTGCGTGCACGAACGGCGCGTGCGAGCTGGTGGCGTGTACGGGTGGCTACGGCAACTGCGATCTCGACGCCGGCACCGGCTGCGAGACTGCGCTCGATACGACTGCGGACTGCGGTGCGTGCGGCAACCAGTGCGCGTATGCGAACGGCGCCGCCGCCTGCACGAGCGGCGCGTGCGAGCTTGTCGCGTGTACAAGTGGCTACGGCAACTGCGATCTCGACGCCGGCACCGGTTGCGAGACCGCGCTCGACACGATTGCGAGCTGCGGCGCGTGTGGCACGCAATGCTCGTACGCGCACGCCTCGGCTACCTGCGCTGCGGGCGCATGCGCGCTCGGCACCTGCGACGCGGGCTACGCCGATTGCGACGCAACTCCGACCAGCGGCTGCGAGACCGATACGCTCGCCGATGCGAATCATTGCGGGGCGTGCGGCAACGTGTGCGGCGCGGGCGAGACGTGCGCGAGCGGAGCGTGTGAACCGATCTTGACTTGTACGTCACAGACGCTGACTGACACGTTCAATGTCCCGGTCTGGGATTACTACGGCAACGTGCGCGCGCAGTGGTGGAACTATCAGGGCTACACGCCGTTCGATGCCCGCCTCGGTACGCTTCGCCGAGTGACCGTCGAGCAGACGCTGAACGTCAGCGTCGATCTGACGGCGTTGTGGTACGGCGACACGTACAGCTTCCGCATGATCTTCTCGGGCGACTTGTGGACCGGCGATACCTTTACGATCACGGAGCCGACCTTCACGAAGCATTACTCGTACGTGTTCGATCAGGCTCCGAACTGGACCAATCCGGGCTGGGGCTACTACTTCGAATCGGTCGCGATCAGGACGCCACATGTCGTGACGAACACGGCGGTGCTCACCTATTGCTATGAGCCGAATCGCCGCGTGTTCCTGACGAGCACGTTCTACGACGGCAACTTCGGCGGTCTCGCGGGAGCCGATGCGAAGTGTCAGGAACGCGCCGACGCGGCCGGCTTGACCGGAACGTACAAGGCATGGCTCTCCGACGACACCACATCTGCGGGCTCGCGCCTCGAGCACTCGCCCGATCCCTACATTCTCGTCGACGGCACGGTGGTCGCGAATGACTGGAGCCAGCTGGGTAGCAGCTTCCTCGCTCACGCGATCGACAAGACCGAGCTCGGTGGCCCACCGACCGTGATTTGGACTGGCTGTGGTTCCTGGGCCGGCGTGTTCACCGGCACCCGCACGCCGAACGGCTCCTCGTGGCCCGGCCAAACGTGCCAGAACTGGACGTCGTCATCGAGTAGTGACATCGCGCTGATCGGCCACGCGTTCGCCTCCAACTCGCACTGGACGAACTTGTGCTCGTACCAACCGTGCAGCACACCGACGCCGCTCTATTGCATCGAGCAGCGCTAGCGCGCGACTACGGCAGGCTCAATCGCTCGATGTAGTCGCGCAGCGTTCCATCGGCGGGGAGCGGTCGCCGGCCTTCGAGCACGAGGGGCAACTCGCGTTCGATCTCGTCGAGGGTGTCGAGCCAGCTTGCATCGACGTAGCGCAGGGAAACCGCCGCGTCGCTTGTATCGAGCACGTCCCAGACGCGAAGCTCGTCGGGAATGGCGGGTAGCACGGCCGTCGTCGCATCGCGCGGCAGCACGACGCGCCAGTTCAAGTAGCTGCTGTTTGCCGGCGGCCACGTGAGCTTCGCGTCGATCGCGTCCGCCTCGCTCGGCGCCATCTCGCTCGACCACTGTGCCCCGGTCTCGTCGAGCGAGATCAGCGCGACGTCGCCGACCAATAGATCCCTGCGTGGGATCTGCAGCACGGCGGGCACCTGGGCGTAGTCGCGCAGCACGCTGGTCGTACGCAGTGGGGCGTCGAGGTTGGCATACGCGTCGGCGACGGCGCCTTCCGAGAAATCGAGCGTGGGCTCCGACGTCGTCGTCGTCGGGCAGAACCCGAGGTCCGCGTCGCGAAACACGAAGCCATGCAGGCGCGGCCACAACTCGATCGACATCGTCAGCTCGGTGCTCACGCCCACCTGCGCGCAGGTATTCGACCACGTGCCGGGCTGGAACGCGCCGCTAGTCGCGCGCCCGGCGACGTAGGCCAGCGGCATTCCCGGATCCTCGAGGTTCTGTGACGCGGCGCGGGCGACGATGATGACAGGGAACTCGGCGCCGCATCGCGCGTACACGTCGATCGTCGCCGGCAGCACAGACACGCCGACATTGCTCGTGCACGGCGTGTAGATCGAGTACCGCTCGGCGCTCGGAGGCGGCGTGCTCGCACTGGCGGAAATGGTGAGCGTGCCGACCGGTTCGCCTGGTCCCTGCGAGTCGAGCGGAAGCTCGAGCGTGGCGCCGAGCGCGACGCGCGTGATCGTCACCAGGTCGTTTGGAAATATCGGATCGATCACGGTGACCATGCTCCAGGTCGTGATCTCGCCGGTCACCGTGCCGGTCGCATCGGTTCGCGACGTGCCGAGCAGCGTGCCGTCGGCCGTATGAAACACGACCGCGGCATCCGGGACCGGGAACTCGTTGCGCAACACGGTGACGGTGACCGGGCCGCGCTCGCCCTTGGGACCGTCGTCGTCGGGCGAACAGGCGGTGAGAATGACCAGCGCCAGCGCAGCGGACCGCATCGCCGTCATCATGTACGCAAGGCGAAGGTTTGTCTCGGTCAGCGTGCGAGCAGCGTGACCGCCAGCGCAGCGATCGCCGGCAGCGCCTGCGCGAACAGGATCGTGCGCGACGCGGTGACCGCGCCGTAGAGCCCGGCGACAACCACGCAGCCGAGGAAGAACACGCGGATCTCGTAACCATTCGTTGCGAAGTACGACCACACGAGACCTGCGGCGAGGAAGCCGTTGTAGAGGCCCTGGTTCGCGGCGAGCACCTTCGTCTGTTGCATCTCGTCGAGCGGACGCCTGAACGTCTTGGCGCCGAACGGCGTCGCCCACAAGAACATCTCGAGCACGAGGAAGTAGACGTGCAGGAATGCGACGAGCCCGGTGAGCACCTGCGACGCAGTAACCATGGCCTATCGTACCCTGCTGCGGATCTGCGCGAGTGTGTCCGCGTGCAACCGTTCGAAGACATCGCGCGCGAGCGCGAGCGTGACGTCGCCGGGCTCGTCGGCGTACGCGCGGGCGGCTTCGCTTGCATCGTCGACGTAACCGAGCTTCTCGAACACGCGGCGGGAGGCGGTGTTGTGCGGCACGACCGAGGCGTAGATGTGCGCGAGCGCGAGATCGCGAAATCCCCACGCGTGGAGCATCAGCGCGAAGCGCGTGCCGAGACCTTTGCCTTGTGCACTCGGGTTCGCGATCATGAACGCGAACTCGGCGGTGCCGTCGCGGATACCGCGCAGGTCGGCATCGCCTGCGAGTGCGCCGCCGTCGAACAGCAGGAACGCACGCATTCCGTCCGCGAGGTTGTCGCGGTAGTTCTCGATCACCTCAGCGGATGAGATCGCGAACGTGTGGCCCATCAGCTCTGCGTTGTGCGGCTCGTTGTAGCCGTACGACAGCGCGGTCGCGTGCTGCGCGATCTCGTCGAGCGTGGCTTCGAGTGCCACGAGCTCGCCCCACCGGATCTCGTAGCGCTTCATTCGAGTGGACCAACCGTCGATAGCTTGCCGCGCTCGCGATACATGCGCTCGATGGTCGCACGTAGCAGATCCTCGTCGATGTCGACGCCGTTCGCGCCCGCGACGTACGCGGCTCGCTCGCACGCGACCTTGATAAAACCGCCGGTCAGCTCGTACTTCTCGGCGAGCGCATCGAAGTCGATCGTCGCCGACCGCGTGCGTTCGGGCAGCGTGCGGCGCCACAGCTCGGCGCGCATATCCGGCGACGGGAACGTGAAGTAGACGTCGTACGTGAAGCGGCGCTTGAACGCCTGATCGATCGCGCCGGTCAGGTTCGTGGTCAGGATCGTGAGGCCGTTGAACCGCTCGAGCCGCTGTAGCAGATAGTTGGTCTCGAGGTTCGCGTAGCGATCGTTGCTGCTCTTCACATCCGATGTGCGCTTGCCGAACAACGAGTCCGCCTCGTTGAACAGCAGCACGACGTGGCCGGGCTCGGCTGCATCGAATACGTCGGAGAGATTCTTCTCGGTCTCGCCGAGCCACTTCGATACGACCTGCGACAGATCGATCTCGTAGATATCGAGGCCGAGCCGCTTCGCGAGCACGGTGCCCGACATCGTCTTGCCGACGCCGGGGTGGCCGGAGAACAGCACCGAGATGCCCTGCGCGCCGCGGAGCTTGAATTGATCGCGGATCTTGCGCCGTTCGCGCGCCGCGGCTGCAATCTCGAGGATCGCGGCCCGCGTGTCGTCGTCGACGATCAGATCGTCGAGATCGAACGGTGTCGGGAGCTTCTTGCCGAGTCGCGAGATGCGCTGATGCAGCTGCGCGGCGACGGCGTGGTCGAGATCGCTCGCGCCGGGCGGGCCTGACTGCGGCATGCGGCCGGCATCTGCGGCCTGCGCGGCGGCGACGATCACGCCGCCGGGAATCGCGAACCGACCTGCGAGGCCTTCGGCATCCGGTGCCGATAGCGACGGCACTGCTTGCTGCCACATCGCAGCGCGCACCCCAAGCGGCGGCACTTCGATCGTCAGGTGCACGAGCGGGCGCTGGTGGATGCGCGGCATGCGCTCGCGGTTGATCGT
>DATDCH010000270.1:0-2623 GCA_036524455.1 Kofleriaceae bacterium | reverse complement strand
GAGAGCCCGCTCGGGATCTCGGTTCCAAGCTGCCAGTACATGTCGTCGCCCCAGCACCATGCCGATCCGTCACGCGTGATCCCACACGCGTGCAGCGCCGTGAGTCCGATCGCATCCCACTCCGGCTCGAGGCCATCGATCAAGACGGGAACGAATGATCCCGTCATGCTCGTGGCTCCGTTGCCGAGCGTGCCGCGCGAGCCGTCGCCGGAACATCGCGCCCGATCAGCGGTCGTGAGGCCGCACGTGAGCCTGACCCCGAGCGCGAGCTGAGTCCAGGTCTCGCCCGGGACTTCGCGGGGCACGAGGCTCGTGGTCATGGTGCCGTCGCCGTACTCGCCGTGCGCGTTGTCGCCCCAGCACCACAGCGATCCGCCGGTCTTGATCCCGCACGAGTGATACAGGCCGGTGTCGACCGCGATCCACGACGTCTCGTCGATCGTGGTCGGTACCGGACGCGCCCCCATTCCGCCGTCGCCGAGCTGACCAGCCATGTTCCCGCCCCAGCACGCCAGCGACTCGTCGTCGCGAATGCCGCAGGTGTGAAACCATCCCGCGGAGACGGCTTTCCAGCCATCACCGACGCGCTGCGGCTGCGACGAGCTGGTCGCGTTGCCGATGCCGAGCTGCGACTGCGCATTCTCGCCCCAGCACCACAGCGAGTGATCGGTCCGGATCGCGCACGTGTGGCCATAGGCGGCCGAGACCGTCAGCCACGTCTCGCCCGGGCTGACCTGCGTCGGACCATCGATCTGCAGCTCGCTCGAGCTGACCCCGACTTCGCCCGACTCGTTGCCACCCCAGCACCACAGCGTGCCGTCGGCGCGAATGCCGCAGCTATGCAGATGTCCGGTCGCGAGCTGCGTCCACGGAGGCGTCGGTGTCGGGGGCGCAGGCTCGAGGTCGAACACCAGGTGGCATCCGGCGAGGCCGAGGACCACCAGCCAGTGCATGTCCCTCGTGCGCGGCACTCACCACACCGCGCAGGCATTTGCCGGACGCATCGGCGTGCCCGGCGCGCAGCTGAATGCCTGCGCGAACTCGGGCAGGTTGCGAAGCGCGCCGTAGACGCGGAACTTCGGCGGGCTGTGCGTGTCGGTCATGAGCCGGCGCTGGGTCTCGGCGGGTCGTGCCTTGGCGCACCACGACTGCGCGTGCGCGATGAAGAACTGTTGATCCTCGGAGAAGCCGTCGGCGTTGTAGAGCTTCGCCGCGTCCTTGCGGAGGTGGCGATAGGTCTGGAACGCGAGCTTCACGCCGCCGAGGTCGGCGATGTCCTCGCCGATCGTGAGCCGCCCGTTGACGAACTGGCCCTTCAGCGCCTCGAACGTCGAGTACTGATCGGCGACGCACGAGCCGCGATCCTTGAACTTGGCCTCGTCGTCCTTCTGCCACCAGTTCGTGAGGTTGCCGGCGCCGTCGAACCGCGCGCCCTGATCGTCGAACGCATGGGTCAGCTCGTGACCGATCAGCGCGCCGATGCCACCGAGGTTCGTCGCGAACGAGCGATCGACACCGAAGTACGGACCCTGGAGGATGCCCGCCGGAATGGTCGCGGTGTTCTTCGACGCGTCGTAGAACGCGTCCGCGGTGAACGACTTCGCGTACCACTCGTTGCGCACGACCGGCTTGCCGATCTTCTGCATCACGCGGCGCGTCTCGAACGTGTCCGCGCGTAGCGCGTTGCCGGCGAAGTCCTCGCGCTTGACGTCGAAGTCGTAGCTCCGCGGCTGATCGGGATAGCCGACCATGGTCACGACCTTCGAGAGCTTCTGCTGCGCCATCTTGCGTGTCGCCTCGGACATCCAGTCGAGCTTGCCGAGGTGCTCGGTCATCACGGCGACGATCGCGTCGACCATCGCGGTCGCGGCCTGCTTGCTCGCCGCCGAGAAGTGCTTCGCGGCGTACTGCTGGCCGAGCAGCTCGCCGAGCGCGACCTCGGTGGCATCGACGCAGCGCCGCGCTCGGTCGGGCTGTTGCTCGACGCCGGTCAGCGTGCGGCGAAGCTCGAACGCCTCGGTATCGATCCCTTTCCCGAGCGTGAAGGCGCGGCCGGCGACCAGGTGATACGTGAAGTAGCTCGCCCACTGCGCGGGCTTGATCCGCTGGCGAATCTTGTCGAGCCCCTTGAAGTACTTCGGTGTGGTGAGCCCGAGCTTCTTGCCGGGCGCGATGCCGTGGAGCTTCCAGTAACCCTTCCAGTCGATCGACTTGACGGTCTTCGCGAGCGCCTTCGGATCGGTCGGGTTGTGCATGCCGGTCACGTCGCGCTCCTCGACGGCCGACTTGCGAAGCTTCGCGAGCTCGACCTCGATCGCGACCACTTGCTTCGCAGCCGCCTCGAGCTTGGCCGGTGACACGCCCGAGGCGCCGAGCAGCTTGCCGACATGGGCCTGGTACGCGGTGAGCTTGTCGGCGTGCTCCGGCTTCAGATAGTAGTCGCGGTCGGGCAGCCCGAACCCGGCGGGGTGTAGCATCACGGTGTACTTCGTCGAGTCCTTCGGATCGGGAAGCACGACCGGCTCGAACACGACCCACTGGCCGACCTTGTGCAGATCGGCAAAGGCGGACTGCCAACCCTTGGCATCTTTCAGCTTCGCGATGCGATCGAGCTGCGTCCGGA
>DATDCH010000269.1:0-6508 GCA_036524455.1 Kofleriaceae bacterium | reverse complement strand
GTCGTCGATCTCGGATCGACGAACGGCACGTACATCGGCGCGGTGCGAGTCGAGCGCGCGATCGTACCGCCGGGCACCGCGATCACGCTCGGCGGCACCACGATCCGCTTCGACGATGCCGTGAAACGCACGCTCGCCACGGTCGGCGAGACCACGCAGCACGCGGGCATGATCGCGCGCTCGCCGCAGCTGCTGAAGCTGTTCGGAGACATCGACCGCATGGCGCAGACGCCAACGTCTGTGCTGATCGTCGGCGAATCAGGAACCGGCAAGGAGCGCGTCGCGGAAGCGCTGCACGCGCGCTCGGGCCGCAGCGGTCCGCTCGTCACGATCGATTGCGGCGCGCTGTCCTCGTCGTTGCTCGCGAGCGAGCTGTTCGGCCACGAGCGCGGTGCGTTTACCGGTGCGGATCGCGCGCACATCGGTGCGTTCGAACGCGCACGCGGTGGCACGGTGTTCCTCGACGAGATCGGCGAGCTGCCCGCCGGCGATCAAGTGTCTTTGCTCGGCGTGCTCGAGCGCCGGCGGTTTCGCCGCGTCGGTGGCTCGCAAGAAGTCGAGCTCGATGCGCGCGTGATCGCGGCGACCAATCGCGACCTGCGCGCCGAAGTCAACAACGGCCGCTTCCGGCATGATCTCTATCACCGGCTCGCTGTCGTCGTGCTGCGCTTGCCGCCGCTGCGCGAGCGCCGCGAAGACATCATGCCGCTCGTCGAACATTTCGCGCGCGACCTCGGCGCTACCGGCACGCTCGAGAGCGTATTCGGTGCCGAGACGCTGACGCGCTGGCAGCGCCACCCGTGGCCCGGCAACATCCGCGAGCTGCGCAACGCGGTCGAAGCGGCGATCGTCGTGGGTCCGCACGCGTTCAGCGAGCACCAGTTGCCGTCGTCGGCGCCGAGCGGACCGGATGGTCCGTTGCTGCCGTACAAAGACGCGCGCAACGCGGTCGTCCGCGACTTCGAGCGCGATTACCTGACGCGGTTACTCGCGGACGCGAACGGCAACGTGTCGCAAGCGGCGCGCGCCGCGAAGATGGATCGTTCGCACCTGATCGATCTGCTGCACCGGCACGGCCTCAAGGAGTAGCGCCGCTCACCGAGACGTCGACGGAGAAGAACGTTGACGTGAACATCGTCGGAATCGGCGTGCCGGTGCTCCAGCTGTAACCGTCGCTCGCCTTCGCGGTGTAGAGCACGAGCCGCGCGTCGATCGCGATGATATCGAGCTCGTGATCGGCGTCGAGATCGCGGGCGGCGAACGCGAGGATCGGCACGCAGCTGTTGCAGTTGTACGAGCAAGTGCAGTTCGGTCCGGGACACATGTTGTTGCAGTTCTTGATGCAGGAACAACCATCGTTGTCGAACGGCATCGACGTCAGCGAGCCATCGGGCGCCACGCGCCACACCTTGCGGCCGGGATACATCGAGATCACGGCGAACAGTCCGGTCTTCGCCGGCACGCCGATCCCGGCGAACGATGCAGCCTCGAGATTGGGCTCGTTCGTCTCGGTCGCGCATGGCCGCGCGCGGTTCGGCGGATCGCAATCGATCTGGAGCGCGGCAATGTCTCCGAGGCCGTCCTCGTTCGTGTGCATGCGCACCTCGGCGCCGAACATCAGCATGTCGAGCTCGCCGTCGCCGTTGATGTCGACCCAATCGAACGCGCGCTGCTGCGGCGCGCCCGGCGTGTTGCCTCCGGCGAAGTTGCCCGGGCCGCGGTTGAACAGGCTGTGGTCGAAGCTCTCGTCGTCCTGCACGTTGTAGAGGAAGTTGAACGCGCCGGCGCCGTTCCACACGATCGCGTCGGGGTAGGTGTCACGGTCGGCGTCGCCCCAGCTCAGTGCGAGCGATGCCGGCGCGCCGAGCGTGCGCGACGTCGCCTGTTTCTGGAGCTTCCACAGCTCGATCCGATTGCCCTCGGTCGTCGAATAGCTTGCCGCGATCGTGTCGCGCAGATCGCGATCGAACCCGATCGACGTGATGGAGTGATAGGTGCGGCCCGTCTCGATCGGGATGCTCCGCTCACCGATCACGAGCGCATCGAGCGTCGCACCGGAGAGTCGCGGCTCGGGTTCACCCGGCGCGGGCGCGACCCACGACAGCGCGGTCAGGTCGTTGCGCGCCTCGGGCGTCTGCCATTGGTTGTTGCTCCATCGCACGGCCCAGCGTTCGCTCGTGGTGCCGCGCACGGCGGTGATCGCGAGCCGCGTATCGCAGCTCAGGTTGCACGCTGGTGTCTCTTGCGCGATCTGCACGCACGCGTCGAGCCACGCGACTTCACAGCATGCTTCGAGCCGCTCGCACACGGCCGCGTAGCAATCGCCCTCGGGCCTCGCGGGCGGCTGCCCACCCGCGCACGCGTTGACCGGCTCCACGCGATCATCGAAGCACTGATCTGTGAGTGAGCCGGCGTGCGCCGCGTAGCGCCGCAGCGTCGGGCAGCGCGAATCGTAGAACGTGCAGTAGCCGTCGACCTCGCAGCGCCCGCCCTCGCCGAGGTCACACTGGTTGTGCTCGGTACAACGATAGCGATCGTCGTAGCAGCCGCTCGCGAGCAGCAATACGCAGAGTGCCTGCTTCACCATCGGCCGATAAACACGAACGTACCAGAGCCCGGTGCAACGCTCGCAGCAAGAGTGCCGCCGTCTGGCCGCAACCTCCAGCGCAATACGGTGAGGCCGATCACGAGCGCACCGCCCGCAGCGACGCCGACGCCGGTCCATTGCGTCGTGCGCGAGAGCTCGACGCGCTGATGGTACTGAGACAGCGTGCCTTCACGGTCCTCGCCAAGCGTGTGGCTGTAATAGAGCAAACCAGCGCCGACCAGCATCGCGGCGCCGCCGAGCGCGACAAACCCGGTGTCCTCCGCGTACCACTGGCGCGGCGGCAGCGGTGTTGGCTTCGGTGCGTCGACCGGTGGTGGTGGCGGTGGCGGTGGTGGCTTGCGCTTGCTCTCTTCCAAGCGCGTGCGCGCGGCGCCGATCGCCTGTTGCGCGAGTGCGATCTGCTCGTCGGTCGGCCGCCGCGCGATGAATTGCTCGTAGTAGCGGATCGCCGACTCGTAGTTCTCGAGGTTGAGCTCGACCTGACCGAGCGCGAACAGATACTCCGTCCTCGGCTCGACTGCATACGCCTTGAGGAGCTCGCGCCGCACCGTTTCAAAGTCACCCTGCTCGTACGCGCGCCGCAGATCAGGTGGCAGCGGCTTCGGTCCTTCCGGCGTATCCGCGCGAGCGCCGCCCACGAGTGCGATGCAAACGAGCGCGGTAGCGCGGGCCGTCACTTCTTCTTCTTATCACTCGGCAGCAGCATCCATCGATCCCATTCGACGTTCGGCGGCGGCTTCTGCGCGGCCGAACCAGCGCTACCCGTTTCGACAACAGCCGGTTTGTCGGTGGTCGCAGGCTTGGATCGGCTGCGTTTTTTCTTGCGCCTCGGTGGCTTGCCCGGCTCCGGAGGCTCCATCTCGATCAGCTCTTCGTCGCCGGCAGCCTCGTCGCTTCCAGTGTTCGGCACCTCGATCAATACACCTTGCGGTCGCGACGGCTCCGTTGGCGGTGGCGTTTCCGCCTGTGCGGGTTCGGGCGCGGTCGGCGAGTCCTGGCGCGTCAGCATGAACGCGATCACCACACCGGCGAACATACAAGCCGCGATCACGAACGCGAACAGCTTGCGGTCGCGGCGCGCTGGCACCGGCGCCGCCGACGGCAACGTATCGAGGACGAGATCCTCGGCGACCGCCTTGTCGCTCGGACCGAATGTCGGAACCGGCAGATCCTCGGGCGGCGGCGTCGCCTCGATCAGCGCGACGAGCGAGGTCTCGCTGAGCTCGTGATCCTCGAGCAACATCGGCGCGTCGACCACCGTCGAGACCGCCGCGATCCACGGCACGTCGCGTGGCCCCATGGTGTCGTGCACCCAGCCCGCGACCGACCGAGCCGCGAGGATCTTGCCGACGCTGGCGCCATAGCGCTCGAGCCCGTCGGCGAGCACCTTCGCGTTGGGAAACCGTTTCTCGGGATCGGTCGCGAGCGCGGTCATGATCGTGTCTTCGAGCACAGGCGCGATCGCTGGATTCACGCGACGCGGCCGCGGCACGTTGCCGCCGAGTACCTTGTGCAGCGACGCGACGTCGTTGTCGGCCCAAAACAGCCGCGTGCCGGTGGTGAGCTCGTAGAGGATCACACCGAGCGAGAAGATATCGGCGCGCCGATCGAACGCGTGGCCTCGACACTGCTCGGGCGCCATGTACGTGACGGTGCCGTGCATCGATCCGCTGAGCGTCGCAACGCGCGTCTCCTTCGCGATGCCGAAGTCGGCGAGCTTGACGGCGCCGTCGAGACCGAGCAGCACGTTGCCCGGAGACACGTCCCGGTGCACGAGTCCAAGCGGCGCACCGCGCTCGTCGCGAAGCTCGTGCGCCTCGTGCACGCCTCGCGCGACATCGCGCACGATCGCAAGCGCCACCTCGAGCGGGACGTCGCGTACGCGCGCGCCTTCCTCGGTCTGCATCAGGTCGCGCAGCGAACCGCCGTGCACGTATTCGAGGACCAGGTAGTCATAGCCGTCGTGAACGCCGGCATCGAGGATCGCGACGAGGTTGGGATGCCGCAGCCGACCACCGAGCCGCGCTTCGCGCCGCAGTGAATCCGCCGCGCGCGAGTCGCTGCGCAGGTGCTCGAGCGGCCGCTTGATCACGACGTGGCGCTGGAACCCATACGCACGATCGATGCGCGCGAGGTCGACGCGCGCCGAGCCGCCGGCGCCGATCGCCTTGACCAGCTGATACGGCCCTACGCGATCGCGGTCGAGCGCCGTGCTCGGATTCACGCCGCCACTCCCTTCGCACGTTGCTCGATCACGCGCACGATCTCGCCGACCGCGGCGCACGACAGATTCCATTTGTAGTAGCGCGCGACGTCGTCGAGATCCTCGCTCAGCGCTTGCGCGGTCGGATAACGCTGATCCGGATCGCGAGCGAGCGCGCGCCGCACGATCGCTGCGAGCTCCGCGGGATATCCGGGTCGCAACGCGGCGGGATCCGGGACCGCACCGTCGATGATGAGCTTCATCGCAGTCGCGTCGCCCTTGCCCGAGTAGAGCCGCGAACGCGTCGTCACCTCGAACAGCAACACGCCGAGAGAGAACACGTCGGCACGTCGATCGACGTGCTCGCCGAGAATCTGCTCGGGTGCCATGTAAGGTGCCTTGCCTTTGATCGAGCCGGAGACGGTGTGATAGCTGCGCAATCGCGCCTTCGCCACGCCGAAATCCGACAACTTGATCTCACCTTGGCGGCCGAGCAACACGTTGCTCGGACTCACATCCCGGTGCACGAGGTTAAGTGGCGCGCCATCGCCGCCCGTCGCTTCGTGGGCTGCATGCAATCCCGCTGCGAGCTCGCTGATGATCGTGAGGGCGACTTCGTAGCGCGGTGGCGCCCGCAAGTAGGTCAGCAGCACGCGCAAGTCGCAGCCTTCGACCAGCTCGGTCACGATAAACGCGCCGTCGTCGAACCGATCGAAGTCGACGATCTGCAGAATATTGCGGTGATGCAGTCCCGCCGCCATGCGGGCCTCGTCGATGAACATGAGCGCCGCGCGCTCGTTCGCGAGCAGCTCGGTGCGGATCATCTTGATGACGATCGGCCGCTCGAACCCGTGCGCCGCGACGAGCCGGCCTCGATACACCTCGCCCATGCCGCCCTTCGCGAGCAGCTCGTCGACCTCGTACCTGCCAAGCCGCATGAGCACGCGCCGACAATGATACGCCAGGCGCGACGCATCTCGATGCGACGCGTCGCGCCCCGAGGATCTCGGTGAATTGTCGGGCGCCTGCGCAGCCTACTGCGCGAGCTCCTGTTCGATCGCTTTGACGCGTGCTTCCACGTTCTTGTCGGTGATTTCCGTGGTCGCTTGCTCCTCGAAATCCACCTCGGTCGGAACGTCGACGGCGGCGGCCTGACTGCCCTCGCCGCTGCCCTGCGCGCTACCGGCCGCGCTACCCGCGGCGGCGTCGGCCGCTGCGACCGGGGTCGCACTACCCGGGCTCGGCGCGGGCTCGTCCTTCTTCTTGCCGCACGCTGCAAGCGCGATGACCAGAACCAGCATGACGATGCGACTCATGGCTGACCTCCACTCGCTTTGAAGCTGGCCTCGAGCGCGACCATGCGCTGCTGATGGCGCTGATCCTCGCGGCCCAGCGCGATCTCGATGCGCACGGCGAGCTTGCCGTTGCCGGCGACTTCCGCGATCTCTCTCGCACGACCAAGCTCGGCGACACGTTGCGAGTGCAGCGTCAGCTCGTCTTGCGTGTCGAGATCGGCGAGGAACGCGAGCTTGAACTTTGCCTGCAGCGCTGCGATCCGTTCGGCACGCCGACGCTCGCGACTGGCTTGGCGCTCGGCCTGCGCCTGGCGAAGTGCGGCCTCGCGCGCCGCACGATCTTTCGCCAGCTGCTGTTGCCGCGCCACCCACGCGGCTTCAGCAAGTTTGCGCCGCTCTTCT
>DATDCH010000268.1:0-2934 GCA_036524455.1 Kofleriaceae bacterium | reverse complement strand
TCGAAGATGCGACTGCGGACCGCAGCCGGAATCCCTGCGCCGGTGTCACTGATCGTCACCGTTACGCGATCGTCGTCGTGATCGAGCGAGACGCGCACCACGTGCGGCGTGGTCGGGTTTGACGGTAGTGCCTTGATCGCGTTGATCAGCACGTTGACGAGCACCTGCTCGATACGCAGTGCGTTGCCGTTCACCGGTGGCACCTTTGCGACAGCCTCGACGAGCTTCGCCGCGTGGCGCAGCTCGTTCTCGACCATCTTGAGCGCGCGCGTGGTGACAGCCTCGAGATCTACCGGCTCGACGGCATCGCCGTCTTGGCTGACGAACGTGTGCAATGAGTGAGTGATCGATGCGACGCGTCGGATCCCATGGCGGATATCGTCGAGGTGGCTGCGCAGCACCTCGCGCACGTCGCCCGGGACGTCGAGCGAATCGACCACCCGCTCGATGCGCTGCACGCTGAGCTGCGCGTAGGTCAGCGGGTTGTTGATCTCGTGCGCCACACCCGCCGCGAGTGTGCCGAGCGCGGCAAGGCGATCCGACTCGACGAGGCGCCGATGAATCGCTTTGCGCTCCGTGACGTCGCGCGCGAACGCGAGCACGCCGGGCCCACCGTTCCATTCGCAGACGATCGACTTGATCTCGACCACGCGTGACGGATCTGCGAGCACACCGTATTCGGACGGCGGAAACTCGGTACCGTGGCGCAGCATCGCGCCGATGCGCTCTCCAGCTGCCGCGGCATCCGCCGGCGGCAGGAACGACGCGATCGAGCGGCCGAGCGCCTCGTCTCGACCCACCCCGAGTAGGTGCGCCGCCTTCGGATTGATGAACACGATCATGCCGCGCTGCAGGATCACGACGCCATCGGGCGCCGCTTCGACCAGGAACCGAAACCGCGCTTCAGACTGGCGCAACGCCTCGACCGTGTCGCGCTCGACGCTGATGTCGCGCATGTAGCCAAAGCTCATGATGCCGAGCGGCGTCTGCATCCGCGTCGCAGCCAACGTGATCGGGACACGTTTGCCGTCGGGACGCACGACCGTCAGCTCGGCGACGGCGGGCGGCGCGCCGATAGGCCGGTCGATCAGGCCGCGCACGGTCAGCTGATCTTCCTCGCGCAGCATCGACCACGGCAGCGCGCCGACCAGCTCCGAGACCGGCCTGCCCACGATGCCGGCCGCGCACTCATTGACGTAGAGGATGCGCGGCGGCCTCACATCGATATGCGCGATGTACACGCCGATGCCGGCTTGCTCCGCCGCGGCCTCGATCGCGCTCCACAGCGTGTCGACGTCGAGGGCGGCGGGCGTGGTTCCGGCAGTGGGACCCTCGGGCACGACGCGGGCAGCCTAACACGTGGCGTTTTCTCGGCGGCAGGGTCGGTTACCCGTTAGAATGGACAGTCCATGAAGGCGCGTTACACGGTGCTTGAACGGCTCGGAGGTGGCGGGCAGGCCGAAGTCTTCCGCGGTGTCTCGGAGTCGATCCAGGGATTCAGAAAAGCCGTCGCGATCAAGCGCGTGCTTCCGCACCTGACCAACAATCCGCAGTTCGTCGCGATGTTCCTCGACGAAGCGCGCCTCTCGCTGTTCCTCCAGCACGCAAACATCGTTCAGGTTTTCGACATCTCGAAGGCCGAGGACGGCACGTACTTCCTCGTCATGGAGTTCGTGGACGGCTGCGACCTCAAGGCACTGATCGCGCATCAGCAGCACACGCGCACGATCGACATCGGGCTCGTGCTCTACGTGATGATCGAGGCCGCGAAAGGCCTGCACTACGCGCACACGCTCGAGCATCCGCAGTCCGGCCAGCAGCTCAACATCGTGCATCGCGACGTGTCGCCGCCGAACATCATGTTGTCGAAGAACGGCGAAGTGAAGGTCGTCGACTTCGGGCTCGCGAAAGCCGAGAGCCAAGTCGAGATCACGGACGAAGGCGTCGTGAAGGGCAAGTTCAGCTACCTGTCGCCCGAAGCGGCATACGGCAAGGAAGTCGACGCGCGCGCCGACGTGTTCGCGCTCGGCATCATCACGTGGGAGATGTTGACGGGCCACCGCCTGTTCTACTCCGACGATCCGCACGCCACGATCAGCCTCGTGCGCGCGGCGCGCGTACCGTCGATCACCGCGGTCAATCCGAAGGTCGATCCGCAGCTCGACGCGATCGTTCGCAAAGCGCTTGCGCGCCATCCTGAGGATCGCACGGCATCGGCGGCGGACTTCGCCGACGAGCTTGCTCAGCACTTGTTCGAGCGCGAGCTCAAGGTCACGTCGCGCAATGTCTCGAACGCCGTGCAGGCCGTGCGCGCCGCGAAGAAGCAGTCGACGTCAGCGCAGTCGCTGATCAACGCGCTGATCGCCGACGAGGTCGCGAAGATGACGTCGATCGTCGACGCGCAAACCGAGGCCGAGATCCCGAAGCCGGCGGAGCTGGTCGATACGACCGACTGGGCGTCCGAGCTGATCGACAAATAGCTACTGCAGGCCTACTGCAAGCGCGCTTCGAGCATGCCGACGAGCATCGCGAGGTCGGTGCGCCGCGCGGCCGGTAAGTTGCCGTTGCGGTCGCATGCAGCGCGCAGCTTCTTGACGTGGTCGAGCGCGGCGGCGGCCTCCGGCGTAAGCGTTGCGAGCGAGCCGACGACTTCGTACAGCTCGTCGAGCGTTCCGCGATCGAGGCTGCCGTCGACGAACTGGGTTGGCTCGCGCTGTCGCGTCGCGCGCACGAACGTGGTCAACCAGCGAGCGGTCGCTGCGATCTTCGGATAGTCGAGCTTGTCAGGTGTGTCGTCGGGCGTGTGGTAGACGCGCGACCGCCCGGCGCTGAGGAACAGAAACGGAATGCGCCGCTCCCAGAACGCTTCGTAATCCGATAGTGGCGGGATGATGCCCGCGTCGGCAGGTCGCACGATCACGTCTTGCTCCGCGC
>DATDCH010000267.1:0-27781 GCA_036524455.1 Kofleriaceae bacterium | reverse complement strand
GCTCACGCGGGAGCCACCGCCACGCAATCTCAGGATGCGGCCGCGCACCACGGCGGCTGTGACGCCGGAACCAACCGCCGCACCTGCGACGGCGTTCGATCCCGTGCCCGAACCGTCGGTCGCGGAGATCGCGACTGACACCGGCGATATCGGCTCGGTGCGCGACCTCCGCCGTCCTGTCTCGGTGCGCTTCAACCTCGGCTACGTCGTCGATGGCACTGCACTGACCGGCGCAAACAACCTCGCCGGCCAACAGCCCGCGGCATACGAGTTCGCGCAGCTGCGCGCGTACGCGCTCGGCGAGGGCTACGCGAGCTCGCGCGGCGTGTTGTTCCCGAGCTTGTCGACGTACTTCGCGGGCCGCTTCCAGTTGATGCGCCGTTCGACCTCGCCCGATCCGGGCATGCCGGAGACCCAGGTGCCGGTCGCGCCGCCGATCGCGAATTGGTTCGATCGCAGTGGCTTCGCGACGCGCTCCGGGTGGGCCGAGGTACAGGACTTCTTGCCCGACAAGCGGCTCGCGCCGGTGCGCCTGCGTGCGGGCAACCTCTACGTCTACGGCCCGTGGCCGCTACATATGTGGGGAGCCGTCGCCGCGTGGGAAGGCAAGCTGATCCGCGGCAGCGTCTACAGTGGCTTTCGCGCGCCCGACTACACCCAGGTCAATCCGCTCGACGGTAAGAACCGAGCAGGCATCGGCGGCTCTTCGTTGCGCGTCGACTTTCGCAATCTGAAGACGCCGATTCCGTTTGCGGTCAGCGGTGAGTTTCTCGGTTTCACCGCGGTCGGTGCCGCCGACAATGCCGCGTCGAGCCACACGCTGATCCAGCTCGACTGGCGCCCGCGCAAAGACATCGCGCTGATCGGTCGCGCGCGTACGCTCGACGGCAACCTCGCGAACGAAGCGCTCCAGCTCCGCAGCCGCTACAAGCAGGTGACGAACCTCGTGTTCGACATCGTGCATCGCCGCAACACCGACTGGCGCTGGGATCCGTCGGTGCCGCAAAACGACCCGCTGGTCAGCCGCCGCTATCTCGATCTCGGACCGGTGTTGCCGCAGCTGCTGGTCTCGGGGCGCGCCGGCACGCTGATCAAAGAGAACATCGATCTGTTGATCCGCGGCGCGTATGCGAACGACCTCGTCACCACAAACCTCGAGCGCAACACGTTCGCGGCGAGCTATCTCGAGATCGGCGGCGGGCTCGAGCTCCGCCTGCGCCGCACGATCGGGCTTGGCCTCAACGGGTTGAGCCGCCAGACCAGCCGCTACGCGACGCTGTCCGGACAGATTCCCGATATCCCGGGCTCGATCGACATCCTGCCGCGCCAACACGGACCGGAGCTCGGCGAAGAAGGGTTCACCGAGCTCGGCACGACCATTCGGTTGTCGCTCGGTGCACGCCGGTTCTCCGCGCTGCTCGAGATCTACGGCCGCCGCACGAAGTACGCGCTCGTCTACTGCGACGCGACCATCACCACGAGCTGCATGTCCGACGAGAACACGGGCATTCCGGCGCAGGACTACCGCGGCGGCGGCCGCGCGACTGTCGATGCGTGGATCGGCTCGCGGCTCCGGCTCTTCGCGGCGTACGAGCTGTCGAGCCGTCTCGATCTCCAGCCGGAGATCTACGGGTTCAAGAGCCTGCGTTTGATGATGGAGGGCGTGTACTAATGTCGCGCCGCGGGCTCGTGCTTGCCCTCGTTGCTGCGGTCGTCGTGCTCGTCGCGGGGTTCGATCACATCGTGCACGACCGCAACCTCGACGTGAAAGGTGTCGGCGTGCTGCCGTGCGCGCGCTGTCACGTCGAGACCAAAGGCAAGCTCGTCGGCAAACCCGGGCACGCCGCATGTTTCGGCCAGTGTCACGGGCCGCCGCCCAAGCCACCAAACCACGGAGCGAAGCTCACGCTCGGTGACGACGCCGAGGTATGCACGAGCTGTCACACTGCCGCGGCGTTGCAGAAACCCTTCACCGGCAAGCTGCCCGTGTTCTATCCGCCATACAGCGCAGAGCAGGACTTCAACGTCACGTTCGGTCACAAGCAACACGCAGCTACTGCGTGCACGCAGTGCCACGACACGCGCGCGAAACCGCAGAAGCCGGCGACGCATCAGCGCTGCCTCGGCTGTCACGACGGGTCGGGGGCGCAAGGCCGCGCGCCGGCGATGGCGAACTGCGCGACGTGCCATCCGCGCGCGGTCGGCAAGCCGCAACCTCCTGCGCTCGCCGCCGTACGCGATTCGGTGACCTCGACGTTCTCGCACGCGAAGCACGGCGTGCGCGGCGCGGCCGGCAAGGACTGCAGCACGTGCCACGCCGCGATCCGCAGCACCGACGACATCGAGCTACCACGTCCCAAGCAGCAGGACTGCGCGGTCGGCGGCTGCCACGACGGCAAAGCGGCATTCGCCACGTCGGTCGCGTGCACGCGCTGTCATGACAAGGCGCCCGTCGAGCGCTTCGAGGTCAAGCGGCCGCTCACGCGGTTCTCGCATGCGGGTGTGCACGCCGATGCGGTCAAAGCGCGCGCGTGCAGCGCGTGTCATCCGCTGAGCGCACGCGGTGAGATCCAGATCGCGGGCCACGCGGCGTGCACCGCGTGTCACGAGCAGGATTTCGGCGCGCGGTCCCCGGTGATCTGCGGCGCGTGCCACAACGCGACAGAGCCGTGGCGCAAGCTCGTCGCCGATCGAGCGCTGCCCGAGCGCACCGAGTTCGGCGCGATGCTCGATCACGACAAGCACAAGCTCGCGTGCGCGAGCTGCCACAACCTGCGCACCGCGGGCGCGCAGCTGCGCACGCCGCGCGGCCACGCGTCGTGCATCGGCAAGGGCTGTCACGAAACCAAGGCCGGCCCCGCCCCGCGGTTCGACAGCTGCGGCGGCTGCCATCGCATCGGGCTCGCTGTCGAGCGCGAGCAAGCGCGCGTGAACGCCGATTGGTCGGTGCGCACTGCGTTCGATCACGGCAAGCACGAGAAGACACCCGACGACAAAGAGCTCGCGTGCATCGCTTGTCACGTCCAGCTCAGCGGCAAGCTGCTCGAGATCGCGACGCCGAAGAAAGCCGCGTGCCTGCCGTGCCACGACGACGGCAAAGCTGCGTTCAAGCTCACCGGCACCACGTGCAGGCGCTGCCACGCTGGAGCGCCGCCGTGATGCCGCGCTGGCAGCGCGCGTACGTGATCGCGATGTGCGCGATCATCGGCGGCGCATTCGCGTACACCGCCTGTGATTGGGGACAGTGGCCGCGGCTGACGTATCAACCGCTGACCGGCGAGCTGATGAGCAAGCAGTCACCGTCGATCATCACGATCAATTACATCGGCACCGTCGCGTGGGGCATCGGCGGTGCCGCAGTCGGCGCGATCGTCGGTTACGTGCTGTGCGCGGTGACGAAGAAGCCGTGGCCCGAGCGCGCACTCCAGTTGTTCGGCGCGTGGGCGATCACCGGCATCGTGCTCGCGGGCAGCTACTACACGTGGAGCCTGTGGCCGTGGTGAGTCACTCGTACCACCTCGGCACGATCTCGATCACTTCAGGCAACGCAGCGACCGCGCACATATCGTCCCAGACTTCCGGTTTCATCTGGCCGTGCTGAGTGAGGCACTGATCCGGATACGCCGTCGGATACGTGCACAGCAGCTTGCCGCCCGTGTAACACATCGCGCGGCCACCGCCGGGTGCGCAATGGATCGTCGACGAGATCATCGCGAGCGTCGCGAGCAGCTGCGTATTGTTGCTATCCGGGATGCACCACTCGACGGCGCCGTCGTTCGAGCACGACTCCGTACGCGGAAACTTGATCTTGTCGCGGCCCGGTCCGGCGCACTCATTGGGGACGTCGGGGAGAATCACGACGTCGTGTGGCGCATCCACCACACCCTGCTGGCCGTCCGTGCAGCAATCGTCGTCGCCGCCGCACGCTGGCAGCAAGAGCGCGGAAATCAGTGCCCACCGCAACATGCCCGTACAGTGTGGGCAACGTCGAAAAAAGTCGCGCTGTAAGTCACGCCGGCAACCCGCGTTGGAATGGCGTATGACGAAATGCCTAGCCGTCGCGCTGCTCCTGGTCGCCTCGACTGCATCGGCCCAGCACTACGTTGCGTCGGATGGCTATGCACAACCGCCGGCCGGACCGCCCGCGCATCGCGAGGTCGACGGTCGGCTCGGCTTCTTGATGGGCGGCTCGGACGTGGGCGACGCAGACGGTTTCTCGGTCGGGATCTCGGGCGCGCTCGGCTATCGCATCGGCGACCTCACGCTGCGCGGCCTCGTCGACCACTACCGCGTCGGTGACAGCGATGGCGAGACGCTCGATCGCAAAGGCCGCGCGACGCGCTTGGGTGGTGCACTGCGCTACTCGTTCGCGAACACCGGCTTCGACACCAAGATGAACGTCGACTTCTGGGGCCAGCTCGGCGCCGGTTACGAGCATGTCGCGTGGCGACATGGCGGCGTGCTCGAGCGGCCGAGCGGCGAGCTCGCGTTCGGTCTCGACATCGGCCGCCGCGGCTCGCCGAATGCGCGCGGTGATCGCAAGCGCATCGGTTACTTCATGGCGTTTCGCAGCCTCGTCGCACAGGGCCCGGAGATGACGGGCGCGATGCCGACGTGTAGTGGTCCGTGCACGGAGGCAACGAAGCCGGCGCGCACGGACGTGACGATGTTCCTCGAGCTCGGCGTGCACTGGGGCCGCTGAGCAACCCGAAACAAGGAATCCGACATGCTGATCTCGAATGGAGTGCTGCGGCACTCGTCGCTACCCGTTTGTGTTGCGCTCCTCGCCGCGTGCGGCGGGGCCAGGTATCAGTCGAAAGCCGCGAGCTCCGAGCCGTACTCGGGCGGCGCGGTCGCGTACGACTCGCCAGCTCCGTCGACGTACCAGCCGGCGCATGCCGCCGAGTCGGGCTCGTCGATCGCGCAAGCGCAGCCGGTCCCGGATCGCCCCGGCCTCGGTACGAGCTACGGTGAGCAAGTCTACGCGCCGATCAGCTTCGCGCCGTTCGTGCGCTCGTCGCCGCAAGCGTGGGCCGAAGTGCTGCTCCACTACAACGATGCCGACGGCGTCGGCGCGCACGCCGAGTATCTCGGCACGCGCCCGCATCCGCTCGAGATCTACGCCGGCGACGGCTCGCTGTCGGTCGCACTCACCGACGATGCGGGCCGCACCCTGCCCGGCCTGCAGGCCAACGGCCGCACGCTGATCGTCGGTGCCGATGGCCAGCGCTACAAGATCATCGTCCGCAACGCGACGACCGCGCGCTTCGAGGTGGTCGCTTCGGTCGACGGCCTCGACGTCATCGACGGCAAGCCGGCCGACCCGGGCCGCCGCGGTTACATCGTCGACCCGCACGACACGCTCGTGATCGACGGGTTCCGCACCTCGGATGCCAACGTCGCCGCGTTCCGGTTCGGCGCGGTCAGCGAGTCCTACGCCGCCCGCACGTCGGGTGACCGCAACGTCGGGGTGGTCGGGCTTGCGATCTTTTCCGAGCGCGGCGCGGTGTGGACGCGGGGTGAATTGAACACGCGCGACACGGCGAACCCGTTCCCCTCGCGCGGCTACGCTACGCCGCCGCGATAAGTGCTAGCGTCGTCGACGGAGTGTCTAAGTACTCCGACGAATACAAGCCGGGCGATCGACTCGGCAAGTACGAGATCATTCGCGAGCTCGCGACCGGCGGGATGGCGACGATCTATCTCGCGCGCGTGTCGGGCACCGCAGGGTTCGAGAAGCTGGTCGTGCTCAAGTGCATCTTGCCCGGGTTGGCGCAGGACCGCAGCTTCGTGACGATGTTCCTCGATGAAGCGCGGCTCGCTGCAACGCTCCGGCACTCGAACATCGCCGACGTGTTCGATGTTGGCGTCGAGGACACCACGTACTTCTTTGCGATGGAGTACGTCCACGGCCAGAACGCGCGGGTGGTGCGCATCGAATCGAAACAGCGCCAGCACCCGGTTCCACTCGAGGTGTCGCTCGCGATCGTGTCCGGAACCGCCGCGGCGCTCGGCTACGCTCACGATCGCGCCAGCCCGGCCGGTCCGCTCAACCTCGTGCACCGCGACGTGTCGCCGAGCAACGTGATCGTCAGCTACGAAGGCGCGGTCAAGCTCGTCGACTTCGGCATCGCGCGCGCGAACCATCGGCGCGGTGCCCGCACGCGCACCGGGCTGCGACGCGGCAAGGCCCCGTACCTGTCGCCCGAGCAGTGCCGTGGCGAAGCGATCGACAGCCGCACCGATCTGTTCTCGCTCGGCACGATGCTGTACGAGCTCACCGCCGGGCAGCGACCGTTCCTCGGCAACAGCGACTTCGAAGTGATGGAGTCGATCGTTACCTGCGCGCCGGAGCCGCCGTCGCGGCTTGTTCGTGACTATCCGCGGCGACTCGAAGCGATCGTGATGCGGTTGCTCGCGCGTTCGCCGCAAGCGCGCTACCAGCGCGCCGGCGCCGTGGTCGAGGACCTCGAGACGTTCATCGCAGAGCAAGGCATTCGCACGTCGTCGTACATCGTTGCGAACTACATGAAGGACCTGTTTGGCGATCAGGCGACGGCGAAGTTCGAGCGCGACACGATCACCGACTGGCTGCACAGCGACACGCGCGAGTATCCCGGCGGCCGCCCGCCGACCGGTCTCATCGAGACGCTGGGCAAGCAACCGCATCACGCAAGCGACGACGAGCCGACCGCCGCATTCAAGCGCGCCGAGCAGCTGTGGACGAGCGAGCTGATGCTCAGCTTGCGGACGCCCAAGCGCACGGGTGCCGCGCAGGTGGTCGGTGACGAGCCGAGCCAGACCGCTGCGTTTCACGAGCCAACCCGGCAGGACGTCGTGCTGCCGTTCGATCCGATCGATGCGCGCAGCGAGGAGATCCTCGCTCACCTCGACGACGACGCACCGACGAACGAGAGCCCTCAGGCACGCGCGTATCGCCGTATCGAGACGCTGCTCGACAAAGCGCTCGCGTGGGCGGCGCTCGGCGAGCTCGACAAAGCCGTGACCGCGGTCGAGCTCGCACTCGACGAACAGCCGCGCACCGACGATGTCCAGCAGCTGCTGCAGAACAACGTGGACACGATTATCGGCGTCTACGAAGCCATGCTCGAGGATCCGTATCGCACGCCAAAGCTCGTGCGGCCGATGCACGAGCTGATCCCGGTCGAGATCGAGCCACGCGCGCGTCTGTTGCTGCCGTGGATCGACGGCACCACGTCGATCAAGGATCTGATCGAGCGCTCCGGTATGCAGCGGCTCGAGGCCTACCACCACCTCTGCCAGTTCCTGTTGCGCGGCATCATCGACTGACGTCGCGTGCAGTTGGCGTAACGAGGCCCACGCTACTCGTTGGCGTGCGCCGGCTCGCGTGATTTGCAGAACTTGCAACGGCACCGGCTCTGCAATGTGTCGCCCCCACAACGACAGGAGCCCGATGTCAATGCAAACGATTTCTCTCGACGATCTCGCGATGGTTACTGGTGGACAGATGAAGCCGACGCAAAGCGGTGTCATCCAGAGCGAACGCAATCCGGGCGGTGGAGTCACCGTCGACTGGAACGGCAAGAACCAGCAGAACCAATCGCGGGATCCGACGAGCGGCGTGTTCCCGTTCCGCGGTGGGGACGGTTCGAACGGCCAAGGTGGCTGGGCGATCGGCTAACGGCAATCGCAACTGACGCGTGTTTGGCGCGATCGTGCGTTGTCGCAGCGAACTAGAACATGTTCTAGTTCGTCGCGATGATGACAACGACGCGCCAATTCGTTCTTGTGTCGTGCCTGCTCGCGGCGTGTGCGAGTGACAGCGAGTCCGATCTACTCGCCGGCTTTTCGCCGCCACCACCGTCGCCAGACGAGGTCCAGTACCTGTCGCCGATCGTGCGCGACATCCTGCCCGGCGAGGATCGCATCGTGTGCAGCTACCTCGATGCGTACATCGATGAGGACTTCGATATCGGCCGCATCGCCGGCTACAACACGACGGGCAGCCATCACATCATCCTGTACACGACCTCGCTCTCGCAGCCGCCGAACACGCACGACTGCAAGGACGAGGAGATGGTGTTCCTGAGCCTGGTCGGCGGAACCGGTGGCGATGCAGCAGTGTCGGCGGAGAGTACGCTTCCCGAGGGGCTCGTGCGTCGCGTCAAAGGCGGCAGTCAGCTCGTGATCCAGACGCACTGGCTCAACGCGAGCGACGCGGCTATCGACGGGCAGGCCGCGTTCAACGTGCGCTACGAGCCGGTGTCGCCGACGAAGACGCCGACCGACTTCATGGCGGTGATGAACACCCAGTTCGAGGTGACGCCTGGTGCGTCGAAGGCATCGGTCGAGTGCACGTTCAAGGATGAGGTCAAGGTTTGGCAGCTGTCAGGGCACCAGCACGATCTCGGCGAACACGTGCGCATCGCGTTCACGCCGAAAGGAGGCAGTGAACGAGTACTGATCGACGACGACTGGAACAAGGAGTGGTCGTTCAATCCGAAGTTCCTCGACTTCACCGCGGCGCCAATGGTGATCGCGCCCGGCGACAAGCTGCGCGTCGACTGCGACTGGATGAATCCCGGCGACGACACCGTGCGGTTCCCGAGTGAGATGTGCGGCGCGATCGCGCAATTTTATCCATCGACCAGCCAGCTCGTGTGCTTTAATGGCGACTGGTTAGGTGGCTGAAACACGTTCTACTTTTATAGATCGCGGAGACGCGATTCTCGATGCCGCGCTCGAGCTCGCTGCGATCGGCGGGTTCGATCACGTGCGGCAGCGTGAGGTCGCCGCGCGGGCGAACGTCGCACTCGGTACGCTCTACAAGCGGTTTCGCAGCAAAGAGGACCTGCTCGCCGCGGCGATGGCACGCGAGGCCGAGCGGCTCGAGAAGAAGCTCGAGCGGCGCCCGGCAGCCGGCACGACAGTGCCCGCGCGCGTTGCGGCATTCTTCGTGATCTCGACCAAGCACTTGTGCAAACAAGTGCACGTCGCCCACGCGATGATCCGCGCGATGGCATCGGGGGTTCCAGAGATCGCCGCAAAAGTCAGCAGCTACCAAGGGCGGATGACAGGACTCGTAATCGCTGCGATGCGCGGGCGCGGCAAGCTCGACTTCGTAGACGCGGCAAGCGCGCCGCCAACCGAGCCCGAGCTGACATACGCGTTCATGCTCCTGCAGTTATGGTTCTCCTGCTTGGTCGGCTGGAGCGCGGGTCTGTTCTCGCAAGCGAGCATCAATGAGCAGATGGCGCGTGGGGCACGGGTGTTAGCCAAAGGTCTCGACATCGCCTGAACGGTCAGCGGGCGTGATCAATGGCGCGTTGGGAGGGGCTGCGACACCGTGCGACGGTCCCCGGCCATGTTGTCCCACCGATGGTTAGTCTGCGGTCTCGTGATGGTGCTGTTCGGTGATGCGCTCGCCGACGATTCCGCTCCCGCTCCGTCGACGCTTCGTATGCGGCCGCGCGCCTGGCATACGCGGGTATTGCGCCCGCTCCGGCTCGCGCAGCCGACGGAGCCGACGCCACCTGCCGAGGACACGGGCGAAGGCGCACCGGCCGACCCGCCCCCGGCCGAGGGCATTCCCGGTGTCGGCGCCCGCGCGTCCGAGCAGCCGGCGAACGTCGAGCAGACGCCCAACCTCAGCGACGAAGAGCTCGCGAAGATGGCCGAAGAGACGGCCGGCGAAGAAGTGATCGTCGTGACCGGCTCGCTGATCGATCGTCGCGAGCTCACCTCGCCTGCCCCGGTCACCGTGCTCGACAAGGCGGACCTCGAAGGCGCCGGCGTGTCGACGATCGGCGACATCATCCAAAACCTGCCGGCGCAATCGAATGCGATCAACGCGCAGGTCAATAACGGCGGTGATGGCTCGACGCGGGTCGACATCCGCGGCCTCGGTGCGAACCGCACGCTCGTGCTCATCAACGGTCGGCGCGTCGTACCCGGCGGCACCGGCGCGGACGCGTCGGTCGATCTCAACGCGATTCCGCTCGCCGTGATCGAGCGCGTCGAAGTGCTCAAGGACGGCGCATCGGCGATCTACGGCTCCGACGCGATCGGCGGCGTCGTCAACATCATCACGCGCGAGGACTTCACGGGCACCGAGGTCGCGCTCTATACCGGCTCGGCGACGCGCGGCGACGGTTTCTCGTACGACATGAGCTTTGTCACCGGTCACAGCTCGAAAAAGGGCAACGTGATCTTCTCGGCGGGCTGGCAGAGCCAGAAGCCAGTGTTCGCAGGCGACCGCACGTACTCGGCGTTCGACCGCGAGTACGACTTCACCGAGGCCGACCCAGCGTTGCGCGAGAGCATCGGCGGCTCCAGCGCCACTCCTGGCGGCCGTATCAACCCGGCGGCGATCGACTTCGACGGCGACGGCATGCCAGATGGCACGATGACGTTGTGCGGTACCGCGTCGGCCTGCAAGCCCAATGGCAGCGGCGGCTGGGTGCCGTTCACCGCCGACGACCTCTACAACTACCAGCCGTCGAATTATCTGTACACGCCGTCGCAACGCTACAACGCGTTCGCAAAGGGCCACTACGACCTGACCGACACCGCGAAGGTGTTCTTCGAGGGCCTTTACCTCAACCGGCAATCCGATCAGCAACTCGCACCGGAACCGTTCATCGCTGCGGTCCCGATTTCGGTCGACAGCATCTACAACAACACCGGCGGTGACGTGTTCGATTACCGCCGGCGGCTCGAAGAATTCGGTCCGCGCCAGCAGCTGCAGAACATCGACACGTTCCGCGTCGTCACCGGCATCGGCGGCAAGATCTCCGACGAAGCGCCGGCGTTCAAGAGCTGGAAGTGGGAGCTCTCGTATAACTACGGCCACACCGCTGCGACCCAGCGCAACGACGGCAACTTGATCCTGAGCCGGCTCGCGAATGCGCTCGGGCCGAGCTTCAGGGACACCGACAACGTTCCGCGCTGCGGCACGGCGGCGGCACCGATTCCCGGCTGTGTGCCGATGAACATCATGGGCCCGTCGGGCTCGATCGATCCGGCGATGCGCGACTACGTCACGTTCGTCGGCGTCAGCAGCGGCTACAACGATCAGAAGACCGCGCTCGCGCAGGCCGGTGGTCGCATCGCGAAGCTGCCGAACGGCGGCGACATCTCGCTCGCGATCGGCGCCGACTATCGCCAGGAGTCGGGCGGCGCGACGCCGGATCCGCTGACGGCGACCGGCGACACGACCGGCAATGCGTTCGCGCCGACGGAGGGCAGCTACAACGTCGTCGAGGGGTTCGGCGAGC
Organism: Kofleriaceae bacterium; assembly: GCA_036524455.1. Taxonomy (GTDB): domain Bacteria; phylum Myxococcota_A; class Polyangia; order Haliangiales; family Haliangiaceae; genus JABFXX01. The sequence continues at coordinate 16,523 of DATDCH010000267.1, read as the reverse complement.
TGTCGATCGTGCCGGTGTCGGGCCTCGAGGCCATCGACTGGCTGGAGCTCAGCGCCGCGGCGCGCGCCTTCCGCTACGACACGTTCGGCAGCGGCCTCACGTGGAAAGCCGGCGCGCTGTTCAAGACGGTCGGCGGCATCGCGCTGCGCGGCACCTACTCGACCGCGTTTCGCGCACCGTCGGTCGGCGAGCTCTATCAGGGCAAGGCGGATGATTTTCCGAGTGCCGTCGATCCGTGCGACACCGATCTCGACGGCGATGGCGTAAGCGACGGTCCGATCGCCGACCCGATCACCGCTCGCCGCTGTATGGAGCAAGGCGTGCCCGCGAACGCGGTGTTCGGCACCTCGCAACAGCGTGCGGTCGGCGGCGGCAATCCCGAGCTCGAGGCCGAGACCGCAAAAGTGTTCACCGCCGGCATCGTGTTCGAACCGCCTCCGCTCAAAGGCCTGTCGCTGACGGTCGATTACTTCCGCGTCCAGATCGAGAACGCGATCCAGGGGCTCGGCGCGCAGATCATTCTCGCGAACTGCTACACGCGCGACCAGGACGATGCGTGCGCGCAGGTCCATCGCGATCCGATGCTCAACGGCGCGATCGACTTCGTCGATGATCCGATCTCGAACGTCGGTGGCACGAGCACCGACGGCATCGACTTCGCGATCAGCTACGACTACAAGACCGGCGGCGGCCGCTTCAAGCATCAGTTCGAGGGCCAGTACCTGCGCACGTACTCGCTCGACAACACGTTCCAGGTGCTGCAGGGCGTCGGCTACTACGACCTCGGCGTCTATCCGAAGCTCAAGGCGAACTTCACGACGACGTGGGCGCACGCCGGCGTCGATGCCGGGCTCAACGTTCGCTACGTCGGCGGTTACAAGGAGTGCATCGACAACGACTGCAACACGCCCGAGAACCTCGCGATGTACTCCCGCGACGTCGACATCAATGTCACGGGCGACCTGTTCGCCGGCTACACCCACAAGTCGAAGGTGGGCACGACGCGCTTCACGCTCGGCGTCAACAACATCACCGACCAGCGCCCGCCGCTGATCTACATCGGCTTCGCCGGTGACTCCGACGCATCGACGTACGACTACATGGGTCGCTACGTCTACGCACGCCTGTCGCAGCTGTTCTGAGCTACGGCGCGCAAGCGGCGGCGAACGTTGCTTCGAGATCGTCGAGCGCGAGCGTCTCGCCGGAGACCGCCGTGCCGCACGTCGCGTTGCTGAGGTAGAGCTGGAACATCACCGGCTGCGGCCGACCGACTGCAACCTTGGGGTCGAGACAGACGAGGCCCTGCGCCCAACCGCCGCGCGTCGGCGTGAACGTACCCTTGTGCGACGTGACGGTGAACGCGCTGTTCGTGCCGCCCGGCAAGCGATACCAGAAGCTCAGCGCGGGTCCAGTGCCGGCGGGCGCGGTGCGGGTGGTGACCTCGGCCGTGTAGCGACCGTATTCGCACGTTCTCCCGTTAGTCATCAGCAGCACGCGCCCCATGCCGCCGCCGTGCACGCTGTCGAGACCGGTAGCGACGGTGGAGCCTGACGTCGCGGCCGCGCCGAGCAGCGAGTAGCTCGACTCGAAGCCGGGATCCGCGATCGCCTCGTTGGTTCCACACGCCGGATCGTTCTGCACGCGGACCGCATCGACCGACGCCGTCACGTTCACAGCGTCGGTGCACACGCCGGCCGTCCCCGGGTACAGCCACGCGCGCAGCTTGTACACGCCGCCGGCCATGTAGGCCGGCAAGCAGTAGCGTTCGGTCGTCGGTTGCGTCGAGCTGCTCAGATCGAGTGGCAGGGTGTCGATCATGACCCCGAACGACGAGGTCGTCGTGTTGCGCGCGTGGAAGATCGACAGCGAAGGCGATCCAGTCTCGGTGCGTGCCGGCACCGACACGAGATCGTCGGCGTAGACATAGTCGCAGCGCTGACGGCTCGTCAGTTTCACGCACCGGCTCGTTTGCTCGCCGCACCCTGCTTCGAACGCGGCCGAGCCTCCCGACACGAGCGCCGGCGGGAAATACCAGCCACCCGTGCCTTCTGCGTCGCCGTTCAACGCAGCGCCTGGCATCGGGCACTCGCCGGCATTCGCGGGCACGACCAAGATGTGATCGAAGTACGCGGCCGCGTCGCATCGCGAGTTCACCGAGTCGGCGGCGCCGTCGATCTGGATCGACACGCCGCGTCCTTTGGACGACTCGGGTGCGTACTGACTTTCGCCAAGACACTGCCTGTACGTTTGCCAGTAGGAGTTATCGAAAACGTTCGAGGTCCACACCGCCCCGACAGCGACGCCGATGTTGGTGTCGTCATTGTTGCCGCCCCCATTCCTGCCCTCGGCGTACAGGTTGATCTCGGCGACGAGCGGCTCGGCAACCGAGAGCCGCGGCATCGTCACGTTCTGCGCGATCGCACCGGCCATCGGCACGCACGTCGTCCCACGCGTGATCAGCGCGTAACCGGGATCGAGCATGCCCAACCCCAGCGGCGCGGCGACGAGCGACGCATCACCGGAGGTGACCCACGCCCCAGGCTGCGCGATCTCAGGATCTCCGACGACGCCGCTCCATGTACACACCCCGCTCTGCGGCTCGTAACCGGCCGCGCACGAGCACGAGCGCGTGATGACTTGATCGTTGCAGACGCGGTGCGCGCCCGGGCAGTCGGCGTCGTCGCGGCACTCGCAGGTCCCAACGCAAGGATCGGCATCGACGCCCAACCCATCGACGGGAATCTCGCGGATCCCGAGGATCGTGTTGCATCCCGCGAGCAGCGCCAACGTCGCCCATCGCATACGGGAGATCATAACGTACTTCGACGGTGGCCCTAGGAGGCGCACACCTGCCCACCTGTGCCGATCGTCTATGCTCGCAACATGTACGAGCCGGGAACCGTGATCGCGGGCAAGTACCGCGTTGAACGGAAGCTCGGCCGCGGCGGCATGGGCGTCGTGGTGGCAGCCGAGCACCTCGAGCTCCGCGCGCCGGTCGCGCTCAAGTTTCTCGCCGATCGCTACGCCGGCCGCGTCGACATCGTCGAACGGTTCTTGCGCGAAGCACGCGCCGCAGCAGCGTTACACAGCGAGCACGTGTGTCGAGTCAGTGACGTCGGTCGGCTCGATAGCGGCGCTCCGTACATCGTGATGGAGCTCCTCGTCGGGCGTGACCTCGCGAAGGTGCTCGCCGGCGCGGGCTCGCTCGATGTCGTGACCGCAGCCGATTACATCGCGCAAGCATGCGACGCGATCGCCGAAGCGCATGCAGCCGGCATCGTCCATCGCGATCTCAAGCCCAGCAACTTGTTCTTGACCCAGCGCCGTGACGGCACGGCTCTGATCAAAGTCCTCGACTTCGGCGTCGCGAAGGCACAGCAGCGCGAAGAAGATCACAGCATCACCGGCAGCGAGGCGGTTGTCGGCTCGCCAACGTACATGGCACCGGAGCAGCTGCGCGGCGCACGCAACGCCGATGCACGCAGTGACATCTGGTCGCTCGGCGTGATCCTGCATCAGCTCGTCGTCGGTAAACCACCGTTCGAAGGCGAGACGATCGCCGATCTCGCAATTCGCGCGGCCACGGAGCCGATGCCACCGCTCGTCGGCGTGCCACCTGCGTACGCCGCGATCGTCGAGCGCTGTCTCGCGAAGCAACCCGACCAACGCTATCAAACCGCGCATCACCTCGCGCACGACCTCAATGCGATCGCGGGCCGCACCCCGATCAGCCGTTCTTCGTCGCCCGCACTCGTCGCGCACCAATTGACTGCGGTCTCCCCGGCGCGCGCGTTCGAGCCGCCAAGCGCAACGACACTGCGCAGCGCGGTCAGCGCGGCGGCGACGGTGCAGGCGCAGCCGTGGTCGCGACGCAGCATGGTGATCGCAGCCGTCGCAGCGATCGGCATCGGTGTCGGGTTCGCGTTGATCTACACGCGTGGCGATAACGCCCCGGTCTCGTCGGCGCCCGCCACCGCGCCGGCACCTGCGGTCGAGGCGAAACCGACACTCGAGCCTGCGCCCGCGTCGGCCGAGCCGCCACCTGCCCCGACGGTGCCCGACGACGCCGGCGTCAGCGAAACCGTCGCAGAACCCGCGCCCGAGGCGCCCCAGATCGATATGTCGGAATCCGAGCGGGTCCCGCCGACGCGCACGAAACCGCGACCGAAACCGAAGCGCCGGTCGAAGGAACAGCTCGGTGCGAGCCGCATCTAGCGCGGTCTACGCGCTAGTTGTAGTCACACTCGCTGCAGCGACGGCCGCCGCGGATCCGAAGGCCGCCGCCGACGTGACGTTCCAGAAGGGACGCAAGCTGATGGCGCAGAAGAAGTACGCCGAAGCGTGCGATGCCTTCGCGCAGAGCCACCGTCTCGATCCGCAGTTCGGCACGATGTTCAACCTCGCCGATTGCGAGGTACAGCTCGGCAAGCTCGCGACCGCATGGACGCACTACCGCGAGCTCGCGCGCACCGATACGAACGCGGATCGCCGTGCTGTCTCGGCAAACATCGCCAAGAAGCTCGAGCGGCGTGTGCCCAAGTTGATCGTCGGAGTCGTCGCCAAGCCGCCGAACCTCAACGTGACCATCAACGGCACGGATGCGACGAGTCTGCTCGATATCGCGACGCCGATGGATTTCGGCGAGCACGTCGTGTTCGCGAGCGCTCCGGGATTTCGCGAGGCACGCGCCGTGGTGAGCATCAATGCGGAGCGGCAAGTCGAGCGTGTCAGTCTCAGGCTCGAACCGATCGACGCGCGCGATGTCCCCAGCGCGACTGTCGAGAAAGACCAACCTCCGCCGAACCGCCGCCGCTTCTACGGCACGGTCGCCATGTACGGTGGCGCCGGCCTCGTCGGGGTGGGGCTCGTGTTCGGCGGCATCGCGTATCAGCGCTGGAACTCCGCCAACGACTGCACGACGTGCACCGGAACCGAGAAGCGCGACCGCGCGCATACGGCGGTCGTGCTCGGCAATATCTCGACGGTCGTCGTGATCGCCGGCCTCGCATCTGCCGGGGTCGGTTACTACCTGTGGCGAACCAGTGCGAGCTCCGCGACGATCGTTCCGCAGGTCGGCGCCGACCACGCAGGCGCGAGCTTCGTCGGTACGTTCTAGTAGCGATTCGGCGCGATTACACGACGCGCATTCTTGTTGAGGTCGGACGGCACGCCGCGTAAGGTCCCCGCCCCATGCGAGTCCTACCCGCGCTCATGCTGCTTGCCGCCTGCGGCAGCCCCGAAACCAGCACCGATACTCCGCTCGATCCGATGAGCCTCGCGCCGCTCGTGTCGCAAGCCGAGCTCGAGACGTCGATCAAAGGACTCGAAGCACTCGGCACGCGTTACACGATCGGCATGGGCGACGAGCGCGCGAAGGACTACCTGGTCGAGCGCATTACGGCCATGGGTCTCGTCGCCGAGCTCGATCCGTTCACGGCGGTCTCGGAGGCTGCGAACAACATCATCGTCAAGCACCCGGGCACCGTCGAGCCCAACGTCGTCTTCATCTTCTCGGCGCACTACGATTCGACGTCGAACACCGCAGCCACCGCGGCGCCCGGCGCCGACGACAACGGCACCGGTGTCGCTGCCGTGCTCGAAGCGATGCGCCTGATGACGAAGCACTCGTTCAAGTACAGCATCTGGTTCGTGTTCACGGCCGCGGAGGAACAGGGCAGCCTGGGCTCCAAGCACATGGTGAAGTGGATCCCGCAACAAGGTGTCACCGTGCGCGGCGTGATCGCGCCCGACATGATCGGCTACTGGCCGCAGGGCGAAGGTGATCAGATGGACATCCTCGGCGATCCGGCATCGGAGTTCCTTGTCGATCACATGGTCGGCGTCGCGACGCGGCTCGAGGTTGGCTTCAAGAAGTGGATCGAGCACCAGTACTGCTACGGCGACGATCACACCAGCTTCCAGGAAGCGGGCATGCCGGCGATCACGCCGATGGATTGCGTCGAGGCCCACAACGTCGCCGCGTCGACCGAAGACACGCCGCACTACCATCGCATGAGCGACACCTTCGTCACGCTGCACATGGGCATGACGACCAGAGTCGCGAGCGTGATCACCGTGACGCTCGCCGAGCTCGCCGAGCCCACGCTCGCTGCGTTCTAGCTCGCTGCACTGCTGGGCTATTCGCACTCGCAGACGCCACCGTGGCCGGAATAGCTGCACATGTACGGATCCCATTCGCCGTTGGTACCGACGTCGACACAATCGCCATTGCTCAGCGGCGGGACGCCGTTGGGGAACGCGTTGAAGCTCACGCCGAGTAGCGTTCCGTCCGTCCAGGTGTAAACGTTCGCCGAGGTTGGGTCGTGAAGCCCGATCCACGTAAAGAAACTGTTGGTGAACGTGGCAGTGACGAACGCGTTCTCGGCGGGACTCTCGATCTTCACCAGGTGGCCGCCGACGCTCGCGCACTCGTTGCGCGCGCCTTGCCAGTTCGCGTTGCCCGTCGCGAAGTAGTGGTGCTGCTCGAACGTCTGCGTCGCCATTGCGATGCACGTGCTCGATGCATCGATCGACGCGTCGGCCCCACCCGTATCGCCGAGCCGTCCGTCACCGACCATGCCATCACCCGCTGCCCCGCCATCCGAGGGCATTCCGTGCGGAAACGAGCATCCGCAGACGAGGACGAGCAGCCAACGCACGTCACGATGATAGCCAGCCCCGTCACAGTCGGTTCAAAAATGTGCCGGGTCGGATCGGACGCGTACGTTATGGTTTACGTTGCGCCCGATGGCGGAATCTCGGCCACGGCTCGTCGTTCGCCCGCTCCGCAAGGCCGATCACAAGGCAGTGCAGGAGATCCAACGTCGATCGTTCCCGATGATCGAGCCGTGGACGCGCGAGCAGTTCGAGAGCCAGCTCGCAATCTTTCCGGAGGGCCAGCTCGGTGTCGAGATCGACGGCGCGCTTGTCGCATCGTCGAGCTCGCTGATCGTCGACGAGGAAGACTTCGGCGCGTACCACACGTTCGACCAGGTCAGCGACAAGGGTTACATCCGCAATCACGATCCGGAGGGCGACACGCTGTACGGCATCGACATCGTGATCGATCCGAAACACCGTGGCGTGCACCTGACGCGCCGGCTCTACGAAGCGCGCAAGCAACTGGCTCGCGAGCGCAACCTGCGCGCGATTCTGATCTCCGGCCGCATCCCGGGCTACTCGAAGCAAGCCGACAAGATGAGCGCCGAGGAGTACGTGCGGCGCGTCGTGTCCAAGGACCTCAAGGACAAGGACCCGGTGCTGACCGCGCAGCTCGCGCAGGGCTTCTCCGTGCGCTTCGTGCTGAAGGACTACCTGCCGTCGGATACCGAGTCTGTGGGCTACGCGGTGTTCATGGAGTGGCTCAATCCAGAGCACCACCCCAAAGGCACTGCGCCCGTGCGCAACGTGCGCGTCGCGGCGGTGCAGTACGAGATGCGCCCGATCACGAGCTTCGAGCAGTTCGCGCAGCAGTGCGAGTTCTTCATCGACACCGCCGCCGAGTATCGCGCCGACTTCCTGCTGTTCCCGGAGATGCTGACCAATCAGCTCCAGGTGCTCGTGCTGGCTCCCGATTCGTCGGCCACTGCGCGGCGGCTCGACGACTTCACGGCGCGCTACGTCGAGCTGTTCACGCGGCTCGCGATGAAATACGACGTCAACATCATCGCCGGGTCGCACCTCACCGTCGAGGGCGGCAAGCTGTACAACATCTCGTCGCTGTTCCGCCGCGACGGCACCGTCGAGCGGCAGTACAAGCTGCATATCTCGCCGCAGGAGCAGCGCTGGTGGGGCGTCGCCGGCGGCGACGAGGTCCGCGTATTCGACACCGACCGCGGCAGGATCGCGATCTTGATCGGTGATGACGTCGCGTTCCCCGAGCTCGCGCGCATCGCGGCGGGCAAAGGCGCGCTGTTGTTGTTCGTCCCGTTCAACACCGACATCCGATCCGGTTACATGCGCGTGCGGTCGTGCGCCGCTGCGCGCTGCATCGAGAACGGGATGTATGCGGTGCTCGCCGGTCCGATCGGCAACCTGCCGTTCGTGCAAGGCGCCGATATTCACTACGGCGAAGCGTGCATCTTGACGCCATGCGATTTGCCGTTCGCGCGCGACGGCGTCGCCGACGAAGCCACCCCGAACGTCGAGACGATGGTGCTCAACGAGCTCGACATCGAAGTGCTGCGCCGCAGCCGCCTCACCGGCAGTCTGCGCACGTGGCTCGATCGGCGGCAGGATCTCTACGCCGTCCGTTACACCGAGGGCGGGAAGCGGAACGAAGTATGAGCGTGCGGCGGTTCGGCCACGGGCTCGCCGTCACGCACACCGGCCCCGAGCATGTCGAACAGCTCGAGGAGCTCCAGCGCATCGTGTTTCCGACGCTCGCACCCGAGCAGCGGTTTCGCGCCGAGCACTATCGCCGTCACGTCGAGCTGTTCCCCGAGGGTCAGCTGTGTGTCGTCGATGGCGAGCGCGTCGTCGGCATGACGTCGACGATTCGCCACGACTTCGACTTCGCACATCCCGACCACACGTTCGCGGACATCATTCAAGGCGGGTGGCTGACGTCGCACGATCCAGCGGGCCGCTGGCTCTACGGCGCCGACATCGGCACGCATCCCGAGTATCGCCGCCGCGGGATCGCGCGTGCCCTCTATGCAATACGCCACGAGCTCGTGCACCGCCTCGGGCTCTCCGGCCAGCTCACCGTCGGCATGCCGATCGGTTACTTCGCGCTGAACCATTCGATCCCGATGGAGCAGTACTACGCCGAGCTCGTCGCCGGCACTCGCAGCGATCCGACGATCAGCGCGCAGCGCCGCATCGGCTTCGAGCCGCGGGGCCTGATTCCCGATTACATCGACGACCCGGCGTGCGACCGCTACGGCATCGTGCTGGTGTTACCCGCAAGCAGCGAGGTGAGGTTTCCCCCATGACGGCGATCCAACGTGTCACCGAGATTCCAGGACCGATTAGCCGCGACCTGCTCGCGCGGCGCGCCGCCGCCGTGACCCGTGGCCTCGCGCGCTCCACCGATGTCGTGATCGATCGTGCAGAGGGCGCGCGGATCTACGACGTCGACGGCAACACGCTACTCGATCTTGCCGGCGGCATCGGCATGTCGCTCGCCGGGCACTGCCCGCCCACCGTGGTCGCCGCGGTCGAAGCGCAAGCGCGGCGGCTGCTCCACCCGTGCGCGTTGGTCGCGACCTACGAGCCATACGTCGCACTATGCGAGCTGCTCAATGCAGTCACGCCTGGTGACTTCGCGAAGAAGACGCTACTCGCGAACAGCGGCGCCGAGGCCGTGGAGAACGCGGTCAAGATCGCACGCGCCTATACCAAGCGCGCCGGCGTGCTGTGCTTCGAGGGCGGCTATCACGGCCGCACGTTGCTGACGCTCAGCCTGACCAGCAAGTACGGCTTGTTCAAGCAAGGGTTCGGTCCGTTCGCGCCGGAGATCTATCGCATTCCCGCGCCCGAGCCGTATCGCCGACCGGCGGGCATGAGCGAGGACGCGTACCTCGATGCTTGCATCGCGGTGCTAGAGCGCGCGCTGATCGCGCAGATCGATCCGGCGGCGCTCGCCGCGATCATCATCGAGCCCGTGCAGGGCGAGGCAGGGTTCATCCCAATGCCGCCGCGGTTCCTGCGCCGGATCCGCGAGCTGTGCACGCAGCACGGCATCGTGATGATCGCCGACGAGGTCCAGACCGGGTTCGGGCGCACCGGGACGTTGTTCGCGATCGAGCAGGCGCAGGTCGCACCCGACATCGTGACGATGGCGAAAGCGCTCGGCGCCGGTCTGCCGATCGCAGCGACCACCGGCCGCGCGGAGATCATGGACGCACCGCACGTCGGCGGCGTTGGCGGTACGTATGGCGGCAGCCCGCTCGCCTGCGTGGCCGCGATCGAAGCGATACGCTTGATCAATACGCCCGCGTTTCTCGCCCATGCGCGCGCGCTCGGCGAGGTCATGCGGAAGGAGCTCGTGAGCTGGCAGCAGAAGTCGCAGCTGATCGGCGACGTGCGTGGGCTCGGTCCGATGTTGCTCATCGAGCTCGTCACCGATCACGCGGCGAAGACCCCAGCGGCCGCACACGCGGTCGCGGTGATCAAGCGCGCGGTCGCGAACGGCGTGCTGCTGATCCGCGCCGGCCTTTACTCCAATTGCATTCGCTTCATGCCGCCGCTGTCGATCACCGACGCCGAGCTGCGCGAGGCACTGGCGGTCGTCGGCGAAGCGCTCGCCTACGTCGAGGAGCACGGCGCGTGATCGGCAACGCCCAGTTTATCGACGGCGTGTGGGGCGACGCAGCCGAGGGCGGCCGGCGCGACGTGATCGATCCGGCCACCGAGGAGGTTGTCGTGAACCTACCGTACGGTGGCGCCGCTGACGCCCATCGTGCGATCGACGCCGCGCATCGCGCATTCGCCACCTGGCGCGTGCGTACGCCGTACGAACGCGGCGCGATTCTCGTGCGCGCCGCCGAGCTGATGCGCGCGCGTGCCGACCAGCTCGGTGTGCTCACCGTGCGCGAGAGCGGCAAGCCACTCGCCGAAGCGGTGCGCGAATGGCAGATCGCGGGCGATCTATTCGAGTGGTTCGCCGAGGAGGGCAAGCGCGTCGCCGGCTACACGATTCCATCGCGGGTCGCCACGAAGCGGATGATCGTGCTCAAGGAGCCGATCGGCGTCGTCGGCGTGATCACCGCTTGGAACTTCCCGGCCTACAACCCGGCGCGTGCAATCGCGGCTGCGCTCGCCGCCGGATGCACGGTCGTGTGCCGGCCCGCCGAGCTCACGCCGCTGTCCGCGATGGCGATCGCGACGATCCTCGAGGAGGTCGGGCTGCCCGCCGGCGTGATCAACGTCGTACACGGCGAGCCGCATCCGATCGGCCAGGCGATGCTCGATCACCCCGAGCTGAGAAAGCTCAGCTTCACCGGCTCGGTGCCGGTCGGCAAGCTGCTGATGGACGGCGCGTCGCGCACGATGACGCGGCTGTCGCTCGAGCTCGGCGGTAACGCGCCGGTGCTCGTGCTGCCCGACGTCGACGTCGAAGCGATCGCGCGCGCTGCGGTGGCTGCGCGGTTTCGCAATGCCGGCCAGGTCTGCATTTCGCCGCAACGATTCTTCGTGCCGCGCCAGCACCTGCCCGCATTCGAGGAGATCGTCGTCGAGGAGACGCGCAAGCTGCCGGTCGGCTCCGGCCTCGACGCGAAGACTCGCATCGGCCCGCTGATCAGCGCGCGCCATCGCGAACGCGTCGAAGGCTTGATCGCGCAGGCCAAGGGTCAAGGCGCATTGCTGCGCACCGGCGGTACTCGCCGCGCGGGTCCTGGCTACTTCCTCGAGCCCGCGGTGCTCGGTAACGTCGCACCGGTGATGCCCGCGTTTGCCGACGAAGTGTTCGGTCCGCTGTTCGCGATGACGTCGTTCGACCAGCTCGACGACGCGATCGCGGCAGCCAACGCGACGCGCTACGGCCTCGCGGCCTACGTGTTCACGAACGATCTGAGCGCCGCGATGAAGGCGTACGAACGCCTCGAGTTCGGGATCGTCGGCGTCAACGAGTGGGCACCGCACGCGACCGAAGCGCCGTTCTCCGGCCGCAAAGACAGCGGAGTCGGCCACGAGTCCGGTCGCGAAGGTCTGTACGACAATCTCGAGACCAAGCTCGTCAGCTTCGGCAACGTACGTTGACATGACCGAGCGCGCATTCGACGACAACACCGCGGTGTGGCTGCTCGGCGCGCCAACCGACGAGCCGGCCCCTGCCCTCACCCATGACCTCGACGTCGACGTCGCGATCATCGGCGGTGGCTTCACCGGCGTGTCGACCGCGTATCGGCTGAGCAAACAATTCCCGAAGCTCGGTATCGCGCTGCTCGAGGCGAAGCGGCTCGCGAATGGCGCGAGCGGACGCAACGGCGGGCTCGTGCTGAACGGCATCACCGTGCGCGATCTCGATGCGGATCTAATGGTGCGCGAGTTCGCAGTCACGCGTGCCGCGATCGACGACCTCGAAGCGTTGATCCGCGAGCACTCGCTCCCCGTGCGGTTCCGCCGCACCGGCGTCGTCCATGTCTCGACCACCGCCGAGTCCGCCGAGCACGCGCACGCGATGACCGAGCAGCTGGTCGCGCGCGGATTGCCGCTGAAGTACTTGAGCGGACCCGATCTCGACGGCGTGCTCCGCCTGCGCGGTGCGCACGGCGCAGTGCTCGATCCGACTGAAGCGTTCCTTGCCGGCGTCGATCTGGTCCGCGCGATGCGGCCGCTGCTCGTCGCGCAGGGCGTGCAGATCTACGAGTCGACACCCGTCACGCGCGTACGCGAAGGCGCGACGATCGAGCTCACCACTCCGCGCGGCGTCGTGCGAGCGCGCGCGATCGTGCTCGGGACCAGCGCGTACACGCCGCGACTCGGTTACTTCAAGACCGGCCTGTTGCCGGTGATCTCGCACGTGATCGCAACCGATCCGCTGCCTACCGAGCTGCTTGCGCGTCTAGGCCTCGACGGTGTCGCCGGCTTCTTCGACGACTCGCCGCGCCTCGCGTACTGCAGCGTCGACGCCGAGGGTCGTGTCGTGTTCGGCGGTGGCACGACCGCCGCCTACGGATATCGCTTTGGCAATGCGACGACCTACACCGCCGAACGCGACGACGCCGGCGAGCGAGCGTTGCGCGCCTCGCTGACACAGTACTTCCCCGAGCTCGCCGACGTACCGATCCGCCATCGCTGGAGCGGACCGCTCGATCTCACGCTCGTCCGCCATTGCGCGATCGGCGTGATGGGCGCGCACGGCAATATCTATTACGCCGTTGGGTTCTCCGGCCACGGCATCACGCTCGCGAACCTCGCCGGCCGCGTGCTCACCGATCTCTACGCAGGCAACCACGAGCCGTGGCGAGACAGTGCGTTCTACATGAAGCATCCGCGTGGAATTCCGACCGAGCCGCTGCGCTGGATCGGCTATCACCTGTACACGCGCTTCACGGGCAAGTCGCCGTGGAAGCGCCCAGCGTGATCCCCAGATACAATCGTCGTGATGGCTCGGGTGGCGACCATGCTCGCACGGTCTTGCGTCCTCGCAGGTCTCGCGGGCTGCTACGACCCTGACGCGACGGTCGGCGCGCCCTGCTCGCAGTTGGTCACCTGTCCCGAAGGCCAATCCTGCGCACTCGTCGATGGGCGCCGCATCTGCGTCGTCGAAGTGGCACCGGATGGCGGTGGTCCATCGCAATGGACACTCGTCCAAACCCGGTCCAATACGAGCCTGTCCAACCTTCCGATCGCGGCCGTCGGCGCGAAACACGCGATCATTGTCGCGATCGAGACCGACGTCGGTGCGGTCACCTCGGTCATCGATAACGCGGGCAGCGTGTACCTACCGGTCGCCGGCAGCCGCGCCATCAACACCACCGAGAACCTCGGTATCGAGCTCTGGTACACGGCGAGCTCCAACGCCGGCGCCACCACAATCACCGCGAGCGCACCGATGATCTGGGCGATCGCGAGCTGGGAGGTTGCTGGTCTCAGCAACACGAGCCCGCTCGGCGCCGTGGCCAAGCTCGACAATCAACCGGCCACCACGAGCCCCGCAGGGGCGAGCATCACGACAGCGGGCGCCGGTGAATTCGTCGTCTCGATCGCGATCGTCGCGAACACGGTGTCCGGGCTCAGTAGCGGCAGCGCGTTCACGAACGACCATGTGGCGTTCGGCAACGGCTGGGCGCACCTCACGAGTGCGACGGCTCCGGCCGGAACGTATCAGGCGCAATGGAGCCAGCCGACCGCCGGTACGTTCTGCTCGGCGTCGGCCGGCTTCCGCCTCGGCCCGTGATGCGTTGATCGTTCGCGTGTAACGCGCATCGGCCGAGCGAATCGTGCGGTCGATCAGACCAAGCGTTGTGCGGCGATTCGTCAACACCGCTGAATCGCAGCGAGCGACGACCGGCACGCACGCTGCAATCGCGCCGGCTCGCTGCACACGCAGCGAACCAAGGAGAATTGCGATGAAGACACTGACCGTCACCATGATCCTCGCCGGTGCCCTCGGCACTGCCCACGCCGGCGGCCGCGGGCTCGTCGAGAATCCCGACCTGCTCAATTCGCTCCGCGATCACCCATTCGTGTTCGAGTACATCGACGAACGCAAGCCCGTGTTCGAGAACGCTCTGCCCTGCCAGGAGCGGCCCGGCTATCGCTTCGCAGAGTCTCTCTTCGAGGAGGAGGTGGCCGGCGTCGGGTTCAGCGCGAACGTCGCGGGCAGCGTCGGACTGGTCATCGAAGGCGCAAATCTCGGCGCCGACGCTTCGCTCGGTCCCTCGGTCACCGTGTTCGGCCAGACGGCGACGCCGATTGAAGTGCGACTGGGCGCGAGACACTCGACGGTCACGGGTGAGAACTCGCTCGACTTCGGCATCTACGCGTTCGATACCGAGATCGACAGCTTCCAGTACGCGAATACGCCTGCCCCGATCGACGTCGACGAATCGTTCGGCTGGACGTTGCCTGGTGCAATGGAAGGACTGTCGGCGGGCGACAGCATTGATTGCGGCGCAGGCTGCACGCTCGCGTGGGACATTTCGGCAACGGCGGTCGCTGACCTCGCCGCGATCCTGAAATTTCGAATCGATCCGAGCGGCATCGAGACCCGCGTCTTCACTGTGAGCAACGCATACGCTGCGCTGTCGGCAACGGGCACCCTCACGAAGTCCTGGGTCGACTGGCAAGTGGAGGGAGGTGGCCATCTCGACATCATGCGCCTCGCGTTCGGCGCACGCGGTTTGATCACGTTCAACGGCGAAAAGTGGGTGGCTGATAGCGGCGCTTCGCTCGCCGTGACCGACATCATGAACGGAAGCGCCAGCCTCGACATTCCAGATTGGATCCCGTGGGTGCCCGACGACTACACGGTGTTCGAGCTCGAAGGCCCCGAGGACTACTCGAACTCTTGGTCCTACCTCTGCACGTTCGGCTACTGATTCACAACGTCAACCAGGGGCCGGCAACGGCCCTTTGCTCATTTTTAGAGGTGTGTCATGCGTAAACGATCGATCCTCACGCTTGCGCTGCCCGCTCTGATCGGCGGGACGCTCATGATCCAAACACGAGACGTGGCAGCGCCAACCGCCGCGACGCAAACGGCAGTGCCCATGTCGGCCCGTCCCTCTCCTGCCCTGCCTGTCGACGACGAACCGATCGTGACCAAGGACAGCTTTGCCTCGCTCGTAAACCGGCTCGAGCGCGATCCAGCAAGTTCGCTACCCGAGCTCGAACGCTTTCTCCGCGACGCCGATCCCAAGCAAGCGACCACGCGGCTCGCGGTCGCGGCGATGGTCCAAGCCGGCACAGCCGAGGTCCAGCGCTCGCTCGTCGCGGCCATCGAGCAGCGCGCGAACGACGCCGACTTCCTTCGGCTGGCCGTCCCGACGATCGGCTTCTTGGCAGAACCAACGGTCGCGACGGTTGCCGCCGTTCGGGCGTTGACCACGCAACCAGCGCCGACGCGAACGCAAACGATCGCGCATCTGGCGCTCGGAAACATGGCGTCGAAGCTCGCGATTACCGACGCGGCGCGGAGCGCAGCGCTCGTCAGCGACTACGCGTCGCGTCTTGCGAGCGCGCGCACCGACGACGAACGCATGAGTTGGCTCTCCGTGCTCGGCAACGCCGGCACTCCGTCGGCTGCTGCCGCGATAGAGACCCAGCTCGACGCGTCGGACCCGACGATCCGCGGCCGCGCCCTCTCGGCATTGCGGCGGGTGGAATCGCCGAAGGTCGACGCAACGCTCACCCGCGCGCTCGACGACGGCGACACTGGGATCCGCGAGAGCGCCGCGTGGGCGCTGACGCGTCGTGCCGCATCGCCCAAAACGATGCAGGTCATCGCCGGCAAGCTCGCCACCGAGCAAGACGACAAGGTCGCATCGTCCCTGCTCCAGGTGCTGTGGAATGGCAGAGCTGTCGAGCGCGACCTTGTCGTCGCGACAATGCGTAGCGTCGCCGCTGGACACGCCTCGAAAGCGGTTCGCGACCGCGCGCAGGCGTTGCTCGCTGAGATGACCTAGCCCGCGTTGTATGCTGGTCGGCGGTGAACGACGCCGACCCTCCCGGAGGCGAGCCCACGCTCGCGTATCCCGACCATGTGGAGACGGTCGATTTACTTGGAGACAAGGCGCGACGCGCACGCGATCAGGAGATCGATCCCGAGCAACGCGCGGCGCTGCAGGCGGCGGTTGCACGCGACGCACCCGCCGAGATGCCGGTCAAGATCGGGCGCTATCAGCTGCTCGAAATGGTCGGCGCCGGCGGCATGGGCATGGTGTGGGGTGCGTGGGACCCGGAGCTCGAGCGGCGCGTCGCGCTCAAGCTCGTGCGGCTCACCACCGCAGATTCACGCGAGCGCATGCTGCGCGAGGGCCAAGTGCTCGCGCGACTCTCGCACCCAAACGTCGTACCAATCTTC
The DNA here is from genome assembly GCA_036524455.1 of Kofleriaceae bacterium. Lineage (GTDB taxonomy): Bacteria > Myxococcota_A > Polyangia > Haliangiales > Haliangiaceae > JABFXX01. The sequence continues at coordinate 46 of DATDCH010000267.1, read as the reverse complement.
GATGTGGGCGTGATGGGTGGCCAGGTCTACCTCGTGATGGAATGGG
>DATDCH010000266.1:0-12233 GCA_036524455.1 Kofleriaceae bacterium | reverse complement strand
GACGTTCTCGAAGAAGCCGAGCGCCATGATGCGGCGCTTGCTGACCTCGAGGTTCGTGTTGTTGAACAACTCGCCCTCGGAGATCTTCATCTCGCGGCGAATCACCTTGTCGCGCGTCTTGCTGTTGCCGCGGATGTTGATGCGCTCGAAGTAGGCGCGCTTGCCGCGCGACACTTCGAACGTGAGCGAGATCGTGCGCTTGTCGAGGTCGACCTTCGTCAGCGGCAGGACGTTCGCGTAGGCGTAGCCTTGGTCCTGATAGAACGCCGACAGGTTCTCGCGATCTTCGGCGATGCGCGTGCGCGAGAACGTCATGCCCGGGCGCACTTTCACCTTCTCGAGGTTCTTCGGTGCGCCGCCGATCAGATCGCCTTTGAAGTTGACCGTGCCGATCGTGAACACGGGACCCTCGTCGACGGGAATCGACAGGTACATGTACTGCTTGTCGCGCGACAGCCGCAGCTGAGGCGTGCCGACCTTGACGTTCGCGTAGCCGCGATCCCAGTAGTGCGCGCTGACCAGCAGCAGGTCGCGCTCGAATGCCTCTTGGCTGTACGTGCCGCTGTCGTTGAGGAACGACAGCGCGTCGGCGCGGCGGGTCGCGATCGAACCGCGCAGCTCGTCATCGGAGATGTTGTTGTTGCCGATGAACTGAACCTCGCGGATTTTGACTTTCGCCTTCTCGTCGATCTTGAACCAAATGTCGACCTCGGCCTCGTTGACCGGCTTGATCTCGTAGTCGACCGTCGCGAGGTAGAAGCCCTTCTGCACGTAGAGGTCCGCGATCTTTTCGCGGTTCTTCTTCACCTTCGAGATGTCGACGATCGCGTCGAGCTCGAGGTCGATTACCTCGTTGATCTTGTCGAGGCCCATGTCGCTGTTGCCCGCGACGAGCACCTTGCGAATCGCCGGCTTCTCTTTGACCGCGAACGTGAGTGTGATCGCGCCGCTCGCGCCGACTTCGCCTTCGACATCGATGTCGGCGAAGAAGCCCATCTTCCACATCGCGCGCAGGTCTTCGCGCAGCTTCGCAGCGTCGAGCAGCGTGCCGGGCTTGCTGAGCAGCTGGACGCGAATCGCGTCGTCTTCGACCTTGCGGTTGCCGCGGAACTGCACGCGCTCGATCGGCCGGCCTTGCCACGTCACTGCACCGGTAGCCGGCGGCGGCGTGGGTTGCGGCGCCGGCGTGGCCGGCAGCGGCTGTGCCGGCGGTGTCGCCGGTGGCGTCGCCGGTGGCGTCGCCGGTGGCGTCGTCGGTGGCGTGGTCGGTGCGGGCGTCGGCGCCGCCGTGCCGGGGATGGGAGCGGGCGACGGCTGCGCCAGTGCACCTTGCGCGACGAGCGCGACTGCGAGCACGCCGAGCCAGATGCGAGTCACGACTGTACTTCCTTCGCTGGCTCGTCGGCCATCGGCGAACCGGTCGCGTCCGAATCTGCGGGATCGGTTTCGGTTTGCGTCTCGACCGACGCCGCGACTTTCGGCTCGGGTGCCGACGGCAAGCCATCCTCGACGAGCCGGCCACCATCGACCATGCGCAGCTTGCGCGGCATCAGCGACGCGAGCTCGGGGTTGTGGGTGACGACGAGCAACGTGGAGCCGCGCTCTTGGTTGAGAGCGAGGAACAGCTTGTGAATCGCTTCACCGGTCGCGCGATCGAGGTTGCCGGTCGGCTCGTCGGCGAGCAGCAACGACGGCTCGAGCACCATCGCGCGTGCGAGTGCGACGCGCTGTTGCTCGCCGCCCGACAGCTCGTTCGGTCGGTGCGTCAAGCGATGGCCCAGGCCGACGCGGCCGAGGATGTCGGCGGCCATCGCCTTCGCGCGCGGCACTTGGATGCGCTGGATCAGCGCCGGCATCATCACGTTCTCGAGCGCGGTGAACTCCGGCAGGAGGTGGTGAAACTGGAACACGAAGCCGATGCGGCGATTGCGAAACTCGGCGAGCCGCGTCGCGCTCATCTTCGTCAGCTCTTCACCGTTGAACTTGATCGAGCCCGACGTCGGGAGATCGAGCGTGCCGAGGATCTGCAGCAGCGTCGACTTGCCGACGCCTGACGCACCGACGACGGCCACCATGTCGCCGGGGTTGAGCATGAGCTCGACGTTGGAGAGCACCGGCAGCGGTTGGCCGTTGTGGATATAGGCCTTGCCGAGCTTACGAATTTCGATGCGCGCGCCACGCTCGGTCCGAGGGGACCCAGTCGGATCAGCGGCAGCTGCAGTCGAGTCCAGGTCCGGCGCGTCGCTCACAGAAATCTCTAAAGGGCGCAGGACCTTACTTATGGCTCCTGCGTGTGTCAACGCGGGTTGGGACCTATGCCGCGTCGTTTAGGTTGCCCGTAGAGATCAGAACGATAGCAACGCGCCCAACGTCCAGATCCGGGACGTCAGTCCGGCATCGGTGTACTGCGTCGGCGAGACGGGGCCACTGAGCGAACTGTGCTGAATCGTGTAGTCGACGAACACCGAGATGTTGGCGACTGCGACCGGGAGTTTGAACGCAGCGCCAGCACCGATCAGCATGCCGCTGCCCGAAACATCGCTGATGCTGGTTCGTTGAAGGCCGAGGCGACCGAACACCTCGAAGTTGTCTTGGAGCGGGAAGCTGTACTTGCCGGCGAGCCCGAGGGTGGTACCCGTCCGCTCGGTGCCGTCGGGCGAAATCATGCCGTACCGTGTGCCGAGGCCCTCGATCGAGATCTGTCCGGGGCCAAGCGCCGGGAACCGATAGCCCACCATCAGTCGGCCGCTGCGGCCATTCTCGTCGAGCGTATCGAGCTCGCCACTCGACGCAGCACCGGTCCCGATACCGAGTCCGACGAAAGGACCGGCGGAGGCAACAGATGCCGAAGCAGCGACCAACACCAGGGCGAGGACGGTGCGAGACATGGGTGCGGTAGTGAGCATGCGGTGTGCCATGAGCTAACCCTCGGGAACGACGTCCCCAACATTCAGAAACCTGTCATCAATCCTTCACTACATGGGCGGCACTGACGCATACCGGGGAACGCGGCCTCCGTGCCGAAACTGATCGCGATGTCGTGGTTGCCGCAGGGACCCCGAATCATCGCGTGATGACACACCGGATCGCGCCGCGCCACGAGCCCGCGATCTACGCGAAGTTGCGCGTCAGTGACGCATCCCGGCAGCTGGTCGGACGCGTGCGGCGACGAGCGCCGGGTAAAACGTGGCGAACATCGAGATCAGCACGCCGGCGGCGCCCGTCAGTAACACCGACGTCGTGTCGACGTGAACGGGCATCTTGTCGATGTAATAGACATCCGGATCGAGTGGGATCCCGTACTCCTTGCCAAACCAGCACGCGAGGAGGCCGGTCGCGAGACCCAGCCCGGTGCCGACCACGCCGATGAGCAGGCCCTGGATCGCGAACACGAGCATGACACTGATGTCCGAGGCGCCGAGTGTCTTGAGCAGCGCGATCTCGCGAGCCTTCTCGACGACGACCATGATCAGGTTGCCGACGATCGAGAACGACGCGACCAGGATCACGATCCCGAGCACGAGGAACATCGCGATCTTTTCGAGCTTGAGCGCGGAGAACAGCGAGCGGTTGAGCTCTTTCCAGTCTTGGATTCGATACTGCGGGCCGAGCAACGTTCGGAGCCGCCCAAGGTACTCGTCGGTGTCGTCGGGGCTACCGATCCGCACCTCGATACCGTCGACGACGTCGCCGCGATCGAGGAAGTCGGTGAGCGAATCGATCGTCACGTAGACGTACTTGAGATCGTATTCGTACATGCCGGTGTAGAACACGCCGGCGACGCGGTAGTCGCGATTGAACGGAATTGGCGTGCCGGTCGCGTCGGGATTTGCCGGATCGGAGAGCGGCGACACGATGCGGACTTCTTCGCCGGTGTAGAGGTGCGTCTGCTTGACGAGCTCGGCACCGACGAGGATGCCCGGCAGCGATTGCGTGCGGCGCGAGAGCGATGGCTCCATCGGTACGTCGATCACGTGGATCGTGTCGTCGTCGGATGCGGAGAAGTCCTGTGGTTCGTCGTCGGTGGTGACGAGATCGGACGGCGGCGGATCGACGGTCGGCTTCTGCACGACGGCTGCCTCGCCGCCATACGTGTCATCGGGGCCGAGCGGCGGCGGTGAGTCGTCGAGCGGCGGCGGCGGTGGCTCCGGCGCGACTCCATCGAGCGGCGGTGGCGGTGGCTCCGGCGCGACTCCATCGAGCGGCGGCGGCTGATTCGGATCGACCACGTCGGCGGCGCCACCGGCCGGTTGCGAGAAATCGATCGGCTCGCCCACGCCGGGCATATCCGGCGGCGGCGGATCGACGGCGTTGCCGCCGGGCTGCGCCTTGTCGGGCACGGTGAGATCGCGCGAATCCTCGACGAGCGGCTCGAGCCGCTTGATCGCATCCTTGTCTTTGAGGTCGTCGATCAGATCGGTGACCTTGCCGACCGTCTCGACGTCGATGCCCTTGATGATAACGTTCATGCCGTTGTTGTTCGCGGCGATGACAACCTCGCTGATCGCGTACGGCGACGACGCGAGGACACCGGGCACCTTGTCGATGGTTGCCTTGATCTCGCGCCAGTTCGTGAACTCACCCTCCTCGCGCGTGATCTGGATATGCGCGTTCGAGCCGAGGATCTTCTCGCGCAGGTCGGTCTCGAATCCGCTCATCACGGCGAGCACGCAGACGAGCGCGCCGGTTCCGATCCACACACCGACCAGCGGCACCGTCGTGAAGAACGAGAACACGAAGCGCAGCGCGCCGATCAACAGCGCGAAGTACAGCAGCACGGTGCCGACGACCTTCGCGATCAAGATTCCGGTCGCGAGGTTGATCAAGCCGTCGCGTTCGAGCCCGAGCGGATTGTCGGCGGAGATCAACGTGTGCTGCGCGGTGAACGCGATCACGTCGATGAACAGCGCGAGGAACAGCACCGACAACACGATGCGGCTGACGCGGTGGTCGCGCGCCATCAAGTAGCGCCAAGCAACGAACGACTTGAAGCCAAACCCGAGGTGGAGGGTGTCGTGGGTCTTGCCCTTCTGCTGCGTCGGCTTCGCGAGATCCTTGTTCTCGGAGAGCAGGCGCAGCGTGCCGTGCAGCGCGGCGACAAACCCGAGCAGGATCGGCGCGGACGCGGCGAAATAGATCAGCAGATCATTCGCCATCCGGGTGAACACGAGCCCGCCCGCGACGAGCGCGACGCCGACGAGCACCTCGGTCCACGCGCGCGTGCGACGGCGCTGGACTTCACCGCGAACTGTGTCGGCGTCGTTCTTCATTCGGGCCGCATCAACGGGAACAGGATGACATCTCGAATCGAGGATTGCCCGGTCAGCATCATGGTCAGGCGATCGATGCCGATGCCCTCGCCTGCCGCCGGCGGCATCCCGGTCTCGAGCGCGCGGCAGTAGTCCTCGTCGTAGTCCATCGTTTCGGCAGCACCGGCGGCCTTCGCGACGAGCTGGGCGAGGAAGCGCGAGCGTTGATCATCGGGGTCGTTGAGCTCGGAGAATCCGTTCGCGATCTCCTTGCCGCATACGAACAGCTCGAACCGATCGCAGAACGCCGGGTCCTTGTCGTTCTTACGCGCGAGCGGCGACACCGCGAGCGGGAACTGGGTGAGAAATGTCGGCTGCACGAGCTTGGCTTCCGCTGTCGCTTCGAACACGAGATACCCGATGTGACCGGCGCGCACGCGGCGTTCCTCCTCATTGGGATAGCGCTCGATCATCCGCGCTGCCAGCGCGGGGCGATGGCCGGGATCCTTGAAACCGGCGACCACATCCTCGGGGCTGACGCCGAGCGTGCCCTGGGGCACACCCTCGAGCAACGCGCGGGCAATTTCGCCGGGCGAGATGCCGAGGCTGATCGCGGTCTCGGCGGCGAACGCCGGATCGGCAAACACGCGTGCCGAATCGGCAACGTTGCCGAGCTCGCTGCACGCGTCCTGCACGCTCAGCCGCCGCCACGGCGCCGCGAGCTCGACCTCGATGCCGTCCCAGGTCGTCTTCGACGAGCCGTTCACCTCTTGCGCGAGCTCGCCGACCATCGCCTCGGTGAGATCCATGAGGTCGTTGTACGTCGCGTACGCTTGGTAGAACTCGAGCATCGTGAACTCGGGGTTGTGTTGACGCGACAACCCTTCGTTGCGGAAGTTGCGGTTGATCTCGTAAACGCGCTCGAATCCACCAACGACGAGGCGCTTCAAGTACAGCTCCGGCGCAATGCGCATGTAGAGCTTCATGTCGAGCGCGTTGTGGTGCGTGATGAACGGGCGCGCCGCGGCGCCACCGATGATCGGGTGCATCATCGGCGTCTCGACCTCGAGGTAGTGGCGCGCATCGAGGAAGCGGCGGATGCCGCGCACGATCGCCGAGCGCTTGCGGAACACGTCGCGAACTTCGGGCGACGTTGCGAGATCGACGTAGCGCTGGCGATAACGCGCTTCGACATCGGTCAGACCGTGAAACTTGTCGGGCAGCGGACGCAGCGACTTCGTGACGAGCCACAGTCGCTTGACGAGGATCGACAGCTCGCCCCTGTCCGTCCAGATCGCGGGGCCTTCGGCTGCGACGATGTCGCCCGAGTCGACTGCGGGAAGCACGTTCGCAAAGTCGTCGGGTGCGAGCTGCGCGATGTTGAGATAGAGCTGGATCTCGCCCGAGCCGTCGCTGAGCGGCGCGAACAACAGCTTCTTGCTGCCGCGCTTGTTCATCACGCGGCCGGCGACACGCAGCACCTCGCCATCGATCAGTGTGGGCGGCCCTTTCTCGGCCGGCGGTGCTTCGGGGTTCGGCGGCGCCGGCTTTGTTGCGGCGTACTTCGCGCGCACCGCAGCCAGTGATGTCGTTGGACCGACATCGTTGCGATACGGATCGGAGCCCTTCGCGCGCAGCGCCGACGCTTTCCCGCGGCGCTCGTTGATGATGCGCTCGAGGGTGCTCTCGGGTGGCTTTGAGTCACGCGACGACATGAGGGGCGCACCTTACATCATCAAAGCCGTGCTATCACGCCCGCATATGACCCGCCTCGCCCTGCTCGCCTGCGTGGTCGGCCTCGGCTGCAAGAGCGACAAGCCCGGCGACAAAGCCGCGGCAAAGCAGCCGCCCGTGGCGAGCCCGTGCGCCAAGGCCGAGACCAAGGGCCCGATTGCCTGGATCGAGGACGATTACCCGGCCGCGCTCGCCTGCGCCCGCGAGCGTAAGGTGCCGCTGGTCTTGGATCTGTGGGCACCGTGGTGCCACACGTGCCTAGCGATGCAGACGACGGTGTTCATGGACCCGTCGTTCACGAACGCGAAGTTCGTGTTTGCCTCGCTCGACGCCGATCGCGAGGTCAACGCCGCGGCGATCGGCAAGTTCGCGGCATCTGCGATGCCCACGTTCTACGTGATCGGCAACGACGAGGCCGTGCTCGCGCGGTTCATCGGTGCAGCCGACACGAAGCAGTTCCTCGCGTTCCTCGCATCCGGCGCGGCCGCTGCAAGCGGCGGTGGCGCGGTTGCCGACGCGCGCTATCTCGGCGGCCAGCGTGCGCTCGCGCAGCGCGACCTCACTACCGCCGACGAGGAATTCACCGCTGCACTCGCAGCGATGCCCGAGAGCTGGCCGCGGCGCGACGAGCTGCTCAATGCGCTCATCATGGTGAAGGGCAAGCGCAACGACGTCGTCGGCTGCTTCGACATCGCCGACAAGTACATGGACGCCGCCGGCAACAACGCACTGGCGACAAACTTCATCTCCTACGCGGATGGCTGCGTCGCGAAGGCCGACAAGAAGCCGGAGCTCGCCGCGCGTGCGAAAGCGATCCGCGACAAGGGCATCGCGCACCTGCAGGCGATCCTCGCCGACAAGTCGGCGCCACTCTCCGTGGACGATCGCGCCGAAGCGCTCGGCTACCTGCGTGACGCACTCGACGGTGCCGGCAAGCCAGACGAAGCCAAGCAGATCGCGGAGCAGCTCCGCGTGCTGCTCGACGACGCGATGGCAAAGGCGCCGACGCCGCTCGAGAAGATGACCCACCTGTGGCTGCGCGCGGAGGTCTACGCCTACCTGAAGCGGCCGCTCGACATCGTCGCCGACTACGAGGCGCTCGCGAAGCAGCTGCCCAAAGAGTACGACCCGCCGGCGCGCCTCGGCTGGCTCTATCTCAAGGGTGGCAAGCTCGACGAAGCCGCGAAGTGGACGGAGCACGCGCTCACGCTCGTCTACGGGCCTCGCAAAGCTCGCGTGATCGCGCAGCGCGCCGAGATCGCGAAAGCCGCCGGTGACAAAGCGACCGAGCGCAGCTACCGCGAGCAGGCCGTGAAGCAGTGGGAGTCGCTACCGGCGGGACAGCAGAATCCCGATGCGCTCGCCACGGCGAAAGCCGCGCTCGCCGCGGTTGACGCGCCGCCAGCGGGCAGCGCAGCGCCAAAGCACTGAACGAGCCGGTGTTCTTCGTACACGTGCACGTGTCACGTGCACGTACTCGTACACGATGGCGGTGGCGGGTAGTCGAGCCGTACGCGAAACCGACGTCGCGAGATCGAGCGATTCCCCACCTTCACGTGGATCGCTCCGAGGCGATCGGCGATCCAGATCCGCGGTGACATAGGTCGCGGCTGCGCAGTACTCGATGCGAAGCTGCCGATCGTGCACGTGCACGTGCACGTGACACGTGGACGAGCTCCCGCCTCAGCCTTTGCGCAACGCCGCCTTGACCGCCGTGCCGCGTGCGCGACTGACGGGAACGGCGCTCGCGTAGCCGCGAAGCACGAGCCGGTACGCCGAGCCTTCGTCGCGCTCGACGGTCTCGATGTCGGCGATCGAGACGAGCGCGCTGCGTGACACGCGCACGAACGCTTTGCCGAGGCGCTCCTCCCAGCTCGTGAGCGGCTGCTTGACGGTCACCGTGGTGCCGTCGCGCAGCACGAGCTCGGTGTAGTCACCGAACGCGTTGACCAAGATGATCTCGGCGATCGCGACCACCCGCACGGATGCGCCCGAGCTCACGCAGATCCGATCGGGAGCTGGTCCGGATCGCGCGCTGGCGCGGCGAATGCTGTCGGCGAGTCGCGCAGGATCGATCGGCTTGAGCAAGTAGTCGACCGCGCCGACCTCGAACGCGCGAATCGCGTGCTCGTCGTACGCCGTGACAAACACGACGCTGGCCGCAATCGGCTCGTGCGCGAGCAAGTCGAAGCCGGAACCGCCGGGCATCGTGATGTCGAGGAAGATCAGCTCGGGTGCATGCGCAGCGATCGCGCTGCGTGCGGACGCGACCGAGTCTGCCTCTGCGACCACGGTGACGTCGGCGTGGGCGTCGAGCAGCTTGCGAAGCCGCGCGCGCGCGAGCCGCTCGTCGTCGACGATCAGCGCTTTCACTCGAGCACCCGCGGCGATCGGATCTCCATCGTCGCGCGCACGGCGCCGCCGCGCTCGGCGATCGAGAAGCTATGGCGGCCGGGATACAGCGCGTCGAGCCGAGCGGCGACGCTGCGCAGCCCGACGCCGCGATCGGTCCCGTTGAGGTGACCCGTGTTGGACACCTCGATGCGCAGTGCGTCGCCGTCGTAGGTCGCGGTGAGCTGGACCTCGACGGGCATCTGCGTCGACGTCTGCATGCCGTGCTTCACCGCGTTCTCGACGAGTGCGTGCAGTAGCAGTGGCGGCATCGCGCACCGCCCGGCGGCGGCGGGCACGTCGATCGCGACGCGCAACTTGTCTTCGAAGCGCACGCCTTGGATCTCGAGATACCGGCCGATCAGATCGAGCTCGCGCTCGAGCGTGGTCTCCGCCGACGTGTCTTCGTAGAGCGTGCGGCGCAACAGGCTCGACAGCAACTCGAGCATCTTTTGGGCGCGCGGCGGATCCTCGTCGATCAGCGTCACCGCCGAGTTGAGTGCGTTGAACAGAAAGTGCGGGTTCAGTTGATAGCGGAGCGCGTCGAGCCGCGCTTCCTGCGCGAGCCGCTCCGCGCGCGCAGCTCGCTCGGATGCACGCAGCGCGAGCAGCGCCGCATGCCACGTGAGCATGATGAAGAAGAACAGCATCCCGCGCCCGAACAACCCGGCTGCGAGCGATTCGTAATCCGGGTAGCCGACCGCTCGATCGAGCGCGTTCACGAGCACGTACCAGATCGCGCTGCCGACGAGCGCACCCGCGACCGCTCCACCGACAGCGCGCGCACCGCGCATCGGCAACCAGCGGCGATACGCGAAGAACAGCGCGGACGAGATCGCGAATCCCAACACGCCGAGGACGACCGACGCATACGCCGACCACACGACCGCGGTTTCGGTCTGGGTCGCGCGCCCGAGCGCGAAGTCGAGACCACCGACGAGCGTCCATCCCAGCGCTTGCAGGATGAACGGGTACCGCATGGCTTCGACGGTATCAGCGGTCGCCAGCGTCGTCGACGATCGTGTACCGAGGCGCCGAGTCACCACCCCGGAGTCCGCGGTCGACGGCGATCCGCCGGTTTTGTCGACGACCGGTCGCCACCCGTCGACGACCGGTCGTGACGGTCCGGTCCCGGCGTTGCAATCTCAGCCGCACATGACGCGTCACCTTCTGTTTCTCATCGTCTTGACGGCGTGCACCGCCGACGTCTCGACCGGCACGCAGGTGATCACCGGCGGCGAACCGGAGAGCGGCTATCCGGCCGTGTTCGCCCTCGCTTATAACGGCGAAGGCGGCTGCAGCGGCACGTGCATCACGCCGAAGGTCGGCATCACCGCGCAGCACTGCGTGGAGGGCGAGCCCGCGTCGGTCTTGAGCGCGTTGTTCGGCCCGACCGAGACCGCGCCGACCAAAACGATCCAGGTGACCGCGGTCGCGACCGAACCAAGCGGGGCCGACATCGCCGTGATCGCGTTCGCCGAAGCGTGCCCGGCGGTGATTCCGCTCAATCGCACGGCGCTCGAGACCCATGTCGGCGAAGGCGTCGTGATGGTGGGCTTCGGCGTCACGACCGAGAATGCAAACGACGCCGGCATCAAGCGCTCGGGCACCGCGACGCTCTTCAGCGTGACGCCAGCCCAGGTTCCCGGCATGAAGACCGGCGAGCTCGCGACCAGCAATGATCCCGATGGCACGTGCAACGGCGACTCCGGCGGTCCGACGTTCATGACGTTCGACGGCGTCGAGTACATGGTCGGCGTGACGTCGCGCGGCAGCTTGATGAGCGGCAACACCGAGTGGCCGTGCGGCCAGGGCCGCTCGATCGCGGTGCGCGGAGATAGCTACGCGTCGTTCGTCGACATGTTCGTCGCGACCCACGATCCGGGCGGCGGCAGTGGCAGCGGTAGTGGCAGCGGCAGCGGCAGCGGTAGTGGGAGCGGCAGCGGCACGGGCAGCGATGACACCGGCGGTGGTGCGGACGACCCGAAGGCGGGTGGCTGCGCGACCTCCCACGGATCGCTCTTCGTCGTGCTCGCGGTGTTTGGTGTCGCGCTGGCGCGTCGTCGCCGCGTGATCGCGTAACAGCCAGCTGGTCTGATCGGTTCGGCGGCAACTGGTCGTGGTGCGTGCGCGCAGGGCGCCGCATCTTGTCGGTGTGCTCGCATCACCTCTGCGTTTGCTGATCCTCGCCTTCGCGGTTGCCGCGTGCGCGCGCGGTGGCTCGACGACGACGACGACGATGACGACGCCGCCAACGCCGACTCCACGCGGTGGCTCGACGACGACGCCGACGCCAACACCGACGGAACATTCCAATGGCCAACACGACTTCGACTTCCACCCGGGCACGTGGCAGACGCACGTCAAGCGACGGCTCCGCCCGCTCACCGGTTCGACGAGCTGGGTCGAGTACTCCGGCACGACGGTCGTGCACCCGATCTGGAAGGGTCGCGCGAATCTCGTCGAGCTCGACGTCAGCGGACCCGCCGGCCGTCTCGAGCTATTGAGCCTGCGCCTCTTCGAGCCCGAAACTGGAACCTGGTCACTGCACGTGGCGGGCGCGCACGATGGCGAGATGAGCCCACCCGTCACCGGACGCTTCGAGAACGGGCGCGGCGTGTTCACTGGCCGCGAGATGATCGGCGGTCGCAGCGTGCTCGTGCGCTTCACGATCTCCGACATCACGCCGACATCGTGCCGGTTCGAACAGGCGTTCTCGACCGACGACGGCAAAACCTGGGAAGCGAACTGGCTCGCGATCGACACGCGCGCCGCGACAACCCGTTGACTCGACGGACGCATGCGACGTCGACGGCGTTACCTACGACGGGCTACTTCGATCGCGCGCGCGAGCCGCTG
>DATDCH010000265.1:0-2683 GCA_036524455.1 Kofleriaceae bacterium | reverse complement strand
CGACCTGCGCGGTCATGATCCCGAGTGAGAGCGCGAGCAGCACGAGGGCCGTCGGTATGCTCATGCCGACGAGCTGGAACGCGGACCGTGTTCCGTAGAGCGCCGGTACGCCAAACAAGTAGCCGAGCAGCGCGAACACCGCGATCGCACCGGCTACCGCGGCGGCAACGTCGGTGCCCCTTCGAGCTCGAGCGGTTTCGCGGCCGATCAACAAGAGCCCGACGGCGATGCAACCAAATGCGACGGCGGTGCGCGGAGCTGTCCCCGGCCCACGACTGCTGCGGCCTGGGACGAGGCGATCGATGTCGAGATCGACGCCAACTGCATATTCGAAGAGCGTGGCGAGGGCGAGGACCCCAAGTGCAAAGGCCGCGACGCGGGCGGCAAGGCGTGCCTTGCGCGCGCGGCGTGCGCCGGAGAGTAGCCACAGCGAGATTCCCGCGAGCAGCGACATCATCGCGGTCATCGGCATCATTCCCGGCAGCCCCGGGACGGGATACGTGATCGCTCGCATCTCGGTAAGCCAGCCGAACAACGTGACCGCGCCGACCGCCGCTGCGAATACGCCGGCGATTCGCGGATAACGAGCGAGGACCGCGGACAGCCGCCGCGGCTTGTTGCCCGCTGGAACGATGCGGGGCGCGTCCGCCATCCCCTTGCAAGCAGCAAGCGGCGCGCCAGTACCGGCGATCCCGCAGGCTCAAGTGTTCGAAGTGGTGGAGCGTGGGCGACCAAGGTTCAGGTCGCGTACGTCGGAACACGCATGTCCAAAAGGGATCTGCCTCCCCGTGTTTGGTAGCGTCAGGCGTGGCGGATGACTCGGGGGATGGACGCGTCGAGCCGTTCGCACGGATGCTCGCGAACCTGCGCGAACCGCTGCTGCTCGTCTCGCACGCCGGTGTCGTCCTTGCGGCGAATGTCGCTGCAGCGGACTCTCTCGGCGCGCCGCTGCCTGCACTGGTCGGGACGACGCTCTCCGCACATGCCTCCGAGTCCGGCGATCTCGAGGCTCGCATCGTCGAGGCAGCGCACGGAGCGGTCGCGGTTCCGCTGCGCGCGCGCGATGGACGCCGGTTCTCGTGTCACGCGAGCGTGGTGGATGACGACCTCTTTCTCGTCAGACTGTCGGGTGGTCCGGATCCGGCGACGCGCGCGGGGACGTTCTTCGAGATGTTGCCGCGCATGCAGTCCTTCGCGGCCGGCGTATCAGCAACGATCGAAGAGATCGTGCGCGCGATGCTGCCGTTCGGGATGAGCTCGGTGGCGGCGGCGATGGGGGGCGTGTATCTGCTCGACGAGGATGGCCGCACGCTCGAGCTCGCCGGATCGATCGACTATCGCGCAGACGCGCTGGAAGCGTTTCGCCTGGTACCGATGACAGAATCGTCGATGCCACTGCCCGATTGCGTCCGCGAACGCAAACCGGTCTATCTGCTCTCGCGAGACGACTACCAGCTCCAGTACCCGCGCTTCCTCGAGCAATACCCGTACGTCCACGATGCGGTGGTGTGCCTGCCGCTCGTTGTCGAGGATCGGTGCATCGGTGGGATCGCGTTCGGTGCCGATTGGCCGTGGCACATCGGCGAGGCAGAGCGCGCCTTCCTCGATTTCTTCGCCGCGCAATGCGCGTCGACGCTCAAGCGAGCGCGGCGCTCCGATCGCGGCAATGTGCCGCGCGATCACGAGCTGGTCGCGGATCGCTTCGAGCGACTGCACGCCTTCACCGGCGCACTTGCCAGCGCGATCACGCCGGCGGATGTTGCCGAGGTCGCCGTCGACGGCGGGATGGCCGCCACAGGCGCACAGTCAGGCGGACTCTGGATGCGGGATGACGACGGGCGTAGCGTCGCGCTCGTGCGTAGCGTCGGGCCGACGGGCCCGCGCCCCGAGCATCACGCGCGCGTGCCGCTCGATCGACCCTCGCGAATGCCGATCCTCGACGCGATCCAGACTGGCACGCCCGTCTGGATCGAGTCGTGCCGCCAACTCGAGCTGCGCTACCCCGACGCGTTCGCTGCATTCTCGCGAGGCGGGGAGGCGTCGCTTGCGTGTGTTCCGCTGCTCGCGCAAGGACGCTGCATCGGCGCGCTCGCGTTGAACTTCGGGCACGCTCACCGCTTCCGCGAGCACGAGCGCGCGTTCTTCCAGATGATCACCTGGTACGCGGCGCAAGCGCTCGAACGCGCAAGACTCTACGCCGCCGAGCAACGTGCACGCAGTGCCGCCGAAGCACGCCAGCGACGAAGCGCGTTCCTCGCAGAGTCGGACACGCTGCTCGCGACACTCGATTACGAGTCGATCATGCGCGGCGTCGCCACGGTAGCTGTACCGCGCATCGCGGACTGGTGCATCGTCGAGATCGAGGAGGAGCGCTTGCAGGGACGGCCGGCGATCGCGATGCACGTCGATGCGACGAAGACCGCGTTCGTCCTCGAGCTCAGCGCCCGGTATCGCGCACAAGCGGACCCCGACCACGGCATTCCCGCGGTCATTCGCACCGGACGCTCGCAGCTATACCGAACGATCACGCCCGAGCAGATTCGCGCAGGGATTCATGACCGCGAGTTGGCCGAGCTCTGCATCATGAGTGGCGTCACGTCGTCGATGGTCGTTCCGATCGCGGCACGCGGGCAAACCCTCGGCGCGATCCTCCTCAACAGCGCCATTCCGGCCCGGACTTACG
>DATDCH010000264.1:0-12853 GCA_036524455.1 Kofleriaceae bacterium | reverse complement strand
TGGGCTCGCGATGGCGGTGACCGGCGCGATCGGTCACTTGATCGGGCTGACGGTCTAATAGCGATCGCGGATCGCCGCCTCGCGGCGCTCCCAGCGCAGCTTTGCTTTCAACTTCTCGCCGTCGCGCGTACGTGCCTGGCCGTTCTTCGGTAGCGCACCGAGCAGCTTCGTCGTCGCCGATGCGATCTGCGCCACGGCCTTCTCGAATGCGGCCACCGCCTCTTTGTTTGGATCGCGCATGCCGCTGACTTTGCGTACGTACTGCAGTGCCGCGGCGTGGATCTCGTCGGCGGTCGTAGGCGGCTTGAAATGATGCAGCGTGCGGATATTGCGGCACATGGCGATCCTTTGTAGCAAGGCAACCGGGCCTGCGGCGAGGTGTCTTTCGAGCATGCGCGGCATGTATCTAATCGGCCTGCTCGGCAGCCTGCTCGCGGTCTCAGAAGCGCGCGCAGACTGCGGATTTCCCCAGTGGATGGGTACCGCCGACGGGACCGCAGTGCCGAGCCGCGGCTCGCTCTACATCTATGACGAGAGCCTTTCGTTAGACGACCACGCCGCGCAGCCGAGGGCCGAGGTGACGTGGAGCGGTGGCGAGCAAGGCAGCGTGCGCTTCACGCGCGTCGAGGATGCGGTCGCTCGACTCGACTACGAGGGTCCGGTCGGCGCGACGATGACCGTGGCGCTGCGGCAATGGGACGAAACGTTTGCGTACCAGCTCGTCGATTGGTGGAAGCCGTCGGAGATCCAGCCCCGCGTGGTGCATTACTGGCATAACACCGATGAGTGGACCTGCTCGTGGGCAGACTCTCTGATGATCCAGCTCGACCAGCGCGTCGCCGCAGTTCGCGCGCGGTGGACGTACAACCAGCGCGCTGTAGAATGGACGCTGCCGCCGCGTACCCAGGGGTCGAAGGTTGTTGTCGAGCTCGGCAAGGTCAACTGCGGCGGCGCGACGATTCCGCCGGAGCAGCTCGTCGAGGGTGGCGAGCTCGAGCTAGTCGCGATTCGGTTCGACGGCAGCCAGATTCCGATCACCGGCCTGCCGAAGCGGATCTCGACGACGATGATCGGCAAGAGCTCGGTCGGTCTCGGCAGTGCCCTTACGTTGGTCTCGATCGACGATGCGCCGCGCATGAAGCGGCGTTCGCGGCCGGGGCAATGGATCGGGTTCGTCGCGCTGACGCTGCTCGGCGCCGGCTTGCTTATCGGCTGGCGGCTCGCCGGAAGATCAGCGAATGGTTGTTCGCAGGCATTGCGATAACACCGTCGATGGCATAGCCGCGTTCGCGCGCTGTGGCCTCGAGGTCGCGCACGTCGCGCACGCCCCAGCTCGGATCGCGGCTGCGTAACGAGCGATCGAAGGCCTCGTTCGACGGCGCCGTGAACTTTCCGTCGAAACGGTACGGGCCGTAGAGATAGACGAGCGGCGCCGCGAGCCGCGCAGCTCCGTCGAACAGGCCGAGCGCGGCCTGCCACGGCGAGATGTGCACCATGTTGATGCACGTGATCGCATCGGCGCGGTCGAGTGGCCACGGGCTCGCCGTGACGTCGATCCGCAGCGGCGCGCGCAAGTTCGGCAGCGCCGCCTCTGCGCGCCACGCCTCGATGCTCGCGAGCGCGGTGTCATCGATGTCGCTTGGCTGCCACGCGAGGTCGGGAAATGCGTGCGCGAAGTAGATCGAGTGCTCGCCGCTGCCCGCCGCGAGCTCGAGCACCATGCCCTGCGCGGGCAGCACTTGCGCGAGCACCTCGCGGATCGGCTCGCGGTTGCGCGCGGTCGCCGGAGCGTGCTGCTTCATCGCAGGATCAACAGGATGACCACGATGCCGATGACGATCACGCCGAGCGCGATCAGGAAAGCTGGGTTAGAGACTTCTCCGCCGGTCTCGGTTGCGCGCCGACGGTCCACCATCTCGCGCGTCTCCGAGGCTTGCCCGGGGCGCTCGGGTCCGAGATCAGGCAGCGTCATGCAGTTAGTGTGCATCAATGCCACAACCCGAGCGAGCGCGGGCGGGTAACCCCCGCCAACTCAGCGAGAAACCGCCTCTCTGCGTGGCGCGTACTATGCAAAACACGATGGTGTGCGCTATCACGCTGTCGCCGCGGATTACGACGGAACGCTTGCGCACCACGGCCTCATCGATGACCTGACGTGGGCATCGCTCAGGCGGCTGCGCGATGCCGGTCGCAAGCTGATCATGGTCACCGGTCGCGAGCTCGACGAGCTGCTCGGTCTGTTGCAGCACCCCGAGATGTTCGATCGAATCGTCGCCGAGAACGGCGCGCTGCTGTATACGCCGTCGAACAAGGCGATCAAGCTGCTCGCGGAGACGCCGCCACCGGAGTTCTCCGACGAGCTGCGCCGCCGCGGTGTCGATCGCGTCGCGGTCGGCCGCGTGATCGTCGCGGCGTGGGAGCCGCATCAGGACACCATTCTCCACGTCATTCACGACCAGGCGCTCGAGCTCCAGGTCATCTTCAACAAGGGCGCCGTGATGGTGCTGCCGACGGGCGTCAACAAAGCGACCGGTCTTGCATGTGCGCTCAAGGACCTCGGGCTGTCCTCGCACAACGTCGCCGCGATCGGCGATGCGGAGAATGACCACGCGTTGATCACGAGCGCCGAGCTCGGCGTCGCGGTGGCGAACGCGCTGCCGGCGCTCAAGGCGCACGCCGACTTCGTCACGCCAGCGGACCACGGCGCCGGCGTGTCGCAGTTGATCGATCGCATCGTCGAGAATGATCTCTCCGACCTCACACCGAAGCGGCATCGCATCAAGCTCGGCAGGGCGGGGACCGACCTGATCACGATCGATCCGTACGTGACGAACGCGATGATCTGCGGGACCTCGGGCAGCGGCAAATCGACGCTGACCACGGGCCTGCTCGAACGGTTGTCGGAGGCCGGCTATCAGTTCTGCGTCCTCGATCCCGAGGGCGACTACACGTCGATCGAGTTTGCGGTCGTGCTCGGCGCACCGAACCGCGCGCCGCTCGTCAGCGAAGTCATGGACGTGCTCAAGGATCCGACGCGCAATGCGGTCGTCAACATGCTTGGCGTTGCGGTCGAGCATCGGCCGGAGTTCTTCGCGCAGCTGCTGTCGCCACTCTCCGAGCTGCGCACGCGCACCGGTCGGCCGCACTGGCTCGTCGTCGATGAAGCGCACCACTTGTTACCGTCGTCGTGGCGGCCGGTCGACGAGCTCACGATGCGACCGCACGGCACGCTCTACGTGACCGTGCATCCGGGCAGCGTCGCGAAAGGTGTGATCGAGACCGTCAATGCGTTACTCGTCGTCGGCGATCATCCCGATAAGACGGTCAAAGAGTTCGCGAAGGTCGCCAACATCAAGCGTGCTCCGCACGTCGCGAGCGAGCGCCTCGCGCCCGGGCACACGCTGTACTGGCCGACCGGAGGCAAACAGGCCTATGTCGTGCAAGCCGAGCCGGCTCGCACCGAACGCACGCGTCACTCGCGCAAGTACGTCGAGGGCAACCTCGGCCCGTACAGCTTTTACTTCCGCGGACCCGAGCGGCGGCTCAACCTCCGGGCACACAATCTGATGTTGTTCGTGCTGCTCGCCGATGGCGTCGACGACGACACCTGGACGTTTCATCTGCGCAACGGCGAGTACTCGAAATGGTTCCGAGACAGCGTCAAGGACCCCGACCTCGCGGCGGCTGCCGAGCACGTCGAGCGCGACGAGCTACTCGACCCGCAGGCGAGCCGCGCGGTGATCCGCGGCGCGATCGAGAGGCGCTACACGCTACCGGCCGACGAGCCGAGTGGCTTGGTCGACGACTGAGCCCAGAGCTCGCCGCGTGTCACGAGTCTTCGAGCGACACGCGCTCCTAAGGCCGAAGGAGTCCAGCGGAGTCGGACGAATGAGCGCTCGCATCGGTCGGGCTTAGCGGATCCGCGGCGGCGCCGTCGGCGCGCTCCACACGGCCGTCGGCGTGACGTGCGAACCGCACATCCTCGCGGCCATGCACCGGTGCATCTTCTGGCCACGGCCAGCCGCCGAACTGCGTGCGTCGATAATCCATGAACGCCTGTTGGATCTCGGCAGGCGTGTTCATCACGAACGGTCCGTACTGCACGACCGGTTCGTTGATCGGCCGGCCTTGTAGCAGCAGCAGCTCTGCGCCGTCGGCACCGGCGACGAGGGTCACCGGCGCTTCGGCACGCAGCCGCACACCGACCTTGCTGTCGAACGCGCGGTCCGCGATCCGGATCGATTTACCTCGGAAGAAGTAGAGCGTGCGATTCGTGCCGGGCTGGGCAGCCGGCAGCGTCCAGGTCGCGCCGGGCGTCATACGGATCGACCAGATCGCGACATCGGCGTCGGCGTGCGACGCCCACGAATCGGGCGGCGGGGCAGGCGGCGTGTCGTTGCCGACGGTACCGGCGATCACCGTCACTTCGGTCGTGCGACCCGCATCGTCGCGCGCGACATGGCGCGGGATCGTGTGATCCCACAGCATCGAGAAGTACGGGTTCACCATCTTGTTCGCGCGCGGCAGGTTCAGCCAGATCTGAAACAGCTCGAGCGGATTGCCCTGCGACTTGTCGAGCAGCGGGAACATCTCCGAGTGGACGATGCCCTTGCCGGCCGTGAGCCATTGCACGTCGCCGCGCCCGAAGCGCGCTGCAGCGCCGAGCGAGTCGGAGTGATCGATGAGGCCGCGCCGAACGATCGTGACCGTTTCGAAGCCGCGGTGCGGATGCTGCGGGAACCCCGGCACGGTCTCGCCGTGGTACATGCGCCAACCGTCCTTGCCGGCAAAATCCTGACCGATGTCACGGCCGGCAAGCGACGCGGCGGGACCCATGTGCTCGTTGCCCGCGGGATACGCGTCGTCGTGATGCACGCAGAACAAGAACGGATCGAACGTCTGCCACGGAAAGCCGAGAGGCAGCACGCTCAGTACAGCGTCACTACTCATGGTCATTCATCGTTAAGGCGAAACGTGACGTACAGCAATCTCGCCAGACGAGTAGGACTGTTGCTACGACACGGTTGTCAGAGGTCTTCGCGCAACGCAGCAAGTCGCGGCGCGTAAGGCATCGAGATATTACGGCGCCGCGCGGCACGTACGTTGCCATCGCGTCGGAGCCGGAGGATCTGATGCGTGTACTGGCTCTCATGCTCGTTGCCGGCTGCTCTGCGCAAGGCGCCGACGGCGGCTACGGCTACAACGGCGACGCGGGGTCGTGGGCCGACGGCGGCTTCGTTGGCTGTTTGTCGTCGAACGAATGCCCGGCCGGCTACATCTGCAGCGACTTCGGGCGCTGCGAGCGACCACCGTCGACGGATGCCGGCGTTACGCCACCGCCCGAGGTCGAGTACGACTTCGGCGCTCCGATCAGCTCGCAGCGCTACGTCTACGTCGCGATGACCGCGCAGGACTCGCTCGCGCGCATCGACGGCACCACGCTCGCGGTGCGCTCGACGAAGGTCGGCGAATCGCCGAAGGTGGTCGCGACCATTCCGGGCACCGACGGCGCGGTCGTGCTCGACTCGCACAACGGCACCGCGACGATCGTGCGACCGCAAGGCGAGACCGACTCGGTGCGCGTGCTCGGCACGCTGCAGAAGCTCAACCGGCTCGACATCGATCCGAGTGGGCGCTACGCGGTGATCTGGTTCGATCTCGCGAAGGCGATCGCCGAAGGCAGCATCACGAACATCGGTAGCTTCCAGGATGTCACCGTCGTCGCGCTGGCGCCGGGCGCCGAGAAAGCGGTCAACCTCACGGTCGGGTTCCGACCGCGCAACGTGCAGTTCGATGCCGCCGGCAATCGCGCGTACGTCGTGACCGAGGATGGCGTCTCCGTGATCGATCTTGCCTACGCGACCGATCACGAGCCGAGCATCGTGCCGCCGATTCCAGTCGTCGCGCCAAACGTGCCCGCGAGCGACGTCGAGGTCGACATCGTGTCGACCGGCGAGTACGCCGCGGTCCGCCAGGCGAACCAGTCGTCGCTGCGTATCGTCAACGTCGGCTCGATGCCGGGCCTCGCGTTCACGATTCCGCTGGCGTCGCCGCCGACCGACATCGACCTCGCTCCGAACGGCGCTCGCATCTACGCGGTGCTGCGCATGGCGACGCAGCTCGCGATCATCGACGTGCCGGGCGACGCGCAGAACCCGAACGGCGTCGAGACCGTCGATCTGACCAACGCCACGCTCGGTTCGCTCGTGCTGTCGCGCGACGGCCGCCGCGGCTTGCTCTACACGAACGCTACTCTCGACGAGCGGATCACGCTCGTCAAGCTCGACCAAGCCGGCTACCCGCGGTCGACATGGACGCTCAAGAAATCGGTGCGTGCGGTCGGCATCTCGCCGACGGGCGACACCGCGCTGCTACTCAACGCGAAGGCGTTCGGTGATCCGGGCATGGCGGCGAACTTCGACGACTACATCGACAAGAGCTACGGCTACACGCTGCTCGATCTCGCGACCGGCTTCGGCAAGCTGCAGATCACGCCGGTCGATCCGGGACCGTTCACGTACTCGCCCGACGGCACGAAGGTGTACGTCAACCTCGACGGCGGCGACGCGGTCAGCGCGACGCGGGCGTTGCAAGTGGTGACGACCCAGACCGGCGTCGTGATGACGAAGCCGCTCGGTTCACCGCCGTCGGATGTCGGCATGTTGCCCGGTGCGTCGCAAGCATTCGTGTCGCAGCGCCATCCGCTCGGTCGCGTCTCGTTCCTCGATCTCGGCACCGACGGAGTGCGCACGGTGACCGGCTTTGACCTCAACAGCCAGGTGGTCCAATGAAACGCTGCATCTATTTACTGCTGTTACTCGCCGCGTGCTGGGAGGACGAGCGGCCGATCATGTGGGAGCGCCAGCGCGCCGTGCTCGGCCCGATCCCGATGAAGTCGCAGATCGCGTACGTCGACTCCGCCCTCGATCGCGTCACGCTGCTCGACCTCAGTCGCGAGACGCCGCAGATTTCGGCGTCGAAGATCGGCCGGCGCGCCGTCGTCGCGGTACCGAGTCCGGACCGCCACCTGCTGTTCGTGATCACGCGTGGCGAGGAAGCGATCGTCGAGGGTCAGATCGATCAGCCGCCGAGGTTCTGGGTGATCGACACCGTCGATCGCGAAGTCGAGACACGCGCCTACGAGATCGGCTCGCCGTTCGATCGCATCGCGGTCGCGCCCGACAACAGCATGGCGGTCGCGTATTTCTCGGCGGCCGGGCCCGACGAAGCCGGTTTCTTCCGCAACCCGAACGAACTCGCCGTGATTCATCTCCACGAGCCGCCGAGCGACGCGAACCCGACGCTCAAGACGATCCGCTCGTTCGGCTCGATCCCCGAAGGCGTCACGCTGTCGCCGCCGATGGTGGTGCCGGGCTCGGAAGATCCGACGCCGCGCACGTTCGCGTTCGTGCTGTCGTCGAACAACCTGACCCTGATCGATGCGAACCACCCCGAGAAGCGCGAAGTGTCGGTGCGCCTCGACCTCGGCGGAACCGCCGTGATCCCGAAGGAGGTCGTGTTCGCACCGAACACGTCGAGCGCCTACGTGCGCAGCGACAACGCGCGCGACGTGCTCCAAGTCCTCATCCAGGCCACGCCGCCCGAGACGTCTGATCACGCCGATTTCAAGCCGCTGCTCGCCGAGCTCGGCGCCGGTGGCGGGCCGACCGACATCGCGGTCTACGACGATCCGAGCAAGCGGCGCTACGTGCTCGCGGCGACGCCGAACACCGGCGAGGTCGTGGTGATCGATGCCGACACCGCGCAGTTCCGCTCGGTGCCGGTCTCCGATCCGATCGATCGCATCTTGCTGTTCCCGACCGGCGTCGATGTCGCGCCGACGAAAGCGCTGTTCGCGTCCGTCGCGGCGAAGGTGCCGCGCGTGCACGTGCTCGACCTCGTCAACATCCAGGATCCGCTGACGCAGGCGAAGCTGCAGACGATTCCGCTCGGCAAGCCGGTGAGCGACGTGGTGCCCGTGCCGGGCCGTGACCTCGCGATGCTCGTCCACGACGATGCGCGCACCGTGCTCGGCTTGCTCGACATGGAGACGCTCTCGACATCGCCGCTGCTCGGCGTCGGCAAGCTCGACTCGTACGACTTCTCGCCGAGCGGCTCGCATTTGATCGGGGCGACCGGCACGGTGTCGCGCGTCGGTTTCGTCGCGCTCGACAACCTGCATCCGACTGACTTCCGACTCGACGATCCGCCGGTGCGCGTGCTGTCGACGGCGAACGCGAAGATCTTCGTCGACCACGGCGACCCGCTCGGTCACGCAACGATCATTCCGTCGCCGGGCGCGACGCGCAGTCAGGCGCTCGTGCTCACCGGATTCCTCACCAACAACCTCCTCGACCAGGAGCCCTAGTATGCGCAGCCTGATTGCACTGCTTCTACTCACCGCCAGCGCTCACGCGGGCAACAACGAGCTCACGTACGGCGGCACGAGTCGCGCGCTGCGCACGAGCTCGGCGAACGCGGTCACCGGAGACAGCCTGGTCGGCGGCGAGCTCAGGTACGCGCGGCGGCTCGGCCACGGTTTCATTCCGCATCTCGAGCTGTGGACGCACGGGACGTTCGCCTGGGGCACCGCCGACGGCACGATGTTCCAGACGCTCGGCACCGACCTCGACGCGCTCACGCTCGCGCTCGGTGCGCAGGTTCGTTACGACCTCCACCACCGCATCACGGCGAGCGCACGGCTTGACCTCGGCACGACACGCGCTGCACTCGTGATCAGCGATGACATGGGACACACCGCGCGCGATCACGGTTGGGGCGCGACGACGGCTGCGACGCTCGGGCTCGACTTCTACGCGTTTCACGGAGCGCGCTACGCACTCGCGCTGCGCTTCGAGCTGGGCGCGGTGGCTACCTCGTCGATACCCCTGACCGCGACACCCGACACTGCGAGTGAGGACACCCTTCAGCTCGAAATGACTGCGGCTTCGTTAGGGAGCCTCAACTTGAGCGGCCCAGTGATCGCGGCCTCACTAGTAGGCCAGTTCTGAGCACTATGAGATGATCGCTGTCGCTCGTGAGGAGGTCCACGAAGTCGCCGCTAGGCGAAGCGATCCAGCGTCTGATCGAGACGCGCAATTGCTTCGTCGTGTTTCAGCCGCTCGTCGATCTGCGCTCGCAGAAGGTGTTCGCGTACGAGGCGCTCGCGCGCACGAAGGCGCCCGAGTTTGAAGGCCCGATGCAGATGTTCGCGGCGGCGGTCGCCGAGAACTACACCGGCGAGCTCGGCCGCCTGTTGCGCGCGCTGTCGCTCGAAGGCTGTCCCGGTCATCCGCTGTTCCTCAACATTCATCCGGCCGAGCTCAACGAGCGCTGGGTCGTGCAGCCCGACGATCCGATCTTCCAGCACTCGGAAGACGTCTACCTCGAGATCACCGAAGCGGTGCCGCTCTCGCACTTCCGCCTCTGCAAGGACATGCTCGCCGAAGTCCGCGGCCGCGGCGTTCACCTCGTCGTCGACGATCTCGGTGCCGGTTACTCCAACCTCAAGTACATCGCCGATCTGCATCCGCGCGTCGTCAAGCTCGACCGCGGCTTGATCGCGGGGCTCGCGAAGGACACGCGATTGTTCAAGCTCGTGTCCGCGATCGTGCGCATGTGCACCGAGCTCGACGCGAAGGTGGTCGCCGAGGGCATCGAGACCGAGACCGAGCTCGAAGCGGTGATCTCCGCCGGCGCGCGCTATGGCCAAGGCTACTTGCTCGCACGCCCCGCGTTCCCGCCGCCGCAGGTCACGTGGCCCGCGACGGTGTCGCCCGCAGTGCAACCCAGGCTCGAGAAGCGCCTCGCGAGCGTCCATGACTAAACTGATCGCGTTCGTCTCGCTCGCGCTCGCACTCGTCGCGTGCCGCGGCTCGCAGCGCTCGACGCTGCCGCCCCGCCCGACCACCGGCACCGTACCGACGCAAGGTCCGACGCCGAAGATCACGTGGCAGAAGATCGAGAGCCCCGACGACGTGCCGCGCGAACCGCCGGCAGTCGGCACGTACCGCGTGCACATGATCGATGTCGGCACCGGCCTCGCGATCTTGCTCCAGGGCCACGACTTCAACTTGCTCTATGACGCCGGCACGAACGATCCGGGCGAGAAGCCACTGCGCGTCGTGTCTTATCTCGCGCACGCGATCGGACCATCCGGCGATGACACCTGCGTCGCGAAGGGCGCGACCGCACCGACGCAGCGGCTTCGTCTCGACCACGTCGTGCTCAGCCACCCGCACCTCGATCACGGCTCCGCGCTCGATCTCGTCGTGCACTGTTACGACGTCGGTCACGTGTGGGACTCGGGTCGCATCAACGAGGCTGCGTTCTATCGCGACTTCCTCACCGCAGTTGGCGCGTCGGCGACCGCCGTCTACCACACCGCCGCGGACGTACCTTCGAATCGCGTCGTCGCGGTGAAGGGCGCCGAGGTCAAGATCGCGCGCTGGGAGCGGTTCTCCGAGTCAGACACCGTGAAGCTCGGCGAGGCGGCGACGTTCACGATCCTGCATGCCGAGGCGAAGCAGCTCCGCGATCCGAACCAGAACTCGGTCGTGATCGTCGTCGATCTCGGCGGCGCGCGCGTGCTGCTCGTCGGCGACGCCGAATCCGGCGATCGCAAGCACCCCGACGAGGCGCCGGGCGACGTCGAGCAATTTCTCCTCGATCACCATGCGACCGCCGTTCGCGCCGACATCCTGCAGGTCGGCCATCACGGCAGCAAGACGTCGAGCCGGCGCGCGTTCCTCACGGCGGTCAAGCCGTCGGTCGCGCTCGTCTCCAGCGGTCCGAAGCGTTACGGCAAGGTCACGCTGCCCGATGTGGAAGTGCTCGGCGCCCTCGAGCAGCTCGGCGCCAAGATCCTGCGCACCGACGAGCGCGACGCCGATTGCCCCGTCACGCGCCGCATCGGTGGCGATACCGGTCCGGGCGGCTGCGATTCGTTCGTGATCACGATCGAGCCCACCGCGCCCGCCGCGCGCTGAGTCTGTATAGTCCGCGCATGCCGGACGACAAAGATGTCGAGCTGAACAAGCTCGTCGCGCGGCGATGGCGTATTGGCGGCCTGCTCACCGCCGTGATGGTAGTTGCCTACTTCGGTTTCATCCTGCTCGTCGCGTTCGACCAAGAGACTGCGGGCACGCTGATCGCCGGCGGCCGCGTCAGCATCGGGATCGTGCTCGGTGCCGCACTCATCGTGCTCGCACCGATCCTCATCGCGATCTACGTGCGGTGGGCGAACCGAGTCTACGACCCGCAAGTCCAGCGGCTGCGTGACCGCAAGCCCGCGAGCAACGGAGATGCACCGTGACCGAGTCGTCGCTCGGCCAACCGAACGTCATCGCGATCGCTTCGTTCCTCGGCTTCGTTCTCATCACGCTCGCCATCACGTACTGGGCGGCGCGCCGCACCCGCACGTCCGCCGAGTTCTTCGCTGCCGGCGGCAATGTCTCCGCCGCGCAGAACGGCTTCGCGCTCGCAGGCGATTACATGAGCGCGGCGAGCTTCCTCGGCATTGCGGGCCTCGTCGCCAAAGATGGCTTCGACGGCCTCATCTACTCGATCGGCTTCCTCGTCGGCTGGCCGCTCATCACGTTCCTGATCGCCGAGCCGCTGCGCAACCTCGGCACGTACACGTTCGTCGACGTCGTCGCGTTCCGCCTCCGCCAACGCCCCGTGCGCATCGCCGCGGCGATCAGTACGCTCGCCGTCGTCTCGTTCTACCTGATCGCGCAGATGGTCGGCGCGGGCAATCTCGTCCACTTGATGTTCGGTCTCTCGTACGAGCTCGCCGTCGTCATCGTCGGCGCGGTCATGCTCGCCTACGTTCTGTTCGGCGGCATGATCGCGACCACGTGGGTCCAGATCATCAAAGCCGGCCTGCTCCTGCTCGGCGCCACGCTGCTCGCGATCCTCGTGCTCGCGCAGTTCGACTTCAACCCGCTCACGATGTTTGCCGAAGCGCGCGCGCTAGACGGCGCCGGCGTGCTTGCCCCGGGCAAGCTCGTCGCGAATCCGCTCGAGGCGGTCTCGCTCGGCCTCGCGCTCATGCTCGGCACCGCAGGGCTGCCGCACATCCTCATGCGCTTCTACACCGTGCGCGACGCGAAAACCGCGCGTCGCTCGGTCGCCTACGCCACATCGCTCATCGGCTGGTTCTACCTCGTCACGTTCGTGCTCGGCTTCGGCGCGATGGTGCTCGTCGGTCGCAAAGCGATCGTCGCCGTCGACAAAGGCGGCAACATGGCCGCACCGCTGCTCGCCGAAGTCCTCGGCGGTACCGGCTTCCTCGGTTTCATCTCCGCGGTCGCGTTCGCCACCATCCTTGCCGTCGTCGCAGGCCTCACGCTGTCGGGCGCCGCCGCGATCGCTCACGATCTCTGGGGCCACGTGCTGCGCGACGGCAAGGTTGAAGAGAAGGAGCAGCTGCGCGTCGCGCGTTACGCAACGATCGGGCTCGCCGTGCTCGCGATCGGCCTCGGCCTGCTGTTCAAAGGCCAGAACGTGGCGTTCATGGTCGGCCTCGCATTCTCGATCGCCGCCTCCGCAAACTTTCCCGCGCTGCTGATGTCGATGACATGGTCCAAGTTCACGACGCTCGGCGCGATGTCATCGATGCTGACCGGCACGATCGTTTCTCTCGTGCTGATCTTGCTCTCGCCGACCGTCTGGGTCGATCTGTTGAAGAACGCCGAGCCGATCCTCGACCTCAAGAATCCGGGCATCTTCAGCGTGCCGGCGGCGTTCCTCGTCGGTATTTTCGTCTCGCTCGCGAAGCCCGAGCCCGCCGCCGTGCAAGGCTTCCGCGCCGCGGAGAACCGCATGCACCTAGGCCCGCGCTAGCGCGTCG